>CAMUYT010000015.1 GCA_947164955.1 uncultured Bacteroidales bacterium | reverse complement strand
CACCCTGATTAAGAGTCAGGTGCTCTACCAACTGAGCTACGGAAGCATCGTTTTGCGGGTGCAAAGGTACAACCTTTTTTCTTTCCTGCAATACTTTTTATTCAAAAATTTTTCTTCATTTTTATATTCAACTGAAAACCAGTTTATTATCTTGTAAACCATATTTTAAACTCCGCAACGCGCGCCTTACTTACAATAATCCTCTCTGGCACATCGACCGTAAGATTGATGGCTAGTTTGTTGCCGAACCACACCGACACGTCTTTGATCATGTCGCGGGCAACGATGAATTGGCGGTTGGCACGGAAAAACAAATAAGGGTCAAGGTCGTCCATCAAGTCGTCCAACGTACTACTGACATAATATGTCTTCCCCTCTTTCGAGATGATTTTCACCGTTTTGGCATCAATGTACACATATGCGATATTTTGCACTGCGAGAGGAATAAGTTTGTCGCGTTCTGGCATCAGATAGAATTTCCTATAATTCTTCTTCTCCCCCAGTTGAGTCAACAGCTTCTCGATTTGCTCAGCATTGACTCTCTTCTCTGCCAAGTTATGATACTTGTTTAAAGCGTGTTCCAATGCGTCTTTACTGACAGGCTTCAAAAGATAGTCGATGCTATTCACCTCAAAAGCCTTCAATGCATACTCGTCGTATGCCGTAGTGAAAATGACGGGGCAGGTGACGTTGACCTGCTCAAAAATAGCAAATGCAGAGCCGTCGGCCAGGTGAATGTCCATGAATATGAGGTCGGGCATGGTGTTTTGCTGCAACCATTCCACGCTTTCTTCAATCGATTCGAGGACATCGGCAATCTCGACATCTGGTCTCACTTCCCCCAATAGCTTCTGAAGGGTTTGTGCAGCCATTATTTCGTCTTCAATAATCAGTGCTTTCATAGTGTTTATTCGTTTTGTTTAAGAGGCAAAGTTACAATAAAAACCTTTCCATCGTCAAATATTTCCACATTTTCGTTCCACTTGATGCGATAGCGTTCCACCAGATTGGCCAGCCCAATGCCACTACCCTCTTCTTGAGTCATTTTGGGTTGAATGGTATTGCTCACCTTTACAGTTTCCTCGCCCGAAACGACATGGACGGTCAAAGGTTGCCTACTCGAAATCACATTATGCTTGATGGCATTCTCAATCAAGCCTTGGATCGACAAGGGCAACACCTTATAATCACGATACTTCGGATTGATTTCCACCACAAACCGCAAATTGTCGCCATAGCGAATCTGCATCATATTGCAGTATGCCTCCACACATGTCAATTCATCCGACAAGGACACCACTTCGCTGTTCTGCAAAGTATATCGCAACACTGACGAGAGTTGCTGCACAAACTCTTCCGCCTTGTCGACATCGGTCTCGATCAACGACTTCAACGTGTTCAACGAATTGAAGAGAAAATGCGGGTCCATTTGGTTCTTCAACGCCTCATAACGTGTTCTGATATTCTCTGTCCGTAACGTTTCGTTCTCCACGGCCACAATCTTTTCTTGGTACAGAGACCGCAGCAAATAGCACGCCATGACGGCGATTGCCATCAAAGGCAGGTCGCCCAACCAACCGCTTCTTACATGATGGAACGTCGACTTGGGAGGTCCTGGCAAGTGGGGCCAAATGCGTAGCTGCAATAGTGTGAACAAGGTACTAAACAGCAATGCGATGAATAACGATCCCAAAATGCTTGCCACCAATTGATCACGATGATACTTAAACTTTATGCCCAAGATTCGCTTGTTGAAAAAAAACACGCTGAAAACGAGGATGAAGGTCAGCGGCATGTTCAACAAAAGCTTGTGGGCCAACTTGGGGCGCTTAAAGGCGGACTTACCGTCAGGCCCGAGTTCGCCATGAGGCGGCCCCGGACGATGATGTCGCGTCATCTCCATCGTCCGCGTATCGCCACCCTTATCACCCAAGTCCAGCCTCAATTCCTCCTTAATGCTATTATTGGGGAAATTGGGCCGGCCAAAATATTGAGAAAACGTATAAAGGATATAAAAAGCAATCGTTATTGCAAAAGAAAGCAATACGATCCGCTTCATTGGCAGATAATTGTCAACATCGTAGTTTCTTGTGATTCCCATATTTTCTTGGTTTTAGATTACTCGTATCGCAAAGCATTGATGGGGTCGGTGCGCGAAGCCTTCAACGCAGGGAAAAAGCCGGCAATAAGGCCCAAAATGGCGCACGAAACAAAAGAAATCACCATCCACAGCACATTGACCACATAAGGAAGCGACATGGCCAATGAAACGACATAGGACAGCACCAAGCCCAAAATCACGCCCAAAATGCCACCGATAAGACTCAAAATCATGCTTTCGGTTAGGAACTGCATCAAGATGGCTGCGTTTTTGGCGCCAATCGACATGCGAAGACCTATTTCCTTGGTGCGTTCTGTCACCGTGACATACATGATGTTCATGATGCCAATGACACCCACGAGCAACGATATCAAGGCGATGGCTATCAGCACTGTGGTGATCATACTCGTCATCGAAGTCATCATTTCAAGCATCTCTTGCTGTGTGCGCACGTCGAAATCGTCATCGCCGCCTTCTGGAATCTTGTGCGAAGCACGAAGGATGCTTTCGATTTCCTCGACGGCAGCCTCAGCCAGGTTTTCGGATGCCGCCGAACAAACGATTTGTTGGATATAGTCGACACCCAACATGCGCTTCTGCACGGTCGAGTAAGGCATCACCACAAGGTCGTCCTGGTCCATGCCCATGCTGTTTTCGCCACGTTCCTTCAAAGTGCCAATGACCTTAAAAGGCATGTTGCCCACACGGATGGTTTTGCCAATGGGGTCTTCACCATCATCAAAAAGCTCTTCCGCGATGGTTTGGCCAATCAAGCCGACCTTGGCGTATTTCTTCACGTCTTCGTCAGTGAAGTTGACACCCGTGGCGATTTCATACTTGCGGATTTCGAGGTAGTCGGGCGAACCGCCATACACCGTGCCCGACCAGTTCTTTGATCCGTTCACCAACTGGCCGCCGCTATTGACCACCGGACTGACCATCGTGACGTTTTTGGCGTTTTTTTCGATCAACTCGCAGTCGCGCACCTTGAGCGACTGCACGTTTGAAGAGCCCATGCTCACGCCGCCGCGACGTTGGTTGGCACGCATCACCATGATGAGGTTGGTGCCCATGTCGGAAAGCTGGTTGGCTGTGCTTTGCTTTAGGCCTTCACCAAGGTTGACCACTGCAATGACGGCAGCGATACCTATCACGATACCAAGCATGGAAAGGGCCGAGCGTGTCTTGTTGCGCAACAGGGCTTTCGCCGAAATCCTTATGAGGTTCAGTATATCCATATCAATAGTCGTTTTCCATGGGTAATGCCGCAAGCGCTTCGGCTGCTGATTGGGTCGCAACGGCTTCATCGCGCAGGATGTGGCCGTCGCGTAGGAATATCGTTCTACTTGTAAAAACAGCAATGTCAGATTCGTGGGTCACGAAGGCGATGGTCTTGCCTTGCTCGTGTAGGTTCTGAAACAGGCTCATGATTTCGTAGGACGTACGCGTGTCGAGATTGCCTGTGGCTTCGTCAGCCAACACAATCACAGGGTCGTTGACCAAGGCACGAGCGATGGCCACACGCTGCTGTTGGCCACCCGAGAGTTGGTTGGGCATGTGACCCATACGTTCTTTCAATCCGACAAGCTCCAAGGCATGTTGTGCACGCTCATGACGTTCCTTGTGCGACACATCGGGGTTGTAAACCAACGGCAATTCCACGTTTTCGAGAGCCGAAGTTCGCGGCAAAAGATTATAGGACTGAAACACAAACCCGATCTTGCGGTTTCGAATCTCCGACAGCTCGTTTTTCGTCCGCTCGCGCACCGAGATGCCGTCGATGTAGTACTCGCCCGAGGTGGGCTGGTCGAGACAGCCAAGGATGTTGAGCAAAGTCGACTTGCCACTTCCCGACGAGCCCATGATGCTCACGAACTCGCCTTGGAAGATGTCGAACGACACACCTTTGAGAGCATGTACTTCCTCGGTCCCAACGACGAATGTCCGCTTGAGGTTTTCGACCTTAATGATGGATTGTTGCGCGCTCATGACTACATTGGACCGCCAGGGCCACCACCTGTTTTGTTATTGTTGTTATTGTTCTTGTTGTTCTTGTTGTTCCTTCCCGGAGGGCCAGGCATGAAAGGATTCTCTCCTGTTTTTTTCGTCTTCTCTTTAACGACATACTGTGCCGAAAGCACTACTGAGTCGCCAGCCTGCACGCCTTGTTCAATAATCTTGTAGGCACCGTCACTCATTCCCACCTTGACGGGACGCGGCATCATGTCGTTGCCTTTCTTCAACCACACCGTCGTATGACTTGTTGCCGTATTATCTTCCATCTGTGGGCGTTCGCCTTGAGGCAGCTCCGGACGTTGTCCATCAGGTTTATCAGCCTTACGGATGGCTTTCAGCACCTGCTCATCGGGAGTGAAATTGAAAGCCTCGGCAGGCACAGCCAATCCCGTTTGTTCTTCGGTGACGATGGTTACGCTGGCGGTCATGCCAGGGAAAAGCTTCTGGTCGGGATTGGGCGCATCGATGATAACGGTATAGGTCACCACATTGCTCGTGGTGGTGGGTTTCATCCGGATTTGGTTCACAGTGCCACCGAAAACATCATCCATGTAGGCATCGACGGTGAAGGTCACCCGCTGTCCCACTTTCACCTGCCCGATGTCGGCTTCGTCGACGTCGGCTTCCACTTGCATCTTGGTCAGGTCGTTGGCCAAAGTAAACAAGGTTGGTGTGCTGAACGAAGCAGCCACGGTTTGTCCCACCTCCACGGCGCGGTCGAGCACGATGCCGTCGATGGGCGAATAGATTTCGGCGTAGGCCAAATCGACCTTCGCTTGGTCGTAGGCGGCTTGCGCGTTTTTCTTGCTCATCTGGGCCTGCGTGTAGCTGTTTTGAGCTTCTTGATAGGCCGCCAATGTGGCTGCATTGGATTCGTAAAGCTGCTTGGTACGCTCGTAGGTGAGTTTGGCGTAATTGAGTTGACTCTCAGCCGAAGTCAAACTGGCCTTGGCGCGACTGACGTTCTGGTTGAGTGTCAGTTTGTCCAACTCGGCCAAAAGGTCGCCCTTTTTGACCTCGTCGTTGAAGTCAACATAAATCTTTTCGACCTTGCCCGACACCTGCGTACCCACTTCGACGGTTTCAACCGGTTCGATGGTACCCGTTGCGGTAACCGTGTTCTCAACGGTGTATTCGTTCACCACATGAGTGCGAATCACTAGTTCTTTTTTGGCCGAATTGCTTGCCTTTGTAATCAAAAACACAGCGATCGCCACAATGACGATGCCCACGATAATCAACCATATCCTTGTCTTCTTTTTCATAATTATAAGGTAATTTGTCGACCCATATACATATCCAAAACCTTGCGTTTCATCATCAAGGAATACTTGTTTTGGACAAAGGCATTGAGGGCGTTCAGATAATTATTCTGTTGCTGAAGCAGCTCAACAGTCGTGATGCTTCCATATTGATATTGGACATTGTATGCATTAAAACTCTTGCCATAAGCTTCTTCTTTCAACCGTGACACTTTATAGGCATTATAGGCAGAAACCACATCACGATACGCTTGGACAACCGTTTGGCGTACTACCAACTCAGCCTGCTCATAATCGAGCCTGGCTTGTTCAAGGGCAATACGGCTTTTCTTCACATTAGCCTTGGTTGCGCCTCGACTATAAATCGGGATGCTCATCGAAATGCCGACCGATTCGGAAGGCTTGCCATACCATTTGGAATTGCCGTCACCATCAAAAGAAAGCACGTTCACACCCGCATTGGCATTGGCCGAAACAGAAGGAAAATAGTTGCCCCTGGCGAGGTCGACACTCTTCTCGGCAAGGCGAATACCATAGTCGCTCACACGCAAGTCGGGCATATACTCCAAGGCCATTCGTACGGCTTCCTCTTCTGTGGGAAGACTGGTCCCCAAATCATCGAGGCTGTCGGCGTTGGGCGACACGATCTCCAAATCGTCGGTTGGGTTCATCGAGAGCAGTACCTTCAAATCCAATAGGTTGTTTTCGATGTTGATACGCGTATCAACCACATTATTCGAATCGCTGTAATACTGCGCCTCAAGCAACAACAAATCACTTTCAAGAATCGATCCAACCTTATGCCGCACTCGCCCTTGTTTCACCTGCTCGCGACTGGTTTTGAGCACTTCGAGTTGATACTTCTCCATATCCTCGTTTCCGAGAATATTGAGAAAACATTGCAGGATCTGCGAAGTCAGTTGATGGTCATAGCGTTCGATTTGCGCCTCGTTGCGCTCCATATAGAGCTGGTTCTGCTCAATGGTCTTATTGATGTTGCCTCCCTGGTATAGGGTCACCGACGAGCCCACGCCAACATTGCCTGAGGTCGACCATCCATTCTCATTGTTTGAGAAGTTCTGTCCCATCGAGGCACTTAAGTTGGGCAACCGTTGCTTTTTCGATTGCTCATAAGTGGTCTCCAACGATTGGCCTGCAAGTTCCATCGACTTACGCTCATTGCTGTTGGCCACTGCATAACGCAAACAATCCTCAAGCGAGAACCGATAAGAATGCGTCTCTTGCGCTACCGCCAAAAACGTCAGCGTCGACAACATCAATATTAAGATAGCTTTCTTCATTAGGCAAAAAACAGGCCAGTTAATAAAATTAACCGGCCTGGAAAAAAACAATTCATTAACTTCATTAACGAGGCAAAAATACCTTAATTATCACTATGCGCATTCACACCATGGCACGAAACGGAAAAAAAGGGGATTGAAAACGTCATTGAACTTGACAAGACCCAAAGAATGAAGCGCTTGACGTCATCCAAACAAGCCATTCTAAAACCACATGAAGCATTTTTTTTCTCCGAATTATTGTCATACCTTGAGATTTTTGTACATTTGCAGTGTCCCTAAGGAGTGATTCCTTTCGGGCAAACGAATGATCAAGAACACTAATTAACCTAATAACTAATTAAAAATTAAAAAGTTATGAAGACATCTAACAAATTCTTCGCCGAATTGTTCGGCACGTTCGTCTTGGTGTTTGGCGGTTGCGGTACTGCCTTGTTTGGCCACGTTGGTTTCCTCGGCGTTGCCATCGCCTTTGGTCTCACCGTGATTGCCATGGCCTACGGCATTGGTCACATCTCGGGTGCCCACCTCAACCCCGCCGTCAGCTTTGGCGTGTTCGTCAATGGCCGCATGACCGCTAAGGAAATGCTGGTTTATTGGTGCGCCCAATTCATTGGCGCCATCATCGCCGGTGCCTTGTTGCTTGTGATTTGGAATGCCATCGGTGGCGGTGCCACTGGCGTGTTTGCCTCCAATGGCTTTGGTGCTGATTTCGCTGCTGCCACTGGCAATGCCGACTATCAAGCCATCTCGATGGGTGGTGCTTTCCTCGTTGAGTGCCTGCTCACCTTCGTGTTCCTGATGGTCATCCTCGGCATCACCGACAGCCGTCACGCCAATGGTAAGTTCGGCGGTCTGGCCATCGGTCTCACCCTCGTGCTCATCCACCTCATCAGCATCCCGTTGACCAATACTTCGGTCAACCCCGCCCGTTCACTCGGCGTGGCCCTGTTCTCCAACTGCGGTGGTGCTTGGAGCGCCATGAGCCAAGTGTGGCTCTTCATCGTGGCCCCGCTCGTCGGCGCTGGCCTTGCCGGTCTGTGCTACAAGTGCCTCGGCGGTTGCGAAAAGTGCAAAAAGGATTAATGCAATTCGTTCCTAAATCATAGAAAAGTCCCGCAAATGCGGGACTTTTCTTATTTTTGCAGCATGTCCGGCATCTACATCCATATCCCTTTCTGCAAGTCGAAATGCGGCTATTGCGGGTTCTATTCGTTGCCCTCATTGAAGCTGAAAGAGCGGTTTTTGGGGGCACTGAAGGAGGAAATGGTCACGAGAAAACGTTACCTCAAATCGGAGACCGTCAACACGATCTATTTTGGCGGTGGCACCCCTTCCCTGCTCACTGTTAGCGAAATAGACGATTTGCTACACCTTATTAATACGCATTATCCCCTTGCCGAAAACCATGAAATCACCCTTGAAGCCAATCCCGACACACTGTCGTTGGACTATCTGCAAGCCTTGCACAAAATGGGTGTCAATAGGCTCAGCATTGGCATCCAGAGCTTCTTCGATGAAGATTTGAAGTATTTAGGGCGGAAACACAATGCCAACCATGCCCGACAATGTCTCGACTGGGCCAAACAAGCCGGATTCGACAACATCAGCATCGACCTGATTTACGGTCTTCCCACCTCCGATGCCAAGCAATGGAGCCACAATTTGGACATCTTCTTCGATTACGACCTGCCGCACCTCTCGGCCTACGCGCTCACGCTTGAACCCAATTCCATCCTGACGAAACAAATAGAATTAGGTAAGGCACAACCCATCAACGAGGAGGATGCCCTCCGCGACTACGAAATCCTTTGCCGAGGCGCCAAGGAAAACGGTTATCTGCATTACGAGATTTCCAACTTCTGCAAACGTGGGATGCACTCCAAACACAATGCAAGCTACTGGTTCGGAACACCCTACGCTGGCTTCGGACCTTCGGCGCATTCCTTCGACGGGGCTTCGCGGCAGTGGAATGTTTCCAGTGTTGTGGATTATTGCGAAGCCATGTCTGCCGTATCGCATCATTGCTTCGTCGTGCCTCCTCGCAATAACGCAAAGCGTGTCCAAGAAAAAGAACAACTTTCGCCCGAACAATGTTACGATGAATACGTCATGCTGCGCCTGCGCACGCATTGGGGCATCGACCTGAAATGGATGAAACGCGAGATGGGCGAAAGGTTTTCGACCTTCTGTGAGCAACACGCCCAACCCTTGGTTGCACAAGGCCGTCTCTCACAGACACGAGAATTCCTCTACCTCACCGACGAGCAGATGCTCTTCGCCGACGGTGTGGCGGAGGAGTTGTTTTGGGAATAGTTCAGAAATAGAAAAAAGCTGCGATGGAGCCACTATTCCATCTGAACCTAAATGATTCGCTTTCATAGAATGGCTCGCCCGTATAATAATACTTCAGACTACCATATTGTAAATCTCCAGCGACCACACCCATCGAGAATCTTGGGGTTACCTTAAATTGGAAAGCCAACAAATTGGCATACAAATAAAAGCCTCTATAAGGATATGATGACGATTGATAACTCGATTCTTCATGCGTGTATTTCCCAAGATCGAAACTGACACCGACCTCAGGGGTATAGTAGAATCGGTCAGCAAGCTGGAAATAATATGAAACATTCGGGCTGAGCGTAATGCCTCTGTTAATGTTATTCAACCAAACTGTAGACACTTTCTCACGAGGGGATTGAATTGAATAGCCAGAGACAGCGAGTTCGAGGCGAAAACCATCCGTCACGAAATAGCCAAAACCGATTCCTAATTCGAATTCGGTATTCATTGGCTGTTGTGACAATTGCGTCGTTTGATTGTTATAAATCTCGTATGATGAGAACTTACCCAACGAGGCATGGATAGATGTCAAAACGTACATATCTCCCTTGTTTTGAGCCAAAGCTCCAATTGAAATGGCTATAAGCCCAAAGAGTAATACTAATTTTCTCATAATGCTTAGTTTTAAGGTGATTACTGCATACAAAAATAGAGAATAATTCGATTCTCACAGCATCATTTCAAAAATAATCAGAAAAAAAGCCCCGACGAACCATTTTCTTTCCTATTTTTGAACTTCCAATCAGCCTTGAGTTAAGTGCCTTGAGGCTGCGGTCCCTGAGGCACCTCGAAGGGCCGAAGGGCCGACTTCTTGAATACGAACACAAACATTATCAATATGCTTAAATTCAAATCATTACTCCTTTCTGGTCTTCTGCTCATCGGCCTCGGCGCCATGGCTCAAGACGAAAACGAGCGCCTCGTTGGCGCCAACTGCACGAGCATCATGGTGGGCAAGAAAGCCTCTACCGACGGCTCAGTCATCACCTCCCACACCTGCGACGGTCGCTACCGCACCTGGATGCGTTGGGAACCCGCCGCCGACCACAAAATCGTCGAAACGCCCAAGGGCAAAAAGAAAAAAGGAAACGACACTGAAGTGGTTGAAACCCACAAGGTCTACAAAGGCACCATGCACACCGAAGACCCCTTCGACAACCGTGGCCTCGAATTGGCCGGCGAAATCCCGCAAGTGGCCCACACCTACGCCTATCTCAACACGGCCTATCCTTGCCTCAACGAGAAACAATTGGCCATCGGCGAAACGACTTTCTCTGGCCCCGACACCTTGGTCAACCCGAAAGGCATGTTCATGATTGAAGAATTGCAGCGCGTGGCCTTGATGCGCTGCGACAACGCCCGCGACGCCATCCAGCTCATCGGACAACTCATCAAGGAATACGGCTATGGCGACGGCGGCGAATGCATCACCATCGCCGACAAAAACGAAGTGTGGCAAATGGAAATCCTCGGTGAAGGCCCCGACAAAATCGGTGGCGTATGGGCCGCCAAACGCATCCCCGACGACGAAGTGGGCGTTAGCGCCAACATCGCCCGCATTGGCAAACTCGAACGCGGCAGCAAGGATTTCTATTGCTCCGACAACTGCGAAGCCGTAGCGAAGAAATATGGCCTCTGGGACGGCAAGGACGACTTCGTCTTCTGGAAGGCCTTCCGTGCTGAATACGGTGGTGGCAAGAACTACAGCGACCGCGAATTCTTCATCCTCAGCCAGCTGGCACCTTCTTTGAACCTCAACCGCGACATGCCCGAACTGCCCTTCTCGGTGAAACCCGACGAAAACGTTGACGTCCGCAAGGTGATGGAACTCTTCCGTAGCACCTACGAAGGCACCGACATGGACATGACCCGCAACGTGAAAATGGTGGCCAAGAAACGCCAAGACGACGGCACCGTGGTCAACGACACCATCATCAGCCCCATTGCCAACCCTTGGCTCACTTCCGCCACGATGAACACGCTCAATTATCTCGCCCCTGGCACCGTCAACTTCCAGCGCACCGTGGCCGTGGCTTGGAGCAGCTACCATCACATCATCCAATGCCGTAGCTGGATGCCCGACGAAATCGGTGCCATCTGCTGGATGAGCTGTGACAACCCGGGACAAAGCCCACGCATCCCGATTTTCTCAGGCTCCACCACCCTGCCCGAAGGCTTCGACAAATGCGGTCAGCTGCGCTATCGCGACGAGGCTTGGATTTGGCACTATCGCAAAGCCAACAAATTAGCCACCGTGCAATGGGGCCGCACCAAAAAAACCTTGATGGACAATGCTAACCGCTTCGAGCAAAAGGCTTTCGACGAGATTCCCGCCATCGAGAACAAAGCCCAAGCCATGATTGCCGAAGGCAAGACCAAGGAAGCCACCGAGCTCCTCAACCAATATACTTCCGACTTTGCCGCCTCGACGCGCCAAGCTTGGAAAGAAATGGAAAACAAATTCTGGTACTGGTTCAGCATGGGGTTCTAAAGCCCAATACGACACCGCACAAACAAAAAAGGGAGCCAAGCTCCCTTTTTTGTTTTTAATGTTGTTGGGTCACTGTGACCGTGACCGTCTTTCCTGAGGCCGCCTTAATGACCATATGGCCCTCTCTTGGATGCGTTGTCATCATCGCGTCCACTACCACATTAACATCGGTATTCGCAAAACCGCTCTCAGGGGTAGGATGAATCCAGTTCACATCTGTTGAAATCACCCATGATTGGTTCGATGTAATATGGAAGGAGAACTCACCACCTTCGGGACGGACATCAAACTGATCAACATCGACCTCCAGCAAGTCGGGCTTGCCTTCTTGGACAATCACCATAGTGCACAGCACTTGGCCACCATGCACAGCGTTGACAAAACCCGTACGAGTCTCGGAACCTTGATTGCTGTCCACAATCATGTCGAATGTGGCATCACCAACGCCAGCGTTGGTCAACGACGAAACCCAGTCACAGAACTGAAGCGTCCATGAAGTGTTCGACATCAAAGAAACCGTTTGCAAGCCTCCAGTATACGTCACATACAGTGTATCGGGCACAAAGGAGCCGACAAGAGGTTCGTCGCCAGCTTCTTGTGATACATTCAAGTCGTAAGACAAAGTGCCCGATTTGATATGAAATTCAAAAACACGGGCTTCCTGAATGACATTAGGTGCTGCCGTCAACACAACAGTGGCATTGCCTGTACCCGTCGTTTGCGACAGCGTCAACCAATCACATTCCAAGTCAAACTCCCAATCGGTATCACATCCTACGGTGATTTCGGCATTGCCACCATCTTTTCCAAATTCAAAAGTAAGCGGGGAGACATCGAGGAAATGTGGGTCGGGACTGGCGTCCTGTCGGACAATGAGCACGGTTGAAGCGCCGCTGGTGTTGGTAAACGAAACGGAACCCTGACGTTGTTCATAGAGCGGGTTTTCTTCGACAGTAACGCTAAGTTCAGCGTTGGCTTCCCCTTCAGTTTGGCTAAGGGTAATCCAGTCAAGCATTGTGGTAGCCGTCCATGGCTCCTCACACAACACATTCACCGTGAGGGTCTCTCCCGTACACACAAATTGAAGTCGGTTGGGATTGACTTCGATGGGGTTGACTGGCTCCACAGCCTGAACCACATGAATCATATCGGACACGGTTCCATTGCCAAAAACAACATCGCCAACACGATTTGTGGAGAAATCGCCACCTATTGGAGCGATTGTCAAAGTCACCATAGCATTGTTGGAGCCTTCCATCATCGAACAGGTGACCCATTGGGGCGATTCGATCGTCCAATCGATATTGGCCGACACCTCAATGACAAATTCACCGCCCTCCATGCCACTTTGGATTTCATTGGGTGTCACACTGATATAGTATTGCGGAGCCTTTTGCGTCAAAGTCAGCACTGCTGAATTATCTTTGGTGGCTGCCTTGATTTCGGTCGACCTGCTCTCACCGGTATTTGCATCGGCGGTCAGGGTCAACGTGGCATCGCCATTACCAGACATGGGCGAAACGGTCACCCAATCGGCAACGGGATCAATGGTCCACTCACCATTTGACTTGAGTTCCACTTCGATAGAACCTCCCTGTGCTTCAATCTCTTGTGATGCATGAGCAAAAGACACTTCGACAGGTTTACGGCAGCCAATGAGCGACAACGCGACAGCTGCGACAAACAAAAAGCATTTCAGTTTTTTCATCTTGGTTTATAATTTTAAAATGAGTTGATTCTGTTGTTTATATTAATAACGCTAAGCTATGCGAAATAGTGTGTTACTATCAAAAAAAGGTGCACCGAGACATCCCGGCACACCCATTACCATGAAAAAAATTATTTATGTCCGACAAAAACAAGCAGAACTTAGAATATCTCAGTTCTGTTGTCTTTGATCTTAGCTTGATTTCTCAAGGCGTTATAGACGTTGCCACTCACGACTTTGTTAGTGAACTGGCTGGTCTTTTCCCTAATGATGTCACTATAGTTGTTCGTTGCGGCAGGTTGCGTAAATCTAACATTCTTGATGATGAAAGCGCTACTGTTGCCAGCGATGGGACCCACTTCCTCACCTTCCTTCATACCGAGGAGCGTGCCCACGATGTCGGCTTCAACACCGAAGTTACCCAAAACACGCGAATCAAGCGTGATATCGGAAACCGTCGTTGACTCGGCACCCAGTTCACTCACCATTCTGTTGACATCATTGCCGCAGGCTTTCATCTTCTCGACAGCGATTTCACCTTTCTTCTTATTCAGGATCTGATACTTAGCCTGATCGAGAATGGCCTCCAACGGAGCATAGCCCTCATGGACAACGCCCGTCAAAGCAGCCACAACCAGCATATTGTCAAGTTCAAAGATCTTCTCGGAGACATCGCCTTTCTTAGTCTTTTCATCGAAAGCCCAGCGCACGATTTCGCGAGGATTGTCAATGCCGGCAATCTGATAAGTCGACTTGTTCATTCTCGGCATAGTGCGTTTGGTAAGGCCTTGTTCTTCGATAGCCTTATTGAATTGGTCGTAGGTTCTGTTTTCCGTGACGAACTTGTTGGCCTCGGCATAAATGTTCTGATAGGTCTTCGTGCTCGAAGTGATTTCGTGGGTCAGATAGGCCAGGCGCACTTTAGGTTGGGGTTGGGTCTTGCCAGTGACCTTAACGATATGATAGCCAAACATGGTTTCCACGATACCCAGCGAGCCAACGGGGTTGTTCACCACATATTCATTGAACTGCGGCACCATGGCACCATCGGTGAACCAATCGAGGTCACCGCCTTTGTCTTTCGTGGCATCGGTATTATATTCTGCAGCCATCTGGGCAAAGAGTTCGTCGTTGTTCTTGGCGGCTTTCAGCTGTGCCAAAAGCTCATTGGCCTTAGCTTCAGCCTGATCTTTGCTGATGGTGTCTTGACTGCCATAAGCGTCTTTATAACTGATGAGGATATGGCTGGCTTTCAGTGAATCGGGACGGTTCTGCATATCAACGATGCGCACCAGGTTGAAAGCATCTTCGTTTTCATAAGGGCCAAACACATAACCCACACCATTGCCATTGTCAAAAATGGGCTGTTCGATTTGTTCGGGCACATCCTTACGGCCCATCCATGTGCTGTCGTAACGCTTGTCGGAGTTGGCATTCACAAAGCTAGCGACATTATCGGTGGCGACGAAGTCGGCTCTCATGTCTTGGACAGCCTTCAAGGCTTCTTGACGGTCTTCCAAAGAAGGCTTGATTTCAAAAACGACATACTCGATGTCGCGTCTTTCGTCCGTCTCATAACGATATTTGTTCTCGGCATAGAATGCCTTGTTGTCGGCATCGGTGACGGTCACCGTCGAATCCGGAATGGTGGTATAACGCAAGGCGATGATATCAGCCGAAGCTTTCATGTTCTTATTCTCGTAATACTTCTGAGCCAAAGCGGTAGGAAGGAAATAGGAGGCCTTCACCAGATTGTCAAACTTGGTCTCCAAGCGGTTTTGCTTCAATGCCTTCTCGAAATCGAGCCAGCGATCGTAATATTCAGCCGGCAAACTGCTCAAGTTCTGGAGATATTCGTTCACGCGCTGCGGGTCGAAGCCGTTGGCATCGCTGAAGCTCTGCACCACCCACTCGTGCGGTTTCTCGCCAGTCAATTGGTCCATGAGCTCTTCAGAGGTGATACCGATACCTGCAGCATCATACTCTTTGGTCATGAGGTTTTCTTTGATCATCTCCTCAAGCGTGTTGTTGTAGATGCTATAGGTCTCAGCCGAAGAGAGATTGTTGTTGTTTGAGGAAGACTTTCTGCTTTCGAGGTTCCTGTCTTTCAGTTGTTCATAGTCTCTCACAGAAATCTTGTCGCCATCGACGACTGCCACAGACGGGCCCGTGTTTCTTCCCTGGCTCTGGAAAAGGTCTTGTAAGACAAAGGCCAACAAAGCAATACCAATGATTGCAATCAACAATCCAGAGTGTCTTCTAATTTTTTCAATTGCTGCCATAATGCTATTTTCTATTTACTATTAAACTTCAATTTTGAGCGTGCAAATTTAGTAAAGATTTCAACTCGTAGGGATAAATGTTTGATTTTTATTTTTCAAACGCCATGATTTTTGTCAAAAATACCATGTATTAAATTGAATATCAATTATTTCACTTTTCTATTTTCAACTCAACCTCATCCAATTTCATATGTGACGCTTTCAGGATTTTCACCCTATATTGCCCGATTTTCAGTACTTGACCTTGTTCGGGAATGCTTTCGCAATAGTGTAGTATCATGCCCGCCAAGGTCTCATAATCGTCGGAGACGGGCAGGTCGAGTTTGTAAGTGTCGTTAAGATAGTCGATTTCCAGACGGGCCGAGAAGACGAAGGTGTTGTCGTTCACCACCTTCTCTACTTCTTCCTCTACGTCATATTCATCGTCGATTTCACCAAAAATCTCTTCCACAACATCTTCCATGGTGACGATACCCGCGGTGCCGCCAAATTCATCCACAACAGCGGCCACACCCTGCCTCTTGGCAATGAAATGCTTCAGCAGACGGTCGGCCGTGTAGGTCTCAGGGAAAAAGTCAATCTTACGGATCAACTCGGCCAATGTCGCTGTGCGGTGTTCGGCCACTGCGCGCACGACATCGTTCAGGTGGACATAGCCCACGATATCGTCAATGCCTTCGCCCGTCACAATCAGCTTCGAGTGTTTGGTCTCCTCGAAGCGAGCCTTCACTGCATCGATGGAATCTGTCAACCTGACGGATTCGATCTCGTTTCGCGGCCCCATGCACTCACGAAGTTTCACCGAACGGAATTCCATCACATTTTGGAACAGTTGTATCTCTTGTTGCATGTCTTCATCAGCCTCAGGAGCGTCAGCATATTCGGCGATGAGATCGTTCAAGTCGACCGTACTGAATTTATATTCTTCGCGTTCCACTTTGAGTCGCAACACATAACGGATGATGAGCTCTGAGACACCCGTATAAATCAAGATGAGCGGATAGAGGAGGCAATAGCACAAAAAGGTCGGGAAGGCAAAAAACGAGAGGATGGCATTGGGATTAATGCGGAACAGCATTTTAGGTAGAAACTCACCTACCAACAGCACAAGCAAAGTGGAAAGGATGGTCTTCACCAACAGGATCATGAAATCGTTGTCGAGCGATATGGCCTGAAGCCAATGTACCACGGGAGCGTCGAGCAGCTGCGACATGCTCATGCCATAGATAATGAGGGCGATGTTGTTGCCCAACAGCAAAGAAGTGATAAAACGCGACTGGTTCTTGAAAAACAGGCTTATGATCTTGGCCGAAAATGTGTTTTTGGTCAACTCCACCTCCAATTGAAGCCGGTTGATGCTATTGAAAGCGATTTCCAGCCCTGAGCAAAGGGCCGAGAAAAACAAGGTTATTGCGACAATGATCCAACTGTTCATGACTTATTCCTCCTCATCGACATCGAGCAACGCGCTCCCCGAATACATGGTATATTCCGAGAAATCCTCACGCGCCACGAGGCTGTCGGCTTCAATTTGTTTGTCGGGCGTGACGATCCTCACGTGCGACCTCGTGTAAATCATTTTCTGCTCTTGATACCAGAAGAACTTGTCGGAGAACATCGTTTCGTGGCTTCCAAAATTCTTCACGATCACATTACCTTCGGCTTCAATCAGCCCACTTCGTCCATAACTCTTCCCATAGTCGGCATGAAGTTCTGTCGTTTTCTTTCCTTTATCGTACATATAGACATCGAAGCCTAGCGGGAACTCCATGATATCATCTTCGGTTTCCATGCGCACCATTCGTGGCGTGCGCAATTCCAAGTTGACAACGCCAGAGTCGCTACGATAGAAAACAACGCTATCGGCAATGATACCCGACAGCGTGTCGTCCGACCCCATAGCTTGAACAATGGCATCGGGGTTTGAACACGAAAACAACATCACAGCCAAATAGGCTGTGATGTTGAGTATGACTCCTATTTTGAGGATATTTTTCAATTATTTCTTTGCTCTGATGGTGGTCGTCTCACCAATCCAGCCACCCACGTTGAAGCTTTGTCCTTCGTTATAGTCGTTGAAGAAGATGGTCTCCATCGACGGGAAGGCGGCGCTGTAGGAGCGGATCATGCTGTTGGCGCGTTCAGCGCAAGAGGGATCGATGGACTTGGCTTTGTTGCACTTATCGACGGCAGCCCAGAACACGGCCTTGCTTTCGATCTCGCCACTGAACTGCTTGGCGCTTTCGGCATAGAGCATGGCGATAATCAGGTAAGGCTCACCGTTGGTCGGGTCAACCTGAGCAGCTCTTCTAACGACATCGCGGGCGCGTGAGTAACTACCCATATTCTGGTAGCACATGGCGAGGTTGCGGTAGGCACGATACTTACGGTCGTTGTTGTCAGTCTTCGTGGCTTGGTCGAAGAAGGTAGCTGCATCACTATACTTCTTGTCCTTGAAGAATTTGATACCCAAGTTGTAGGATGCCTCGGGGCTGGGTTCGAGCTCGTTGAGTCTGATGGCGGCATCAAGGAAGAGCTTCGAGTCGGTGCAGTCCTTCTTATCGAGGATGGTGGTGATGCGCTTGAGCAGCGTCACGTCGTCGGGCGTCTCAGCCATCTTGGCGCTGAACACCTTGATCAGGTCGTCGCAGGAGGCGAAGGGCGAGAACAAGTTGTCGAGGTTGTTCTTCACACCTTTGTTGATGTTGATGTTCTTTTCGTTTTTCTCGATTTGTTTGTCGAAGCCTGCAACGGCATCGGCGTCGCCAGCGCCTTCGGCTTCTTCTTTGGCGGCTTCAAGTTGCGTCACGGTCTCAGCCAAGGCGCCAATGTTGTTGTCGAGCACCTCAGAGAGTTCTTGGTAGACATTGATGATCGTCATCTTCTCGGCCTTCTCGTTGTTCACCATATCGATGGTAGCCTTAAAGTAGGCATCGATGTAGGCGCCTTGCAGCTGTGAAGCGTCGAGAGCGACGGCGTCTTTCAGCACATTGTAGGCCTCCTCGTAACGATTCTTGTTGTAGGTGTAGATGAGCAAACCCTTACGACCCATGATGTTGGCCACTTGTGAGGTGCCCGTCTTGGGGTCGACGCCAAAATACTTGGCGCGGTTGTCCATCATCATGCAAATGGTGTCGATGTAAGCGTCCTTGTCCTTAGGATTGGTGCGGATGAAGTAGTCCATAATCTTCTCACCTCTGGTGTAGATGAGCTGGCTGGAGCGAGGGCAGTTGAGGAACACTTCTCTCCAGGCTTTGACCATCTCCATGCTGATGGATTCAGGAGCGAACTTGGAAGCTTCCCACTGTTTGTAGGCTTCGCTGTAGATAGAGAGGTTGGTCACGCAAGCAACGCTGTCGTTGCCATACTTTGACTCCGAAGCCTCTTGGGCGGTTGCGCTCATTGCCATTCCAATCATGACGGCAATCATCAAAAATCTTTTCGTTTTCATCTCTTCTCTTATTTTAGTTGTTTAACTTGTTTGTCTCTTATCCAAATATCATTCCAAAAAACTCGCCATGGGCAATTATTTGTATTTGCGTTTCATGAACCAATGTTCGAAAACAGAGATACCCACATTCATTTTGGCATAACGCTCTTGTATCAAGCCGCCTTCACGGGTGCCAAACTGCCCCACTTCGAAGGACAAGTTGAACCTCGACATCGTTCGCGCCAATGGCAAAGACATTCCTGCCGTGATGCCCACCTTATTAATACTATGACTTTGGTCATCGTTTCCGTCGAGGCTGAGGCAACCCTGTTGGTAGAATCCGCCAAAACGGTAAGTGACGCGCGAGAAATAGCCTGAAATCGAGGTGTGACGGGGGGTGAATTCTGCACCGACCGAGGCCGACCAAGAGTCTTGTAAAGCATCGGTGACACCTTCGCGAGCAAACTGCGACCATTGCATCCAGTTGAAATCTGCCCCAATTGTCCATCTGTCGTTTTTCTGTAAGGCCACACCTATGCCAAATCCTTGCGGCATGGTAATCTTGGTATCATGAGAAATATTGGTGATGGTGTCAATGATGTATTCCACGTCGGTGTCGGCATCTTCTTCAAAAGAACGCACGAACAAGGTTTGTTCGGCGTTCAGTTTCACCTTTTGCGAATAGGTAAGACCGACGCTCAAGCTCAAATCATTGCTCAAATCTGTATTGAAAAGTGCACCGTAATCGAACATGAATGAACGCACCATAACATCGACGCTGCGTCGAGAGCCGATGAAATAGGTGGAATCAGGGAAATAGAGCGAAGTCTCCGTCTGCGTGTCGCCAAACACATAATAGACGTTGGCGCCCAATGCGAAATGCTTGCCGATTTTGAAGGCATTGCCCCAACAAGCCTGGTTGAGACCGCCTTTTCCTTTGAAGCGGGTCGTTGTGGAGCCAATCTCTGGCAATGTCTTGTCGACCAACATGGTATAGCCTGTAGTGCTATAAGGCTGAACGCCGAGAGAGGTTTTCCACCAAGGCGTTATGCCAAAGGCCATCGCCACATAGTCGAATGAGGCATTGTTTGACTTCTCGGACTGGTTGGCCGTACTGAAAGTCGACGTCTTGAAGTAGAACCCGGCGTCGAAGAGGAAAGCCAGCGAGTCGATTTTGGCGTACGAGGCGGGATTGGCTGCATTGATCATACCACCGCCATACAAGGCGTTGGCCACGCCGCCCATACCTTTGAGCCTTACGTTCATTGCCTTGTCTCTCACCTGGCCGATGCCAAACATGGAATAAGGCGAATCCACATCGGCTTGGGCGAGGCTTTGCAGGCCAAAGCAAGCCATGAGGCAGGCGAGCATTATGCTTTTCAGAAAAGGTGTTCTCATAAACAAATTATCTTGGGCAAGCCCTTCATTGAGCGTGCAAATATCCGATTTTTTAACTCGAGGCGCAAGTTTTTATTGCTTTAATTGTAATAGTAAAAACATATATATCTGAAAATCAATAAAAAAGAATTTCAAAAATAAAAAAATCTCATTTTTTGAAGATTTTTCGTTGTCGGTTCAGAAAAATGTCGTATTTTTGCAGGCGCAAAACAACGGAGGTACCGTAGCTCAGTTGGTAGAGCAGAGGACTGAAAATCCTCGTGTCACTGGTTCGATTCCCGTCGGTACCACCAGAAAAAAGCCAGACTAAGTCTGGCTTTTTTGTTTGGTTTTTGGCGATTGGGGAAAAATGAAAAAAGCACCTCTTGGGAGGTGCTTTTTTGCTTTGTCTTTCTCTAAAGAGATTAGAATGTGCACTGGATGTTGCTGAACGTACCAGGACGGCAGATGTACATCTTGTCGTTGAAGTTGAAGTCTTGACTAGTCTTGTCGTCAAACTCCACCGTTACAGTGAAATCCTTCACCAAGGCACCCGGTCTCAGCGGGATGATGAAGAACTTATTCACACTTGCGAGGGTAACATCGGCAGCCGAGCAATCCAAGGTAACACTGTTACCATCAGGAGCTGAGGTATAATCGATCTCGTGAAGAATTTCATTCAATTGAGCCATGTAAGCTTCTGCACCCACATTGCCATTATAGTAATTCGTGCCCAAAGCTTTGAGAGCTTCAAGACGGGCAGTGGTGAGCTCGGCAATATTGACGGTGATATTACCCGTCAAATGCACGTTGTTATCAGTGATGGTGACGCTCGTGACCTTCTTGCCGGCAGTGGCGCTGCTCGTATCCTTGATTTTCACATTGGCAAAACCAAAGATATGCTTAATGACACCATTGGCCGAGCCGTTAAGAACATCGCAAGGGCAGGCACCAACCACACCTTGAGGATCCATGAAAGCCCTACCAGCCATGGAAGTACCAGCAAAATTAAGAGCAGGATTATAAGTCTGCATGGCTGATACATTGAAAGTACCAAGGTTGCCCTCAGCTACGCTGACAGCCTTGTCATAAGGATAGAAAGCGAAGTAACCATAACTGCCTTTCGTGAGGTCCTCGCCCGTAAACTTAGCAACAGTCTTACCACTGCAACCCGCTTCCGCGGTAAAGTCAGCAGTGACAGGGGTCGTATTCGTGGCATCCACGCTATAGACCTTGATTTTGTCGCCATCCCACCATTTCATTTGTGAACTGGCAGCAATGTCGATGTAAGCTCTACCTTCTTCAACTGAAAAACCTTCAACAGCCGGTAATTCAAAGGTGAAAGAAGATGTCTTGGTAGTGTCGTTTTTCTTGCATGATGCAGAACCAACAGCCAGCAATGCGCCAATGCACATCACGACAATAACTCTGTTTGATTTTTTCATTTTACTATTTACTATTGATTCTTATTTACTTATTCTCTAATTACCGTTGAGCGAATTTTTAGTCACCAAAGTCACCGCCTTGTCCAGGTTCGCCTGCCACTCCCGACATCACAACGACCACGTTGTTCAACATTTCGATAACTTCAGCCTTGGGGGCTTCGTACATTTTGTTCATCTTTTTCATTTTTTTACTTTTTTAATTGTTTGACTTATTGTTAGTTAATTATTTTCTTGTGTATTATTCCACATTGATTTGCGCTGCAAAAATACATAATTAATTCATACAAAGTGAAAAAAAGTCATTTTTTTCCAAAATTCTTTGAGAAACCCAGTTTCATCGAAGTGTGCATTTCACGGTAGGCCTGGTCGGGAAACACCTTGGCTAAATGGAAATAATCGATGAAAATGCAAATGAATGCATGGATCTTCTGGAAGAGACGCTGCTTGGGGCGGTTGAGCTTGAAGTTCCGCTTTCGGTTGAAATTGCCTTCCTCCATGATGCGACTGTAGAGTATTTGCGCCCTGCGTTGGCAACCTGCATCGTAGAACGGCATCTCCGCCTCAGGCAAGCCAAGACAATCGACCATCACGTAGCCAAACGTCTGCCAGGGCTGCACAAGGTGCATGGCTTCGAGCCATTGCCGCAACTTATCGAGATCGAGTTGTCCATGATAGGCATGCAAGGTCATGGCCACATCGCTGAGCTGGCGCAATCCCGCTCCCGATGTGATGAAATGGTGCCAGAGATGGAAGAAAGTGAAGAACACCATGAACTCCTTGGAAGGTATCAGCATCTCGAAGCCATCGAAATCGACACGTTGGGGATGCGCCCTCAAGCCATCCTCCTCGATGGCGGCGTAAGCTTCGTGTTCAGCGGGATCGACCACATCGGCACTCACGCGATGGATTTCCATTGGATAATTACCGAACTCCACATTATAGTGTCGTCCCACGTCAACCTCTTGCGCCCAAGTATAGGCACCAGGCAGCGACCGCAGCAAAGCACACGCCTGATGGAAGTCGGCGAGGCCCACGAACAGGTCGATGTCGCCAAACTGGCGCAAGCTTGGATTGGGATACAGACGCGCCAACCCAAAACCTTTAAGCAACACCGGCTCGATATTGTTTTCACGAAGCGCTCTGACAGCGGTAACCAGATGATGCTTTAACTGCATTTGGTTCAGCAAGTTGCCCCGCATGTCGTTCTGCATCTTGGCCAGCATCTTGTCTGAAGGGCGGTTATCGCCTGTCATTTTGGTGGCCACATCCGAAATCAGAACATTGTTGCCATGGTAGCGCGCCATCTTCAGCACCGCTTGCCAATCGACATGCTCTTCAATGTCAACGGAAGTATCCCAAAGGGCGGCGCGTAACAAGGTGAAATATTGGCTCTCAACGGCAGTCATGACTCATACACCTATTAATTAATAAGCCCCGCGGATTGCCATGTTTGGAGCAAGGGAGCCACATCGGCTTCCGCCACATTGCGCTCGATGCCGTACTCCTCCATCAGGAGGTCAATCAACGTCTCGGCATCGAAGTCCTTATCCTGGACTGCTTTCCACAAAAAAGCGGCCGATTCGTTCATCGAGATCAGTTGGTTGGCATCAACGGCTTCAAGGCCTTCGGCCACCAAAACAAACTCTTTGCCTAAAGAGCGCAACACGTATCCTTCTTTTGTTTTCATTTCGATTATATTTTTATCGTACACCAAATAGTTTATTACATTTTCGCATACCTTTAAGCAGGTAACACCTCATGGGTAGAAGAAGTCGCCATAGACATCCGCGAGTAGGCCTATGATGCTGGCCATTGGCTGTGATAATATCGGTAACCGTAGCAAGTATCGCCGACCTGTCGACTTTCTCCTTTGCCTTAACTACACCGTCGCCCATCATCACTATTTTGTCGCCTTCGATACGGATGATACGATGCAGGATATACCGTCCTCGGTAGGAAGCCAGAGCAATATCACCCACACGAAGTCTTTCAGGCTTTCGAAGCACCACACTATCAACTTCACCACGAATGAAAGGCAGCATACTGTCTCCTTGGGGTGTCAATTTCACTTGCTTGCCTTCGGCGAGCAATTGCTCCATCCGTGCATTATTATCCGATTTTTCCATCAATTAACAACGGTGTTATGGCACAAGATTGCAGCGTCTGGATCAGCCAAACAGTTGAGCAAATAGAAAGGCACCGAAGTAACGATGCGCTCGGATGTTGCATGATATCCATCGGCAAGTCTACGAAGTGCATGGTAACCAGAATAGGATGCGTACAATATGGCATAAGCCTCGGGAAGAGTCATCCTTTGTATCTTGTTTTCCTTGGCTTGACGAATGCTTACAATTCCGCCAATGGGGACGATAACGTCCCGATAGCACGGTGTCTTACCGCTCCATGGCGTTCCGCTAACACAGATTTCACCAGTTTGTCCAATAAAAACCACCGGATTGTCATCATTGAGCAATTCACTGCCTGGGATATTGTCAATCCACAACTGGCTATGGGTACTCTTGCCCGCACCACTACGGCCCAAAAACATATAGCCTTTTCCTTCGTACGCAATGACGGATGCATGCATCAGCAGGGTATTACGACCCGCCGTGGCAAGTGAAAACATTAACATCAGCATGGTATGCATCAAATAGGGGGAATGGTCTTTAAGGTAGATCCGTCCTTCCGTAAATGCCTTGTCGGAAAAGAGATACACCAACGGCACATCCTCGCCATGTTTAAGCATGACGAAAAGCCATTCACCGTTCAACTCAGACAATTCAAAATACAAGCCATCTGACTCACCCTCGTCAACTCTCACGAAACGTTTTTCACTGATGTCAAATAGATCCTGAAGCAAACTCACTGTGAAAAGGCAATTCCCTTCATTTCCCACGAAAAACGGGGCGTATGACCGCATTTCTTTCCACAGACTACTATCATTCGGCATTTCCAGTGCGAACTTGTGGCCAGCTACTTGATACACTCTCTTCATCGGATAAAAATTTGTGCAAAGATAGGCCAAAAAATCGTACCTTTGCCGAAATTTTCGGAAATTTGAGATGAATAAGACAAAAAAAGGAGGCGCAAAGGTAAGGCACGGCATTGCCACCCTTCGTCAAACTCAAGGCTCAAAGGCCGGCAGAAGTCGTAATATCCTTTCAGCTGTCTTGACTGGCGGCTTATTGACAGCGGCATGGCCGACTTGGGGTATTGCTCCCTTGGCGTTTATCGGTTTGGTCCCACTGTTGCTCATGGAGCACCGCTCAGCGCAAGGCGGAGGTGGCAAGGTGTTTCCCATAGCATTCCTCGCCTTTCTGATATGGAATACCGCGACAACCTGGTGGGTATGGAACGCCACCCCTGCCGCCATTCTGGCCTGGATCCTGAATGCCCTCTTCATGGCCACCGTGTTTTGGTTGTTTCATTGTACCAAAAAGAAAGTATACAACAACCCTTTAGGCAATTTCATCCTCATCCCTTATTGGATGGCTTTCGAATACCTCACCTACCTTTGGGCCGCCAAATGGCCGTGGCTCAATTTGGGCGGTGTATTCTCGAGCACGGTCAGTTGGGTGCAGTGGTACGAATATACAGGTGTGGCTGGCGGAACGCTTTGGGTATTAATAGTTAATATATTGGTTGCCAATATTATCCAACACTTCAAGTCAAAAGAGACCAAACCCTTATTGATTGATATTGGCATTGAATTGCTTGTCGTGCTGCTACCCATCATCATCAGCACCAACACCTATAAACATTATGAAGACCAAGGTGAAGACGCGGAAGTCATCGTCGTACAGCAGAACTGCGACCCATGGAACGAGCAGTTCGACAGTCACTTCTACGATCAAGTGATCCAAAACAACATTAATTTGTCGCTGCCTTTGGTGACGCCCAAAACACGATTCATTGTCAGCAGCGAGTCGGCCATCCAGGAAGGCATCTGGCTGCATGAGACCGACAAGGCCAAGGCGCTCAACACCTTGCGCGACTACGTCCAACGCTTCCCACAACTTGCCTTCATCATCGGAGGCACCACTTTCGAATGGGTGCCACAAGGCATGGAAGACGATTTCCCGGCGCGCGACGCAGGCGACGGCAAGCATTTTTACTATTGCCACAACTCGGCCCTGCTCATCGACACAATGAACCTGCAACTCCACAACAAGTCGCAACTCACCCCCGCGGTGGAAGCCATCCCTGAATGGATGGGGTTCCTGAAGAACTACAGCCTCACGATGGGCATTGCTCGCGGCACCCTGAAAGGCGACCCCGAAGCCAAGGTGATGACCTTTGGCCGTCATAAAGTGGGTGTGCCCATTTGCTACGAATCGGCTTTCGGCGAATACGTGAGCACTTTCTGTAAAAAAGGTGCCGACCTGCTCTTTGTCATCACCAACGACGGTTGGTGGGGCGACACGCCCGGCTACAGGCAACACTTCGAGTTCTCAAAACTGCGCGCCATCGAGAATCGCCGCTGCATCGCCCGCTCGGCCAACACGGGTCGCTCGGGCTTCATCAACCAGCGTGGCGACGTCTTGCAGCAGACCCATTATTGGGAGCCTGACGCCATCCGCGAAACACTGAAAGCCAACACCAAAGTGACTTTCTACGCCCAACACGGCGATTACCTAAGCCGAATTGCGGTGTATCTCACCTTCGTACTGCTCATCAGCTGGATTGCCATGAGCATCATCCGCTGGAACAAAGCCGGAGAAAGGCCTGCCAGAAAACCCGCCAAGCGTAAGAAGAAATGAAACTCTCGTTAGGGCCCTTCCAAGGCATCACCGATGCACCCTTCCGCAACGTGTTCAAACAACATTTCGGAGGGATTGACAAGTTCTACACCCCCTTCTTCACGGGCATCCAAAAAGACCACGCAAAGAACCTGCAAGTGGAGGAAATCGACCCGACGTGCAACGACGTGGAGACCTTGACGCCACAAATCCTCAGCACCGACGCAGAAGAGATTTTGCGCTTCGCCAAGCAATGCAAGGAGTTGGGCTACAAGGAAATCAATTTGAACATGGGCTGTCCGTTCCCGCGCGTGGCCAACAAGAAACGTGGTTGCGGCCTCCTGCCCTACCCCGACATGGTGGGTGCGATGTTTGAACGAGTTTTCGAGCGCATCGACGACATGAAATTCAGTGTGAAATGCCGTTTGGGCTATTATAGCCCCCACGAGATTGAGGCTATCATCCCAATATTCAACCGTTTCCCACTGAGCGAATTGATTATCCACCCGCGCATCGGCAAGCAACTCTACAAAGGCGAGGCCGATGTGGAACGGTTCAAGGCACTGATACCTTATATTAATGCACCGCTGGTTTATAATGGGGACATTGTTTCGGTGGAAAGCTTCGGGCGTATCCGCGAAGCGGTGCAGCCCGTGGACCAATTCATGCTGGGGCGTGGCTTATTGGCCAATCCGTTTTTGGCGGAAGAAATAAAGGGAAGCGATTGCTTCGTGACTCGCGATGACGTAACCATCAACAAAACAAACAGATTACATCATTACGTCATCGACCTATACGAAGACCGATTGCGACATGCCGGTGGCAGCCCAAAGGTTTTAGGACGCATGAAAGAATTGTGGTCCTACCTGATGAATTCCTTTGAGAGTTCACAAGACGCATGGCGCAAAATCAAGAAAATCAACGCACTGAAGGAATATGAGGAGGCGGTGGAAGAAATATTCAAGTACAACAATCTAACACTATAAATCATGAAATTAGCAGAAGCATTACAAGAACGTTCCGATTTAAGTCAGCGAATCGCACAACTTCGCTCGCGACTATCCACCAACGCCACTGTTCAAGAAGGCGAGAAAACGGCCGAAGCCCCATCCGACTTGCTTAAGGAACTCAACCAATGCATCGACCAGCAGGAGAAACTGATTGCACGAATCAACCTCACCAACAGCCGCACCATGGTTGATGGCCTTACCTTGACCGAGTTACTCGCTAAGCGCGACAGTCTCAACCTGCGAATCGAAGCCTACCATGGACTCATCAGCGATGCCAGCAGGTTGGCACAGCGTGCGGTCCGCACCGAAATCAAGATCTTGAGTGCCGTCGATGTGCCCACCTTGCAAAAAGAAGCCGACCGTCTCAGCAAAGAGCTGAGAAAAGTGGACAACACCATCCAAGAAACCAATTGGTTGACAACGCTCTAAACCTATAAAACATGTTGTCCTGCGGGCGAATGTTCAGCTCTGTGGCTGAGGTGTAAGTCCACAAACTTGGTATGTGCCGAGGCAGGCACCTTCATGCATTGTTACGCCTATATAGATCACGAAGGCACGATTACGATTCACCCATCACTACCCGACATTGACGCAGGCACATGTTTTTCCCACAAAAAAAGCCTCTCTTGCGAGAGGCTTTTTTGTTCTATGCAAGCGAACCGCTTACTGACCATTATTCGAACGAAGCGATAGCCTTCTTGATGATTTCGATGGCTTCGCGGAGTTCGGCCTCGGTGATGACCAAAGGCGGGGCGAAACGGATGATGTGCTGGTGGGTGGGCTTGGCCAGCAGGCCGAGGTCACGCATCTTCAAGCACACATCCCAAGCCTCTTTACCGTCTTTGGGCTTAATGATCACGGCGTTCAACAAACCCTTACCACGCACCTTTTCGATCATCGGGCTCTTGATCTTACCGATTTCCTCGCGGAAAATCTTACCCAGACGTTCGGCGTTCTCCATCAGGTGCTCTTCCTTGATGACCTCAAGGGCAGCAATGCTCACGCGAGCGGCAATCGGGTTACCACCGAAGGTGGAGCCGTGTTCACCGGGTTTGATGTTCAGCATGATGTCGTCGTCGGCCAACACGCACGAAACAGGCACCACACCGCCACCGAGGGCCTTGCCCAAGATGAGGATGTCGGGGCGCACGCCTTCGTGGTCGCAAGCCAGCATCTTACCCGTA
>CAMUYT010000014.1 GCA_947164955.1 uncultured Bacteroidales bacterium | reverse complement strand
GGCAACTTCCGCGAGGACCTCTACCACCGCCTGAGCGTCATCGTCATCCAAGTGCCACCCTTGCGCGAGCGCAAAGACGACATCCCGCTGCTCGTGGAGAACTTCGTCACCCTGATAGCCCAGGACATGGGCAAAGCCGCGCCACAGTTTGAGCCCGAGGCCATCGAGGCGTTGCAGCACTACCAATGGACGGGCAACATCCGCGAATTGCACAACATCGTGGAGCGTTTGGTCATCCTCTGCGGCGACATCATCACGAAAGACGACGTAGTACGCTTTGGCAATCCCTTGAACTAAAGGCTTTTAATTACCGTTCTTCTTTTTCACTTCATCAAACTTGGCCAAAGCCTTCTTGAAGTGATCCTTGAGTTTGGTGACATTGTCAAAAATGACCTTGGTATCACTATAGCGGTCCATGACCATATACCAATTCGTCTGCCGGTTCTTGATATAGTAGCCCAGTTGGAAGCCATCATCCGTACGATAGAAATTCTCGCAATAATCCTTGCGGACTCCCCTATCCTTGCGCTCCTCTTCGATCATGGATTCCAATTTCCTCTCGACCTCCACCAAGTCATCGTAGGCCACAAACGCCTCTATGGCAGGTTGTTCTTTCGTTTCTTTCCTATAAATGTGATAGAAATAGAGCGGCTCGCCATCAATGTCGACGACCCGCACCGACGTCTCCAGGTCGTGGAACAGTTGTGCGTAAAGTGTCGAAATGGCATAGTCGCAAATCTTGCATTGAATGCCCAATTGTCGGGTCAGTTGCTCATATCTGGTCTGATGTTCTTCCACCCTGACATAAGGAACTTGGGCCATTGCGAGTCGGCTCGCCAGCAACAGCACGGTAATGAGAAATAGCTTTTTCATGTTTGTCATAATTAGTGTTTGAGGATGCAAAAATATGAATTTCGCCAAAACGCCAGACATTTTTTTCGAAAGCCCTTGCGGTGCATTGAAAATAGGTGTAATTTTGCAGCCCGTTTGAAAGCACGGCAACCAGTCAACTGGACAACGTGTACGGCTGCCACAATGTTGTACGGCTGCCACAATGTGACAGCCCTACAGGTGTCAACTGACCGCTGAAAGAAAGGGGAAGTATGGTTTTGACAGCAAGACGAATTGTCATGTAAGCATGCCGAGCCTCGCAGTGACGCTCGTAAATCTTGACTGCAAAAAAGTAATTGGCGAAAACAACTACGCTCTCGCTGCCTGATTGAAGTACAGTAGATCACTGGCTTAATCCTTTCACAAGGTGAGGGGACGAGACATCCCGCAGGTGGAGATTCCTGATTCCGGCCTGAGCCCGGGGTGCTAAGCAATTTCGGGATAGCCTTGTCGGCGCTCCGACAGCAAGGCGAAGCCTTAGGAGATAAGGTCGCGTTTAGGGCGTTCGCTCCCTTGCGCGGCACGAAAACCAACAGCGGAATAAGCATGTAGAAAGCCTGGGGGTTCCTTGTTTGGACGAGGGTTCGACTCCCTCCATCTCCACTGATTTGATGAATGAATCCTGCTGAAAATCAGCAGGATTTATTCATATAGCAAAAATCCGAATATCCAAAACCGACTCCAAAGCGACGGTCTCTCCTCCTCTCAGGACGAGGGATTGGCTATAGTCGTCGATATTCTGGAGCTGTCCTTCGATGGTCTTGTACTCGCCTCCATCCTTCTTCTTGTCGGGCTCGAAATAGGTGACAGCAAGGGTGGGATGCGCGTTGATGTTTTCACGCAGGAAGGCCATCTTTTGGTTCAAGGCTTCGTTGTCTTCCTCGGCGAGTTCGTGTCGCGATTCGGTCAAGCGAGCCGTTTCCTCGATGGCCGCGGCATGGCCCGTCAAAGCGGCAAAGGGCGCAAACTGTGCCGCACGGTTCGCCATGCTCATCTGCGGATGCGTCTTCGACACATGATGCGGCAAATTGATGATATCTTCGTAATTGTCCATAACTCTTAATTCCCTGAATTTCATATTTGCATACGCAAGCGTTGCAACCCTATAACTAAAAACTTCAAACTCCTAGCTCAACTATGCTTTATGTCCTCCAATCTGTTGGTTGCGTTCCTTGGCCGTCGCTCCCTCCTCGAAGTTCAAGCCTTTCAAGATGGCGTTCTTCCCGAATTTCGCCTTGATATCGAGCAAAGCCTCTTGCACCTTCCGTTCCTTGGCCAAGTCGCCGGCCTTCTCCTCTACCCTACGTGCCTGGTCATCGTAATCCGCGAAGAGATCCAGTTGCTCTGCTGGCTTTGGCAACGTCGCCGCCACTTCCTCGCTGATGACATGGTTCACGGTCAGGTTAATCCTTCGTACCAACAAGTTGGGATTGACAATTTTGGCATACAAATCCCTCACTGCCTGCATGATAAGCCTTCCAGATGAGGTTGGAACGTCGAAGTTGGCCGTGCCATGGGCATGTTTCGGCACCTGACGGCCATAATAATCCGTCGTGACCGGGCCGAAGTATTTCGCTTTCAAGTCGGGGTTGGTCAGGTTCTCGGCGTCATAGTTGATGGTCAGCACGATTTGGTCGGTCACGAAATGGTGTTTCACCAGATTGAGCGATATCTCGTCGGCCATTTCCATCACCACCACCCTTGCCTTCTTGTAGTCGTAGCCCTCCGAAAGCACTTGCCCGTTGCTGATGGAGTTGGTCTCCGGTTTGTAGGCTTTCACCTCCTTCATCCCGACGGGTTCCCACCCCCACGCGTGGTCGATGAGGAGTTCTGCATTCACACCAAAAAGGTTGTAGAGCAAGTCCTCGTTCTCAATGCTACACCGTGCCACCTTACCCATCGTGTCCATTCCGTTTTGCTCCAGTTTTTGTGCGATGCCCTTGCCCACGCGCCAAAAACTCGTCAGTGGCTTGTGGCTCCACAGTTTTTGCCGGTAGCTCATCTCATCCAGTTCGGCGATTCTCACCCCATCTTTGTCGGCAGGGATGTGCTTGGCCACAATGTCCATGGCGACCTTGCAAAGATACATATTCGTGCCGATGCCCGCCGTGGCAGTGATACCGGTTTCCTTCAGCACTTCACGCACCATCTTCAAGGCCAGCTCGTGGGCGGTCATCTTGTAGTTCTCCAAGTATTCGGTGGCGTCAATGAAAACCTCGTCGATGGAATAAGGATAGATGTCTTCCGGCGCGATATATTTCAGATAGACCTGGTAGACTTTGGTGCTGTATTCGATATAGTAGGCCATGCGTGGCGGGGCTACGATATAGTCCAATTCGAGCGTTGGGTTGGCTTTAATCTCTGGATCGAAACACGACTTGCCAGAAAACGCGTAATACCCGATGTTTTTCCTTCTTTCACGATTGATTTCGCCCACTTTTTGGACGACCTCAAACAATCTGGGGCGACCGCCAACGCCATACGATTTGAGCGATGGCGACACGGCGAGGCAGATGGTCTTGTCGGTGCGGCTCTTGTCGGCCACGACCAGATGGGTGGTCAGTGGGTCGAGGCCACGCTCGACGCACTCCACCGAAGCGTAAAACGACTTGAGGTCGATGGCGATATAGATGCGTTGTTTCGTCATAGATAAGGGTTGCAAAATTACTAAAAAACGACATGGGACGCCCCCTCTTCAACCTCAGTTTTCTATTTTTTTGTCCAATCAAGCCGTTCGAATCAAATTTTTCCGTACCTTTGCAGATTAATAAAATCTAATCGCCATGACACTTGATCCTGAAAAATTTGTTGGCGAAGGCCTGACCTACGACGACGTCCTCTTGGTCCCTTCCTATAGTAATGTTCTTCCCCGTGAAACCAGCTTGAAAACCAAGTTCTCACGCCACATCGACCTCAACATTCCCGTGGTCTCTGCCGGTATGGACACCGTGACGGAGAGTCGCATGGCCATTGCCATTGCACAGGAAGGCGGCATCGGCGTGTTGCACAAGAACATGACCATCGGCAAGCAAGCCGCTGAGGTGCGCAAGGTGAAACGCGCCGAGAATGGCATGATCAGCGACCCGGTGACCATCCACGTGGACGCCACGGTGCACGATGCCCTCAACTTGATGAGCGAATACCACATCGGCGGCATCCCTGTAGTGGACAGCCAAAACGTGCTCGTCGGCATCGTCACCAACCGTGACTTGCGCTTTGAGCGCGGCCTCGACCGTCCCATTGCCGAGGTGATGACCAAGGAAAACCTCATCACCACCACAGAGGTCTCCTTCGAAAAAGCTGCCGATATCCTGCAAGAGCACAAGATTGAGAAGCTGCCCGTGGTCGACAAAGACAACCATTTGGTCGGTCTCATCACTTATAAAGATATAATTAAGGTGAAGGCACGTCCCAACGCCTGCAAGGACTCGCGCGGTCGCCTGCGCGTAGCCGCTGCCGTGGGCATTGCCGCCAACACCCTTGAACGCGCCGCCGCCTTGGTCGACGCCGGCGTTGACGCCCTCGTCGTCGACACCGCACATGGCCATTCGCAAGGCGTCATCGACATGGTGCGCAACCTGAAAAACAACTACCCTGACATCGACATTGTGGCGGGCAACATCGCCACTGCCGAAGCCGCCAAGGCCTTGGCCGGGGCAGGCGCCGACGCCATCAAGGTGGGCATCGGACCCGGTTCCATCTGCACCACACGTGTAGTGGCAGGCATCGGCGTGCCGCAGCTCACCGCCGTCATGGAGGTATGCAAGGCATTGGAAGGCACAGGCATCCCCGTCATCGCCGACGGTGGCATCCGCTACACGGGCGACATCGTGAAAGCTTTGGCCGCAGGCGCCTCCTCCATCATGGCAGGATCGCTCTTCGCTGGCGTGGACGAGTCGCCAGGCGACACCATTATCTACGAAGGCCGTAAGTTCAAGACCTACCGTGGCATGGGCTCATTGGAGGCCATGCAACAAGGCTCGAAAGACCGTTACTTCCAGGACAATGTGGAAGACGTGAAGAAACTCGTCCCCGAAGGCATCGCCGGTCGCGTTCCCTACAAAGGCACGCTCTCCGAAGTGGTCTACCAGATGGTAGGCGGTCTGCGCTCGGGCATGGGTTACACGGGCTCGCACACCATCGAAGAACTGAAGAAGGCCAAGTTCATCCGCATCACCAACTCGGGCATCCTTGAAAGCCACCCACACGACGTGACCATCACCCAGGAAGCCCCCAACTATAGCAAGAGAAGCTGATGAAAGCGTCCATCTCGTTTCCAGAGCTGCAAAGCCTCATCGCCGAAAAAGCCAATCAAAACATTGGCTTTTCGTTCCTCGACTCGAAGACCGTGCGCGTGACCTATCCGCTCAACCTCGGCTTCATCAAGAAAGACATCTCTGCCAACCTAACTTTTATAGAGTTGGTAGGCAGCGACTTGCTTGTCAGCGTTGATGCAGGCTTTGGCACCGACACGATGCTCACCACCATTCTCGGTCTGCTGAAGGGAAAGATTCCAGAAGGCCTCGTTGAAAAACGACCTGACAGCCGCCTGCTACTTCACCTCGACCAAATCGAGCAGGTGAAGACCGTATTCGATGCCATCAATGTCACCGACCTGCACGTGCTCAACGACGGCCTCGAAGTGGAAGGCGCCATGAAATAATTTACGGCATTCTGCGTTATAGAATAAAAAGCAAAAACAAATATCAGAAATGAAGAAGTGTAACTTTTTGAAAACGTTTTTATTGGCATCGTTAGCCATGCCTACTATTTTCGCTCAAGCACAGTCTAAACTCGACAAACAAGTATTGATGACCATTGGCGACCAAGACGTCACCGTGAAAGAGTTTTGCGATGTGTATTACAAAAACAACCTCAAGAACGATGTCATTGAAAAAAAATCTGTTGACGACTATCTCGACCTGTTTACCACCTTCCGCATGAAAGTGATGGAAGCCGAGCGTATGAAACTCGACACCAGCGCCAAGTTCCAAAAAGAGCTGGCCGGCTACCGCAAGCAGTTGGCCAAGCCTTTTATGAGCAGCGACGACATCACCGATGAGCTCTTGCAAGAAGCCTACGAACGTGAACAAAAAGACATCAGGGCGTCACACATCCTCATCCGCTGCGACAAGAATGCCTTGCCCTCCGATACTTTGAAAGCTTACAACAAGGCCATGGACATCCGCAAGAAAGCCCTCAAAGGTGAAGACTTCGGCAAATTGGCCGACCAGTATTCCGACGACCCGTCGGCCAAAGGTTGGGCAGCCAGCGACCAACGTCCTGCCAGTCCTGGCAACCACGGCGACCTCGGCTATTTCACCGTTTTCAACATGGTGTATCCTTTCGAGACCGGTGCCTACAACACCAAGGAAGGCGAAATCTCCATGCCCGTGCGCAGCGACTTTGGCTACCATATTATTAAGGTGCAAAGCGTAACTGAAGCCATGGGCACGGTGCAAGCCGCCCACATCTTTCTCCAGCTGCCCTTCGACGCACCGAAAGACGACGTCGATGCCATGCAGCAAAAAGCCAACAACATCTACAAGCAACTGATAGACCAAGACGGCAAAAACTGGAACGAGATGGTGAAACAATACAGCGATGACAAAGGCACCATTTCGCGCAACGGTGCCCTGAGCAACTTCACTGTGAGCCGTATAGTACCAGAGTTTATTGAAGTTTGCAAATCATTAGACATCAACGAGATAGGCAAACCTGTACGCACCAATTACGGTTTCCATATCATCAAACTTTTGGGCAAGAGCGGCGTTGGAACCTTTGAGAAGGAATCGAAGGGTCTCGCCGAGCGCATCGAGAAGGACATGCGCTCGAAGAAGTCGGAAGAAGTCGTGCTCAAACAAGTGAGGAATGAGTACAAGTTCAAACAGAACGACAAAAACCTCGAAACCTTCATGGCCACCATCGACAGCAGCATTTTGCGCAAAGCGTATGAGCCTGCTGCCAATGTCGACATGAACGCCACCCTGTTTACCATGGAAGGCAACCCGACAAAGGTGAGCGACTTCGTTGGCTACATTAAGAAAAACATGACGCCTCAGAAATATGTGACTCCTGCGACCTACGCTTACCAGCTTTATGAGAATTTCTCCAACGAGACGGCCATGGACTATGCCGATGCCCATTTGGAGATGAAATACCCCGAGTTTAAGGAACTGGTTCAAGAATACAAGGACGGTATCTTGCTCTTCGACCTCATGGACCGTGAGGTTTGGGACAAGGCAGTGAAAGACACCACTGGTTTGAAGGAATTCCATGAGCGAAACGCTTCCAAATACATGTGGGACAAACGCGCCTATGCCACCATCATCACCGTGACACGTCCCGAATCGCTGCCCAAGGTGAAAGCCTTGCTCGATAGCGGTATCGAACTCGACAGCCTGAGAAGCACCATCCAGCGCGACTCCATCAACTACGTGTTTGTGCGTAAAGGTTATTACCAAAAAGGCGACAACCAATACGTCGACCAAACCGAGTGGAAAGTTGGCGTAAGGAACGAAATCCCTTCCACCGTCGACCAGTCGACCACCATCGTATGCATCCGCGAACTGCGCAATCCCGAGCCCAAGACGCTCAAAGAGGCCCGTGGCCTTGTCACCTCCGACTATCAGGTGGAGCTCGAACAAAAATGGATCAAGTCGCTTAAGGAACGCTATCCTGTGAAAATCAATGAGAAAGTGCTCGACAAAGTCAGAAAGCTCTACAAATGAATAAAATAAGCGTATTTGTCGGTATCGCTTTCCTATGCCTGATGTGCAGCTGCGACTACTTCCAAAAAAGTTCCAAGGAAGTGGTCGTGGCTGAGTGCTATGGCAAATACCTCTATGAGTCAGACCTGAAAGGGATCGTGCCCGAGGGAGCCTCCATCATGGACAGCATCCAACGGGTAAGCACATTCATCGACTCGTGGGTCAAGAGGCAAGTGCTCATCCACCAAGCCGAGAAAAACCTCGACAAGGAGGAACTCGACCTCAAGAAACAAATGGAAGAATACCGCAATTCGCTCGTCATTTACGCATACGAAAGCCAACTTATCAACCAGAAGCTCGACACTGTCGTTAGTGAAGACGAAATCACTGCTTACTACGAGCAAAACAAGGAAGAGTTTCAATTGCGCAACACGATGGTGCGCGTAGCCTATGTCGTCGTCAACGAGAACTTGGACAACAAGCAAAAAGACTTGTTCAAGAAACTGCTCAGCGATCGCGACACGCTATTACTACAAAACATCGACATTCAAGCGAACTATTACGCCGTAAAGAGCCATCTCGACATCGACAATTGGATGCGCTTGGATGAGCTGACAAACATTATTCCCATCGAGATCTTCAACGCCGAAAGCTTCCTGAAAAAGAACAAGTTCGTCTGTTTCGACATGAACGACTACACCTATATGGTGCGCTTTGTCGAGTATCTGCTGGAAGAAAGCACTTCGCCTTTGGAAATGGTGCGCAACAACATCAGAAGCGTCATCCTCGCCCATCGCAAGCAAGCCATGATCAACAAGATGCAGGAAGCCGTCTACGAGAAAGCCAAAAAAGAGCACGCCTTCGAGGTTTACGTAGGCTCGCCGACATTATACAACGCTGATAATTAATACATTGCAATATGAAAAGAAACTGGATTATTATATCATTGATGCTTTTGACCATGCCTATGATGTCGCAAAACCGTCAGCCGCAAGTGGTTGACAAGGTGGTGGCCGTGGTCGGAAAGAACATCATCCTGCAATCGGACATCGAGAACCAATACGTGCAATATAGAATGCAAGGGATGACCGAAGGCACGGGACAAGAAGTGAGAGCCCGAATCCTAGAGGACCTTTTGCTTCAGAAACTCATGCTCAACCAGGCCGAAATGGACAGCATCACCGTCACCGACGAGCAGGTGGATGCCGAACTGAACCGAAGAATCCAACGTTTTGTGAGTCGTGTAGGCTCGCAGGACAAATTGGAGGCTATGTTCGGCAAGACCATGGCCGAGATCAAAGAGGAGGTGCGTAAAGCATCGAAAGACAACATGCTGCAAGAACAGGTGCAGATGAAAATCATGGAGAACGTGGTGGTCACGCCCAAGGAAGTGAGAAACTTCTACAACGAAATCCCCAAAGACAGCCTTCCGACCATCGATCCCACTTTTGAAATCGTTCAAATCGTGAAACGTCCGCCCGTCAGCATCGACGAGAAGTTGCAGGTGAAAGACCGACTCTACCAGATTCGTAAACGCATCCTTGACGGCGAGAGCAGCTTCGCCACTATGGCAGTACTCTACTCTGAAGACCCAGGCTCTGCCCGTCAGGGTGGCGAACTCGGTTTTGCCGGCAAAGGCGTGTATGCCACAGAATTCGAAAACGTAGCCTTCAACCTCCGCGACGGCGAAATCTCCGACGTGGTGGAGACCCAATTTGGTTTCCATATCATCCAGCTCATCGAGCGAAGAGGCGAGACCATCAACTGCCGCCACATCCTGCTCACTGCCAAGGTTCCTATTGAAGCCCTTGAACGCGCACAAAACCAACTCGACTCGGTGGCCCAACTTATCCGCAATGGTGATATGACCTTCGAGGAAGCCTGCAAGAAATACAGCGACGACGACTCGAAGAACAACGGCGGTTTTCTCAGCAATGCCATGACTGGAAGCAACTGGCTGAGCATCGCGGACATGCAACAATTAGAGCAAGAATATCCGGAATACAAGAACCTCGCCTTCGTCATCAGCCGCCTGGGTGTTGGCGAACTTAGCGACCCTGTGCCAATGACCACCAGTGAAAACAACGATGCCTTCCGCCTCGTCATGGTGAAACGAAAGACCGAAGCCCATCAAGCCAATCTCAAGGACGACTACAACCTCATCCAAAGCTGGGCCTTGGGTCAGAAACGCCAAGCAACTATCGGAAAATGGGTGAAAGACAAAGCTGCCAAGGCCTATATCCACCTTGATGAGCGCTATAAAAACAATGATTTTTATTACGATTGGAATTTTCAATGACAAACTACGCAAATGACGTCGACGGTGCCAAGGCATTGGTCGAGAAATATGAAACCCTACGCAAGGAAATCGGAAAAGTGATTGTCGGACAACACGACATCATCCACAACACCATCCTGTCCATCTTCTGCCAAGGTCATGTGCTGCTCGTTGGTGTGCCTGGATTGGCAAAAACCTTGTTAGTCAATACGATTGGAAAAGCTTTGGGCTTGAGTTTCAGCCGTATCCAGTTCACCCCCGACCTGATGCCTTCCGACATTGTAGGCACCGAGATCTTGGACGAGTCGCGACAGTTTAAGTTCATCAAAGGCCCCGTCTTCGCCAACATCGTTCTGGCTGACGAGATCAACCGCACGCCGCCCAAGACGCAAGCCGCCCTGCTCGAAGCCATGCAGGAAAAGTGCATCACCGTGTCGGGCAAGACCTACAAGCTCCAGGAGCCTTTCTTTGTGTTGGCCACCCAAAACCCCATCGAGCAGGAAGGCACCTATCCCCTGCCCGAAGCCCAATTAGACCGTTTCATGTTCAACCTCATGCTCGACTATCCATCTTATGAAGAGGAAATCGACATCGTGAAGAATACTACCGTGGGCAGCGCAACCGAGGTGAATGCCGTGCTTTCACCAGAGGAAATCCTTTATTTCCAGCAGTTGGTGCGTCGTGTGCCCGTGCCTGACAATGTGTACGAATATGCAGTGAACCTGGTCGCGAAAACACGTCCACACACTGAGAAAGCCCACGATTGGGCCAACCGTTACCTGAGCTGGGGGGCTGGTCCGCGTGCCTCACAATACCTCATCATCGGAGCCAAGGCCAATGCCTTATTGACAGGTAAATACTCGCCCGACATCGAGGACGTGCAACGCGTTGCCATCCCAATCTTGCGCCACCGCATCATTCGCAATTATACGGCTGAGGCTGAAGGCATCAGCATCGAAAACATCATTGATACGTTGAAATAAACTTGTAGGGCTGTCGTATTACGGCAGCCGCTGATTTCATATAACAGCGGCTGCCACAATGTGACAGCCCTACAAACATAATTATTCCTCATCTACGAGAAACACCGCCACCTGACGGACACCACTGGCGCCAATGACCAAGGACTGCTCGATGTCGGTACTACGGCTCGGTCCCGTTATGATGGTCAACTGCGAAGGCCTATCCTTAGCATATTTTTTCTTTACGGTCTGGAACGCGGTGCGCATTCCGGGGACGATTTGCTCAGTGGTAGCATACACCAATAGGATGTCAGGAATGGCATAGGCCTCGCGGGTTTGAGTCATGGCATCGCTGAGGACGATGCTGCCTGTTTGGGCAACAAGACATTCGCAACCCGTCAGGCTGACCAGCTTTTGCTTGGGCTCGCGTTCTTTGCTTTCTGTAAAAGGAACGCCATGTTTTCTCAGGAGTTGCTGCACGTCAGGGCTTGTGCACCACAACGGCTCCCATCCGTTTTCGGGTGCCAATTGTTTGAGACACTCTGCAAATTCGGCCTCGCTTTCCAAATAGATGAAGATGCCACCGTGTTCCTTGAAGTTCTGCACAAAAGTGATAGCAGTGCCATCCTCCTCCTTGATAGGCACCCATGTCTCGGTGCGCTGGTCGATGTCCTTAAACAGAGCCTCCTGCCGCTCAATGAGGGCATTGCGCACCTTGGCGAGCATCTGCTCCTTGAAGGTAGCATCTTTGTTTTCTCCTTTGTTATCCCAAGCCATGATGATTATGCATTTTCAGGTTGGTTTTCATCTTTGTGGTCGGCAGCTTTTAAGGCGGCGTCTTTCAGTTTCTCGTCTTCCGAGTTATTCCATGGACGTTTGCCAAAGATGCGCTCCAAGTCTTCACCAAAGATTACTTCTTCTTCGATGAGTTTGTTGGCCAACTGCGATAAGCCGTCACGATGGTCGGTAAGTATCGCAATGGCTTCTTGGTATGCCTTTTCGATGAGCTTGCTCACCTCCTTATCAATGGTTTCGGCGGTCTTTTCGCTATATGGTTTGGTGAAACTATAGTCTTGCTGACCTGTGGAATCATAATAGCTGATATTGCCGATTTCATCGTCCAAGCCGTAGTAGGTCACCATGGCAAAGGCCTGTTTGGTCACTTTTTCAAGGTCGGAAAGGGCTCCTGTCGAGATTTGGCCAAAGACTACCTGTTCGGCGGCACGGCCACCCAAGGTAGCGATCATCTCATGGTACATCTGCTCCTTGGTAGTGATTTGGCGTTCCTCGGGGAGATACCAAGCCGCTCCGAGCGAGTTGCCACGCGGCACGATAGTCACCTTAACCAAAGGATGCGCATATTGCAGCAGCCAACTCGTCGTGGCATGGCCGGCTTCGTGGAAGGCGATGACTTTTTTCTCCTCCGAAGTGATGATCTTGTTCTTTTTTTCGAGACCACCGATAATGCGGTCGACAGCATCGAGGAAGTCCTGTTTGTCGATTTCCTCCTTGCCCTTGCGTGCGGCCATCAGGGCGGCCTCGTTGCATACATTGGCTATGTCGGCTCCGGAAAAACCAGGCGTCTGCTTGGCGAGGAAGTCCTTGTCGACATCCTTGCCGAGCTTCAGGCCACGCATATGGACCTCGAAGATTTCCTTGCGGCCCACAATGTCGGGCAACTCGACGTAAATCTGGCGGTCGAAACGACCAGCTCGGAGCAAGGCCTTGTCCAAAATGTCGGCACGGTTGGTGGCAGCCAACACGATGACACCCGAGTTGGTGCCAAAGCCGTCCATCTCGGTAAGCAACTGGTTCAGCGTGCTTTCACGCTCGTCGTTGCCACCCGTAATGGCACTCTTGCCACGCGCACGGCCAATGGCATCGATTTCGTCGATAAAGATGATGCAAGGGGCCTTCGACTTGGCATTATTGAACAAGTCGCGAACGCGCGATGCACCCACACCGACAAACATCTCCACAAAGTCGGAGCCCGACAGGCTGAAGAATGGTACGTTAGCCTCACCTGCCACCGACTTAGCCAGCAGGGTCTTACCTGTTCCAGGAGGGCCAACGAGCAGCACACCTTTCGGAATCTTGCCGCCCAACTTCGTATATTTCTCTGGATTCTTGAGGAAGTCGACGACTTCCATAATCTCCACTTTGGCTTCTTCGAGGCCTGCCACATCCTTGAATGTCACATTGACAGAACTGCTGTTTTTGTCATACAACTGGGCCCGCGACTTGCCGATATTGAAAATCGAGCCGCCTCCGCCCATATTGCGTCCCATGTTCCTCATCAGGATGATATAGAACACGATGAGCAGGCCAAAAGGCACCACCCATGCCAAAATGTCGGACATCCAGTTATTGCGCCTTACATTGTTGATATACACAGGTTTGTCAATGCCCTCTTGAGCCGACTCCACCATCTCCTCAAACCGATCAAGCGAGCCAATTTTATAGACATAGTTGGGACGCAACGAAGAGTTTCCCACCGCCTGCGCCTCGGGAAAATGTTTGGCCATACCTTTGCCGTTGAGGTAAATCTCCGCATCTTCCTTGTTGACCAAGTCGATTTTCGAAATCTCCTGGTTTTGAAGTAGTTCCTTCAACTTCCCCTGATCAATTTCTTCCTTCTCTGCGCTATCTTTTCCTCCAATAAACTGCAAGCCTATCAACGCAGCAAACAAAATGGCATAAATCCACATGAAGTTGAACCTCTTTTTGCCATTCGGATTAGGCTGTGGCTGATTGGGTTGGCCAGGCTGGTTCGGGATGTTACCCTTCCCATTAGTCTGTTTTTCTTCCATTTGTAAATTATTGATTTTGATTTGATTATTCCTCTGTCGACTTTACGATTCTTTCGGCATCAGCCCAAAGTTCCTCCAATTTGTAGTATCCTCGAGCCGATTCAAGGAACACGTGGACAACAACGTCCACGAAGTCTATCAAAATCCATTCCGTATTGTCGCGGCCTTCCACGTGGTAAGGCTTGGCATGTGTCTTTTCGAAGACCATCTCCTCCACCTTGTCGGCAATGGCATCAACCTGTGTCTTTGACGGTGCATGACAGATGACGAAATAGTCCGTCACAGCGGTGGTGATTTCCCTCAGGTCGAGGGTAACGATGTCTTTGCCTTTCACGGCTTCCATGGCCTCGATGGTGGCGGCCACAATCTCTTCAACGTTATCGTTCTGATGTCTTACTCTCATAGTTTGCATAAAAATAGGGTGCAAATTTAAGCATTTTTGTGTTATCAAGCGGCATTTGGCAAAAAAACCGTACTTTTGGGGCTTGAAAAGCGACCTTATTATGAGCGAAACCGACAAAATGTTCTCACCAATCACGACCTTTATCTTCGATTTCGACGGCGTGATGACCGATGGAACGGTCTTCTGCGACTTTGAAGGCCATCCCCTGCGCGCCACCAACGTGAAAGACGGCTACGCAATTCAACTGGCCTCGAAATTGGGCTACAACGTGGCCGTCATTTCAGGTGCAATTTGTCCCTCCACCATCGTTAGGATGAACAGCCTTGGCGTGACCGACGTATTCACAGGCATCCCCGACAAAGTGTTGAAGCTCAACGAATACATGCAAGAGAAAGGCCTAAGGCCTGAGGAAATCGTCTTCATGGGTGACGACATCCCCGACCTCAATGTGATGAGAATGGTGGGCTTGCCTGCCTGCCCTGCCGATGCCGTTCCAGAAGTGAAGGTTATCAGCAAGTTCGTCAGCGAATGCGCTGGCGGCAAAGGCGCTGTTCGCGATGTCATCGAGCGCGTACTCAAAGTACAGGGCAAATGGATGACGGCGGAGGCTTACGCCTGGTGATTTTCGGCATTGCAAATGCCTATATTTACACCTTCCGAATTGCAAATTCGGAAGAACGGTGGCTTGGGCATCATTTATTCGCCGCAAAAAGTGGTTTTTCAAAAGCTAGACGCAGTGTATAACCTGCCAATTCTCTATTGATTTACCACCCAATAATCATCAATACCTCGTTGTCTGAATATAATACTTAACGTTGTATTCACCACCTGTAAGATCCTCTGTTCCTGCATACGACCTAACACTACTACTATTGACAGATGCTGCAATTTTATAATTGCCATTGGTCAAAACAACAGATTGTCGCCCATTTGGTTGAATTACCAACCTCTTTCCGTCATTTCCGCTATAGAATACCGTCAAAACATAAGACGTGGCATTTTCAACTACCACAGTCGAAGTTGTTCCACCTCCGTAACCTGTTTTATTCATAGCCGGTAAAGTGCCGTGGTCTCTTCCAAAAATGCTATTCACCCTTAAATCAACAGCTCGTTTTTCTGCTTCTGAAAAATGATTTCCATCAGGATATAAACTTTCATACTCTTCGTACGTATCTGCTTTGTTCATCTCACACGCATAAGCCCATGCAGATTCTTCTGTACCCCATATTTCATTATGCAGGTTATCGTATTTTTCTTGAGCATCAAACAAAAAGTCCTTAGGAACAATAGTTAAATAGTGCATCCATCCATCCAACGTATTTATCTGCACGGCAATATCATATTGTGCTCTGCACTTTGCCTCCATTTTATCATGCAAATTCGAAAGAAACCCTGGGTCCGTATACACTGTATCTAACCGTAAATAATTAGATATCGCAAACTTACAGGTAGTACTATTGTAATAGTTTCTTTCGTCTGTTTTAATTAGGGTATCAAAAAATCCCTGGGAAACATTATAATCCATCTCATACTTCTTGAAAAAATCAAAATCCATCTCATCCCAAAGTCTTACTACAGCTTCGTATGCTTCTTTTGAGTAACGTCCAGTCGGATATTTCTTCAAATAGTGTTCATAATTAGGCATTTCATCAAATTCTCTTGCATTTTTTATTAACCCTATTTGCGATTCATCATATATTTCAAAAGCGCCCCAAATAACAAATACTAAAGCCGCTATGATGATTGACGGTAAACATCCTGAGCCTCCTCTGTTATTACTCATAATCTTCGAAATTTAATGTTGTAAATACGATATTATTGAACTGCAAAAATAGTGATTATTATCTATTCTCAAGGAGTTGTGATCCATAAGATTTGTTTTTGTATTTTTGTCAAATCAAATACAATTCAATTACATGAAGGCATTTAATAAATCAAATAATTGTCAAATCATCATTATTATAACTTTGCTGCTTGTGCTACCTATCATGGCTCTCGCCGAGCCTTCTGGCAGAGGTGCTGACTACAGTGATTCTATTTCCGTTTCAGATGCTCTAAGGTCAATAATAAAAGGCATCATATTAGCTGCTATCGGAGGTGTCTTTGCCTTTTTCCGCCAACGCTCAAATGCATGTAATGTCTTAATGTGGATTTTCTTTGTAATAGGTGGTGTATCGTTAATTGTAGGTTTGTGGACGGTCATCAGTGTATACGCCCTGTTTCCAATCTTCTATGTTTTGCGTTTTATTTTGTCTTATGCGATAGTCCTGGCTGTTTTGCTATTACCGTATTTCATAACCTATACATCAATAATGCCAGAAAAGAACTCTGAGGAAAAATCTTCAACGCTCAGAATAGTTCTTCTTGTTTTAGCATTCCTCGCTATCTTGGCTGCTGAAATCTCCTTAATCGCCTTGGTTTACGACACCGCCTTGGGGCGCTGGGCATTCCCAAAATGGAACTTCATGGACGATTTTTATTCTTACAAAAACAGTCTCGGTGAAGACTAAAAATCTCTACATTCGAATTATTCTTACTTTTGCACCCGAAGGGAATCTCATCACTGCACAACAATCCTTCGATTCAACTCCACGCCGTCCTCATCCACGCAACGAAGGCGATAGATGCCTTTCTCCACGTCGATGGGCATTTGGTGGTTGAGACGCGTTTGACCTAAAAATTCATCATCCATGGTCCAATAAATCGTCTTTTGTGGGTTGCGGTGAGCAATCTCGAAGACCACCTGCTGGCGGTCGCCACGGATGCCGATGGGAATGCTCACCTTGGCATCGCTTTTGGGATAGACGAAGGCCATCACCTCGTCGGGATGGGCCGTGCCACAGCCAGGATAGAAGGCCGGCATGGGACGAAACAGCGGCGAGTGCTTTTTGTAGAACCACTCCATCACGGGCGGCAACACATAATACACCTCGTAGCATTTCTGGTCGACGGGATAGCAGTCGGGACGCACCTGATACTGCCGCGATTCATCCAAGAACACCTTTTTATGATAAGGACACACGCCCGTCTTGTTCTCCACGTTGACGACACGGATTTTCTTAGTCTGCGGACAATATTCGCCTTTCGGATAGCCCGACTCGGCGCAGACCTCAACCTCGATGCTCTCCGAAATATTGGCTGGATAACGGTAGCTATCGTTGAGTTTGCCAACCACATCAAACAAGATGGGCGCCGCCGCACCAACGCCTGTCAAGCCCGGACGGCCCTCGCCGTCGGAGTTGCCCACCCATACGCCTACGACATAACGATCGGTGAGGCCCACCGCCCAAGCGTCCTTGAAACCGAAGCTGGTGCCCGTCTTCCAAGCCACCTGCGCCGACGATGAGAAGCCTCCCCATCCTATCTGGCTCGTGGGTCGCGTAAGGCCTTTCATCACATTGAACGTCTCGGCGATGGCCTCGGCGGAGAAGGGCGACTCTTTCTCATCCACCTCCTCATTATAGTTTTCGTTCACGTGCGCCGCCAACTTGCGTCCCATCATGGCGTAGGCGTTGGTGATGTCGAACAGCGACGCCTCTCCCCCACCCACGATGAGCGACAAGCCGTAGTGCTCCGCATCGAAGACGATGCCTTTCAGCGGCAGTTGTTTCAAAAGGCTGTGGAAACGTTGCTGGCCGTATTCGCGCAACAGATGGACGAAAGGCGCGTTGAGCGAGTTCTGCAAGGCCTTGTCGGCAGGCACTGCGCCCCAATACTCGCCACTGTAGTTCTTCGGCGTGAAACCCGAAAGGCTCATAGGGATGTCGGGCACGACCATCTGAGGCAAAAGTGTACCTTCGTCGAGCATGGCAGCGAAAAGGAAAGGCTTGAGTATGCTGCCCGTTGAGCGTTGCGCCTTCACCATGTCGACCATGGCAGCATCGGAGGCATTTTTGTTATTGCCTACATAGGCAACGATTTCATCATTCAGGTAATCAACCACATACACGGCCGCATTGTCGATGTTGTTCATCACGTTCACCTCGTGCTGGCGATCCATGACGTCGGTCACCGCAATTTGCAAGTTGTAGTCGATGGTGGAGGCGATTTGTTGGCCGTGGTGCTGTTTGTCTTGGTCGCTGAGGTAATGGTAGGCCAACATAGGCATGTCGTAAGGCCGATTGGGGATGTCCTCCATCATGGCCAATTCCGCGTCTTCTTCCGGCAATTCAGGTACGTTGAAGCGTTTGGGAATGAAGGCTTTGGAATTGGGTAGACGCTGAAGCAGTTCATTCCGTTTCTGTTCCAATCTGTCGCGCGAGCGCCCAGGGTGAATCAGTGCTGGTGAGTTGGGCAGCACCGCGAGGGTGGCTGCCTCGCCCCACGAGAGGTTGTCGGGCGTGGTGTGGAAATAGCGCCACGCCGCCGCGTCGATGCCCACCACATTGCCCCCGAAAGGCGCGTTGGCGGCATACATGTTGAGGATGGACCTTTTGGAATAGCGCAGTTCGAGCCGCATGGCCAAAACCACCTCCCACAGCTTTTCGGCGTAGGTTCGTGGCGGGTTGTCGCGCGACATGCGCACCACCTGCATCGAGAGGGTGCTGCCTCCGCGCACCACCTCCCCAGCCTTCACGTTGTCGACAAACGCCTTGACAAACGACACGGGATTGAAGCCCGGATGGAAGAAGAACCAGCGGTCCTCGTACTCAAGGAGGCAGGCGACGTACTTCGGGGAATAGTTGTCCGAGGCAGGGAAACGCCATTGTCCGTCGTCGGCAATCTTCGCGCCGAGCAGTTCGCCGTTCCTCGCCGTCAGCACCGTCGAGTAAGGCTTCTCGAAGCGCGGCACGGGGACGCACAAAAAGGCAATGAAAAGACCTGCAAGGGTCAACAGAACAATTCTCCATTTTCTTGCAGGTCTTTTCATGATTAAAGTCTTTTCTTTACTCCACCACACAACCTCTGGCCGGAATCTGGTAATAAATCTCGGCGTTGTACATGTCCTCGCAGCGCACGGCGGGAATCATGTAGTTGCCCTCGTAGGTGGCGTTGGCCTTCAAGGTGAAGGTCTTCTTCGCACCTGGCATCAGGTCGAAGTAGAAATAGGCACGGTCGTCACGCATGTCGATGTGCTTGGCACCTTCGTTGCCGGTCATGTCGCCACTCAGACGGTCGTTGACCAACTCCCAGCCCGAAGGCAGGTAGTATGACAGCGCCAACTCTGTGACTTGATACTCGCTCGGGTTGGTTACCGTCATTTGCACCTTGATGTCGGTGCCAGCAGCCAGGTTGCTCAGATTGACAGGATTGCCGTTCTTGTCGGTATAACCCACCGTCATCTTGATCAGGTTGCCGCTTTCGTTCATGTCGTACTCGGCCACCGAGGTCTTGGTGAAGAGGTTGGCCACCATCGTTTGGTCGGTGTTGTTCTTGATCTCAACGGTGTTGCTGCCCAACTTCGGCGTGAAGCCATAGCCTACCGAGGCCATGTTGGTGTTCAAGGTGCGTTCCTCACCGTTCACTTTCACCGTGGCGGAGAGGTTACTGCTGTTGAGGCCCATCTTCTCGGCATACTTGCCCAAAACGAAGAGCGAGAAGGCCGTGGTCTGCGTGTCCATCCAGCGGTTGGTGCTCATCATGCGGCACACGTTGTTGATGTTGTTCTGCACCGTCTGTTGGTCAACGTCGCAAAGCATCTGCGTGTAGGCATACATGGCCAAGTCGCGGGTGCGCGAGCCGAACGACGTGTAGTAATCGGACATCTGCTGGCCTTCACCAACAACGGGCAACAAGTTCTGCGCGATGCTGGTCTTACCCGTCTGGGCAAAAGCGGCAGCGGCCAAAGCCTTGGTAAGGTCGTAGTTCATCTCGATTTCCTTGAAGCGGTTCATGGCACCCATCTCGGCTTTGTCGGCCAAGGCCAAAACGAACAGACGGTAGGCCTGGATGGTCTCGCCTTGCTTGAAGTCAGGGTTGTTCTTCCACTGTTTGGCGCGGTTGGCTTGGAAGCTCAGCAGGCCGTCGAGGAAATACTGCGGCACGTTGTAGCCTTGCTTGTTGGCCTCAACGAGGAAATGTAAGGCATATAGCTCCGTCCATGGGTCAACATAACGTCCGCCAGGCCAGTTGGTCATCGAGTTGTCGGACTTCTGATACGACTTCAGATTGGTGATGGCCGACTCAATGTTGTTATGCATCTCCTCTTTCTCCTTGTCGTCGAGCTGGACAAAATAATTGAGATAAAGCTGCGGGAACGCCTTTGAGGTGAGTTGTTCGAGGCAACCGTGAGGATAATCCATCAGGTAATCCATTCTGCCGAAAAGGTCGACGGGCAGCAAGCTCGACACGGTGATGTTGCCTTGCTGCGTGCCAGTCATGCCTTCGAGGTTGAACGGCAAGCTGACCGTCTGACCAGCCTCAATCTCCTTGGTGATGGTGTTGCGATGCTCGGCGTAAGGCATTCGGATGGGCATCACTGTCGACGACTCGGCAGTGTAGCCATCGCCCGTCACCGACACTTTCAATTCGGCATTGCCCATGGTCTTGGGGATGCTGGTCCTGACAGCAATCAGACCTTCACCATTGTTGTCAATCGTCACGGAAGTGGGCAGGTTGCCAACGGGTTCAAGGTTCTTGTTCTCGAACTTCACTTGCAGTGTCTTGCCTTTTAATTTGGGAGCCTGAACCTGCACTTTAAGGTCCAATTCATCGCCAGGGGCCACCACACGCGGAGCGGAGGCGTACAAGTTAATCGGGTCGACAACTGTCATACGCTTTTCAGCCGAACCAAAAGCCTTGCCATTGCCTTTGGCCACCACCATAAAGCGCAAAGCACCAGAGCATTGCGGCACTTCAAAACTATGCGTATTGCTTTGTCCTGGTTTCAACTCAAAAGGTCCAAGGGTGATAGCGTAGACCTTGAAGCGGTTGTCGAGAGTGATTTCCTGGTTGAGGATGCCGTCGCCGCCGATGGCATAAACCGAGCCAAGCTCGCCACTGAATGCGTCGACGATGTTGGCATAGTTGTCCCACGTGCGCACGCTCAATGCCTGCTTGCTATTGAAATAACCATAAGGATTTGGCGTCGAGAAGTTGGTGAGGCCGAGGATGCCTTCGTCAACGACAGCCAACGTATAGGTCATGGCTTGGCCCGCATTCTCCGACACTTTAACATCTATCGTCTTCTTCGTGTTGGCCGTTTCGGGCACGCTGATGTTGGGCTGCAGCTGCAATTTCTTGTTCTCTACCTTCACGGGGATAACGCCATAGAGGCGGATAGGCAGGTCGTTGGCAGCATCATGCGGCTGGATCAGAGCCACATAGACATACACATTCGGAATCATCTCTTCCGTAGCAGGAATCTCAACCCTGCCTTCTTGACCAAGATTTTCGACCAACATGGTTTGCAGCACGCGGTCGTTGGCTTCCACCGTCACCAAAGCTTTGGCCTTTTCGTTGGCAGGGAACGTCACCACGATTTTCTCACCCACCTGATAACTATCGGCCATCGACTTCATCGACAGCTGGGCCGGTGCGCCCGAAGCCGATGATGCATGACCATAGCCCCAGTCGAAGCTAATCACCTTAGCGAAGCAGTGGCCTCCTTGCTTGTCATTGACAACGAAAAGATAACTGCCCCATTTGTCGTTCGGGATATTGAAGGTGACAGAAGCCGTGCCATTGCAAGTCAAGTTGCCGTTTTGCACAGGCGCTTTGTAAGTGCCAGAGGCATACCGTTGCAGGCTAAATTCGTCCTCGCTCGACCACCACCAATAGGAATCGAGTTTATAGAGTGCATATTCCAACGCGACCGCCGACTTGCAGGCTGTCCCGTCCTCGTTGACCATGGCGATGTCGAACTTCCAATCCTTATCAGTGTCGTAATAGCTGCCGTATTTCGCCGTGGATTCGGGCAGGTCGACACCAACGTAACGAGTGTATGGTGAAAGCTTGGTCTTGAACGAAGCGATGCTGAAATCGCCACCCTGCTCGAAGACCTTCACCGTGAAGGTACCGTTCATCATTTGCGAAGCATACACATCCTTAAGCGGGCCAAAGCCCACATTGGCGACGCCCTCCGAATTAAGCTGGCCACTGAAAAGCGACAACTCTTGCGGTTCAAAACGCTGCGTTTCGTTGACGAAGGAGTAGTTGGCGAAATTCTTGAAGGTCGTCTCGCCGCCACGCAACTTCACATCCACATCGGCTTTCAAGCCACTGGCTTTCATCCCATTGAGCCATCTCGAAACGAGTGCGACACGTTCGTTTTTGCTCAAACTGACTACCTCAGGCAATTCGAAGTTGATTTCCAAGCGGTTAGGTTTCACTGTCTCCACACGAAGAACCTTAGTGATAGTGCTCGTGCCTATTTTGAAACGAGCCGTCCACACGCCTGTCTCATCGTTGACGTTGGTCGGAACCTTGAAGCAATAAATATCGTTCATCGGCTTGTTATTCACCTGCTTAGCGTAGAGACGACCCGAGGCGTCCATCAGTTCTAAAACGACAGGGTAATCGGCCGGAACACTTTCTTCCATATCGTTGAGCATCAGGCAAAGCTGCATCTCGTCGCCAGGACGCCATACACCACGGTTCGAGTAGGCAAAGCCTGCAACGCCCTTCTCGACTGGCTCACCAGCCACATCAAAGCGACTATACGACAACGCGTTGCCATCACTCAACTTGATGACTGACTTGTTGCCCTTTCTATCCGTAGCCACCAAAAAGGCGGGGCGATTGGCACATTGCAGTTGCACATGTCCCTTAGCATCGGTATTGCCTTGGGCCAACTCCTGCTTTTGGAAGCTGTAGGCTGTCACTTGTGCTCCCGTAGCAGGGCTGGCATCCGAAATCTGGTAGACAAACACATCGACGAGGTCGCTGCGTCCCATCTTGGCGGTCACAGCGAGGTCGCTGACGACAATGTTCTTTTTCTCTTCAACGTAGTTATAATAGTAGTAACCATTGGGATCGCCCCACTCGCCGTCATAGTTGTATTCCCTGTAGTCATAGGCCTGGCCGTCCCAATATTCGGCTTCCCTGGCTTCGTTTTCCGTCACAGCGTTTTTCATCTCGTCGGAAGCGAAGGTATAATCGGCAGGACCGAAATTGAGGCTCAACTGATACATCGCGCCCGGTTCCACCCTAATATAATCGGAGAGCACGATGGGGAATGTCTTCCATTGGTTGGCATAGGGGTTGTCAATAGCGAGACGCACCTTCTTCTCCAAACGGCCCGCTTTGCGCACGCCGTAAGTCTCATTCAATTCATTGTCCTGCAAGAAGGAAAGGATATTGTCGTCAAACACGCGTACAATCCTTAGCGTCACTGAATTAAGACAAATAGCATCGAAATAAACCGTGGTCTCACCCATGTCAGGGATAATGACGCCATCGTCGGTCCAGCGCACCTTGGGCAAGTTGTCAGCCAAATCGAAGTCGAAAGGATAGTCACTTTGGAGCAACATACCGTTTTCAGCGCGGATTCCACTGCCGACGACCATTTGCAGATCCGTCAGCTGGTATTTTTCCAATGAAGCCTTATCAAAATAGAAATCAATCTGATTGCCTTTTATATCTGCCTTATAGCCCAACTTTTGGTTGAACGTGACAAAGCCTTCGAGGTTCTGATTCTCCTTAATTGGCTGGGAGAAAAGCAGCGTGCCCTTGCTAGCGACTTTGTCGACATCGAACAACACTGGCTCAAACTTGTCTTTGGCATACACCGTCAAGCTGCGTTCCATTCGGGCTTTGCAATCCAGGGCCTTGCCATCGATGACGACGGGCACTTGATAGTCGGCATTCTGGCGTTCAAAATGTTGAACAGTGAAATCGAATACATTGTTGCCCACGTTGGTCACTTCCACAGGATGGCTCTTTCGGAAAGCATCGTCAAATACACCGACGGCATCTTCTTGGTCAACCGGGGTGGCAAAGGCAATACGCAACAGATAGTTCATCTCGTCATTAGAAACGCATAGCGGTTGCATCGTGACGAGACTGAAGTTTTGGCGGCGCACACCAAAGCCAAACTCAAGGGTTTGGTCTGGAGCCACATCCACAAAGTCTGCCATCTTGAACTTACAAACGTAGCTCTGATCCTTATCGATGCCATCGTACTGGAATCCGACGGTATTCTCATCGATCCAAACAGCCTTACCTTTCAGCGCAGGCGTGAACTCAAATGCTTTGGCAGGAAGGGTTTCGCCGAACTTCACCTTCATCATTGCCGGATTGTTAAAACGCACCACGACAGGTTCACCATCGACGATGACACCCGAGGTATAGCTATCCAAAAACGGCAGCAGTGCTTCGTTTAATGGACTGATACGCTCAACGAAGGCTCCAGAACCGCCTGGCACTTTTTTGCCACAGGCATACATAAGGCCAAGTAGCAACACGGCAGCAACCACACAGATGCCGCCAATTCTTTTCATGAATTGTTTTGTTCTCATATCGATTAGTTTTGAATTGTTTTCGAGAGTACAAAGATAGTAAACCTATTTGAGAAAAAGTCGTTTTTCGTGAAGAAAAACGACTTTTTACATAAAACATGGCAAATCCCTATGGCTAAAGGAATTACATCAATACTTCGCCTTGAATGTCAAGCCCATATAAAACAAATCAACGGGATCCTTGACACCAAGATCGTTGTCCATACGGGCAAATGCCGATATTGAATACCTGCGCGAGAGCCGATAGTCGACAGAAATTACCGTCCGCAGATTATCGACGCCACCTTTCTTTGGGTCGTTGATAAGCCAAAACAATTCCGTCGAAATGGCATACTTGAAACGGCTGTTCATGGGCTGATAGGTCGCCTTCAAGCGATTGCGCCAATAGATTCGGGGATTGACGCGATGCTCGCCCGTCCGCTCATCAAAGAAAGTACCCATGGCCTTGCTGCGTACTTGGAATTTGAAACGGCGCCATTCTTCACTATAAGTCATCTGCAAGCCCAGTCGGCCACGATTCTCATAATAGCCTCGGTCGTTGTGGCGACGGATGTAGTCGGCAGTGAGCCCAATGTTCATACGATTGTGCCAACAAGTGTAGTCCACGCCCACTGAATTGAGCCAACGGTCGAACTGTGCAAAGCCCTGGTCGAAGCGCAATTCCTCCTCCACCGACATGCCCCACGGTCCCCCTAGGCTCATCTCAGCCTCAGCAGAAACGATGCCGCCAAAATCGGTCGTGCGCTCGCTTTGCGCCTGCCCCATCAACGACATCGACAACAACAGCACTATGAACAGCCACTTTTTCATTATTCCGAAAAGTCCTTGATTTTCGTAATCGTGTCGATGGTATTCACCTCGTCGTCGATGGGCGTGTAGTAGACCTTCACAAAAGCCACGTCACGCAGATAGTCGATGTGCCCCACCTCCACTTTCTTGATGTCGAGGCCTGTGCGTTCGATGAGGTCGGCCTTCAAGTCGTCTTCCTTGCCATGCTTGGTGTTCTCGATGCGGTCGTAAAGAACGATTTTCATCGCCGTGTGTTTCAGCAACTTGGTACCATCGAGAACCCAAATCACCAACACCACCATCATATTGACCGCCAGCAACTCCGCATAACTCGTCGATAGTGCCATACCATTGACGATGCTCAGTCCCATCACCACGAAGAGATAGGTCATTTCACGGATTTTGATGGTCTCCGTTCGGTAACGGATCATACCGAAGATGGCAAAAAGGCCAAGAGCATAAGCGATGTTCATCTTCATGTTCTCCATCAATGAGATGATGAGGAAGATAACCACGGCAAACATGATAAAGGTGAAATAATAGTCCTTACGGTTGGCTTTTTTGTAATAGAAACAATGAATGACAATCCAGCAAACGAGTAGGTTGAACGCGAAGCGAATCAACATCGTCCATAGACTTTGGGCATCGAGAAGCGGAACGCCGAGGAAATCCATCGTCGAGGTGCCACCTCCAAACTCGCGGGCAATGTCAGGATCGAAGTCCTGAAAGTTTAACTGTAAGAGTTTCATATTGTTGAAATATTGTTTGTTTGTTGTTTTAATCTCTCAATGCGTCTCAATTTTTTCTTAAACCGATTCTGCTTCACGTCAGGACAGGTCATGCAGGTGCCGATGCAATACTTGCTGATTTTATACGGTCGAATTCGTAACTCAAAAAGCACGTCTTTCAAGAGTGACTTGGCGCGGCCGTCCTGCTTGAGTTCCATCACGGCAAGGGGAGCCACCGAAGCGGTCTTGCCGTTGCGGAGATTCTCGAAATGCAAGTTGCAGTCGATGGTGAGGCGTTCAGTCTTGTCGTAGTTCACCAGTGTGAAACGGTCGAAAACAGTGACCAAATGCGGGCTGAGCAAGCTGACCGGATAGGGCTGTTTCTCCGTCAAAAAAGCCACCGCCTCAGGGTTATCGGTGATGTTAGGAATGGGCTCCACTGCGATGCGTTTCTTCTTCGTACGGCCTTTGTTGTTCTTGTGTTTCACCTCGCAGAAGGTCAAGTGCGAGTCCACATAGGTACGCACACGCACCTTGTCGCGCACCAAGTGGCGATTGTGGTGGATGAGGTACATCGTCAGCTCGGGCGTGTCATAATACACGGTGCTGTAGGGCGAAAGGCGATTGCCCTCAACCTCTTGGGCATAATAACCATCACGTATGCAAAGCAGAATGTCACGCAACTGACGCTCGGTCACGAGGTATTTCGTGTCGATGCGGTTCATCAGCTTCACGCCGCTCATCTCTTCGAGCGTGATGGGCTTCATGCCCTGCACTATGTCGAGGATCTCTTCCACAATACCTTATTTCGGGACATATTCGAAGGTCTTCACCGATTCGAGTTTGCCATTGGGATAATAGTTGAGTTGCCGCACCTTAGAGCCGTCCTCGTCATACTCGAACTTACGGATACGCACCACTTTGTCGCGATCGTTATATTCGATTTCACGCACCACTTTGGCCGTGATGTCGCTGTTGGCGGGATACTCGCTAACGATGCGCCATTTTTGGCCATAACTGGCATACTCGATTTCCTCAATCTTTCGGCCCATGGCATCGTAAGTCGTCACACGGTCGAGAAAAGCGCGCTTCTCACCTGCTGGCGTATTCCATTCCTTCAGCACCATGCCTTTCCGATTCTCACGCTTGGCTATGGTACTCTCCGAAACCGACTGTGCCATAACGCCCAATCCTATAGCCATAAAAGCCAAAAATATTACTATCTTTTTCATACTCAATGATTTAAATACGATATTCAACATTAAACATTGATAATTACTTCAAATTGCTCACCAAGTTCATAGACGTGTCCGGCTTCATCGATTGTGATGTCTTGGTATACAAATTCGGGCACCTCGTTGAAATCCTGTGTCACCGTGAAAACTTCATACGATCCAGGTTGTAGCTTCTGGAAAGCGAAATAACCATCGGGCCCCACACGGGTGTCGTCGAAGGGGATATCCTCACCCTCACGGCGGATATAGACACGATGTTCGCATGCCCAGCCTTCACCACGGTAGCTCCCATTATGATAATAAGAGGCGTGTACACGACCTTTCACGATAGAAGTGCCATAGGCCTTACCGTCGTGGATATAAATGGTAGGCACTTGGGCCACAAGGCCACGCTCCAACGTGACGTTCTCGCTCACCGCGACTTTTTCGCCCGAAGGCAGCGTGGAATAGGCAAACACTGTATAATCGCCGGGACGCAGGTATTCAAACTGATACATTCCCTCGGCATTGGTCTCCACATCATTACCGAAATAGGCTTCTTCGCCATAGACAACAAAGACATCTGTCTTGGCAGCAGCCATGGTATCAGGAGTCAAGGTATAGTCATCATCGGGATGATGGACCAGTTTCACATAACCTTGTATGGTACTCGTTCCTCCTTCGCCTGGGCCTTTGTTGCAGGCGACAAAGAGCATGGGGAATGCGAAGACAAGCATAAAAAAGATGACAAATCTATTCATATTCATCGAATTTTTGGGTTGCAAAGATAAAAATACAACGCTTCAGTATTTTAAAAAGTGTCCAATAATAGTGCCAAACGGCGAAAAACCACTTTTAAAGCTCAAGATTACCTTCTGTTTTGTCGGAGTCGCTGATATTGGTGCACACCTTTTTCAGTACGGTTACAAAGGTTTGCAAATCTTGCTCGTCGATGCCTGCAACGGCTTTATTCATCGTGTCGATGGCGAGCTGTTTGGTTGAGTCTTTGAGTGCCATGCCTTCCTTAGTCACAACGATGTTGTTCACGCGGCGGTCTTCCTTGGCCACTGAGCGCGTCACCAGGCCTTTTTTCTCCAGGTTGTCGATGAATTGCGTCACCGAGTTCTTGTCTTTCTGGATGATGAAAGAGATGGCCTGCTGGGTAAGCGTACCTTCGTTCCAAAGCGTATCCATCACAAGATATTGCTCCGCCGTCAGGTTGACATTGTTCTTCTTGAAGACTTCCGCTAAATGCTTTTTGAGTCTGCAATTCAGGATGTTGACATAGACGCCAACTTGTTTTACGAGTATCATATTATCACATTTTTGGGATTATCAGTAGTATTGACAGTGCAATAATACGAATAATTTATTAAACGCCAAAAAAAGCGGCACAAAGGTGCCGCTTTTCTTGTTGATGTGGTTGACTCAATCGATCCTCATATTGGGAATTTCAGTTCCGTCGTAGTAGCCACGGTCGAGCTTCTCGCGCACTTCCTTGAAGGCATTCAAGGTGTAGTTGACGTCGTCCATGGTGTGGGCTGCCGTCGGAATGATGCGGAAGATGATCATGCCCTTGGGAATCACAGGATAGGTGATGACCGAGCAGAAGATGCGATAGTTCTCGCGCAGGTCCATGGCGATGTTGGTAGCCTGCACCACGTCGCCCTGCACGTGCACCGGCGTCACGCAAGCCTCGGCGGGGCCGATGTCGAAGCCAAGGTCGCGGAAGCCCTTCTGCAACGAGCGCGTCACCTTCCACAGTTGGGCACGCAACGCATCGCCCTCGGCGCTACGGATAATTTCCAAACGCTTCTCGCAGCCTTCCACAATGGCCAAAGGAAGCGACTTGGCATACATTTGCGAACGCATATTATAGCGCAAGAACTCGATGACATACTTTGGACCGGCCACAAAACCGCCAATGATAGCCATGGCCTTGGCATAGGCTCCAATGTAGATGTCGATGTCATCCATCACGCCGAAATGTTCCGAAGTACCGCGACCGTTGGGTCCCATCACACCGAAGCCATGGGCATCGTCGATG
>CAMUYT010000013.1 GCA_947164955.1 uncultured Bacteroidales bacterium | reverse complement strand
GTTGCACGACCATTTCCGCACCAGCTACAGCGACTTCAAGAAGGCATGGCCCAACAGCACGGTCACCTTCAAAGGACGCGGCGAAGGCTACAACACCGTCCATCATGAAGTGAAAATCACCATCCGCTTTTGGATTATCACCATTCTTCTGGCGGCTTTCACGCTCATCACCTTTAAAATTAGATAATCATAAACCTAAACCTTGAAATAATTGCCATGACTTACTTACAAGAACTAACCAACACAAGACAAAAGCAGGCTTCCACTATGGTGGCAGGCATTTCGTCGAAGATCCTGCAAATCCGCAAGGAGAGCATCAAGCAGAGCCTGAGCGACCTTAACACCCTTGACCACCGGCAAGACCTCGTCGCCACCATCGATGGCGTGATGTATTACGACGACTCGAGGGCCGAGAACGTGAATGCCACTTGGTTTACCTTCGAGAACATCGTGAAACCTGTGGTGTGGATTGCAGGTGGCAAGAGCGATGATACCGATTTCAAGGACCTGCGTCGTGTGGCCAAGAAGAAAGTCAGGGCGTTGGTTTGCCTCGGCGACGGAAGCGACAACTTGATGAAGACCTTCCAGAAGGACATCAAAGACATCTACGAGGCATCGAGCATGGAAGACGCAGTGAAGGCCGCCTCGCTGTTGGCGCAGGAAGACGACATTGTGCTGTTTTCGCCTGCCTGCAAGTCGAACGACAAGAATGAGACCTACGTTGAGCGTGGCAATCAGTTCACTGAATCAGTAAAACAACTTGAAAATGAACTTCGTAAATAAAATATTGAGAGGCGACAAGGTCATCTGGATTGTGTCTATCATCTTAGGCATCGTCTCGTTGATTGTCGTTTATAGCGCCACCAGTGCCTTGGCGGTCTCGAAATATGGTGGCGACACGGGCAAAGTGCTGATGAAGCATCTCGGTATGCTTCTGTTTGGCTTTGTCATGATGATCATCGCTTCGAGGGTCAACTACAAGCGTTATGCCAAGATGGCGCTCTTCCTGATGATCCCTTGCTTGGCGCTGCTGCTCTACACGCTGGTGTTTGGCCGCAACATCAACGATGCCAGCCGTTCCATCAATGTGGGTGGTTTCTCGTTCCAGCCCAGTGAATTGGCGAAAATCATCCTTATCACCTATCTGGCGCGCCAGCTGATCATGATGGAAGGTTCGATGTATAACTTCAAGGATTTTCTGGTCAAGTTGGCCTTGCCCATCTTGGTGACGGCAGGCTTGATCTTTTCGGAGAACCTGTCGACGGCCGTGTTGTTGATCGCGGTTTGCTTGGTCCTGCTCTTCGTCGGCCGCGTGAAGTTCCTGCATATCATGGCCTTGGTCGGGCTCTGTGTGTTGGGCATGGCGGCCTATCTGGGCTATGATGCCATCAAGACCAGTATCGAAAACAAGCACCGTCGCCAAACCGCGCAAGAGACCATGGTGATCGGCGAGGCGGGCGACAACTACAAGGAAAAACAAAACCGCATCCAGACTTGGGCAAACCGTATCAAGACGATGGGTGAGGACGATGAAAAAGTGGATAGGTTCGACGACAAGCACATGCAGCGCACTTATGCCGACATCGCCGTGGCGTCGAGTTCGCTCTTTGGCAAAGGCCCTGGCAAGAGCGAGCAGCGTAACTTCCTTCCGCATCCTTATTCCGATTTCATCTATGCCATTATCATCGAGGAGTATGGATTGGTGGGCGGGGTCTTCGTGCTGTTCCTCTACATCGTCCTTTTCACGCGCGTACTGCGCATCGTCATCAAAAAGCCGCTCACCTTCGGCTCGTTGATGGCCTTTGGGTTGGGCTTCCTCATCATCCTGCAGGCCATGATCAATATGGGCGTCTCGATTGGCTTGCTGCCTGTCACGGGTCAGCCCTTGCCGTTCGTCAGCATGGGAGGCACCTCGCTGATGGCTACGGGCATGATTATCGGAATGATCTTGAGCGTCACGATGAGCATCGAGGATGAAAGCATGAATAAAGAACAAGAAATACAAGCACTTACAGAAGAAACTGAAAATGAAAGAGAACTTGAAAGTCGTGATTAGTGGTGGTGGCACGGGCGGTCACATCTTTCCCGCCATCGCCATTGCTGATGCCTTGAAGCGGAGATTCCCCAAGGCCGATATCCTGTTTATCGGAGCGAAAGGTAGGATGGAAATGGAACGCGTGCCCAAGGCAGGCTATCCCATCGAGGGCCTGTGGATTAGCGGCTTCACGAAAGATCTCTCCGTGCTGAGCCTGCCGTTCAAGCTCATCAGCAGCTTGAGCAAGGCCCGCAGTATCTTGAAGCGTTTCCGTCCCGACGTGGTGATTGGCGTGGGAGGCTTTGCCAGCGGTCCCACCTTGAAAGCTGCCAATTGGCTCGGTATTCCCACCGTCATCCAGGAACAGAACTCGTATCCTGGTAAGACCAACCGTAACGTGGGCCAAAAGGCCAAAGCCATTTGCGTGGCCTACCACCATCTCGAACAGTGGTTCCCTGCCGAAAAGATACACTTCACCGGCAACCCGCTACGTGCCAACATCAAGCTCGCGGGTACGCGTGAGGAGGCAGCCCAGTACTTTGGCCTCAACCCTGGTAAGCCCGTTGCATTGCTCGTCGGTGGTAGCCAAGGTGCCTTGGGCATCAATAAGGGCATCAGCGCTCAACTTGAGGCCTTCAAAGACAGTGACTTACAACTGATTTGGCAGACGGGCAAGACCTATATCACTCAAGCCCAGGAAGAAGTGAAGGCCTTGGGCCTTGAAGCCCAAGTGAAACCAACGGTATTCATCGACCGTATGGACTTGGCTTATGGTTTGGCCGACGTGGTCGTCTCGCGCGCTGGTGCCATGTCGATTTCGGAGCTCGCTTTGGTGCAGAAGCCCGTCATCTTCGTGCCGTTGCCCACCGCCGCCGAAGATCACCAGACCAAAAACGCCCAGCAGCTTGTTGACGCGGGAGCCGCCCTCATGGTGCGCAACGCCGACACGGAGAAAGCACTTGTCCCTGCACTGATGAAACTGAAAGACGACAACGACTTGCAAGCCAAGTTGAGCGAAAACATCGGCGAGTTTGCGCGTCCGAACGCCGCCGACGATATTGTTGAAGTGATAATAAAAGCAATTAGTTGAACATAGCCCCGAAGGGGCGACAGAAAAAAAGCAAGACGGGTCAACCCCTGCGAATCGAAATCATATGAAAAACGGAGAAGGACATAGCATCTACATGATCGGCATAGGCGGCATCGGCATGAGCGCCTTGGCACGTTATTACCACAGTCATGGCTGCACCGTGGCTGGGTACGACCGTACGCCCTCTCCGCTGACGCGACAGCTCGAACATGAGGGCATGGCAATCCATTATGAAGACAACCCCAACCTATTGCCTGCCCTCATCGACTTTGCCGTCTATACCCCTGCTGTGCCCAGTAGCCTCATGGAGTTTGAGGCACTGCGCCAACGCCAGATTCCTATCATGAAACGCTCGGAGGCGTTGGGCAACATCTCGCGCCAGCATTTCACCATCGCGGTGGCCGGCACACATGGCAAGACCACGACAACCGCCATGGTCGCCCATATCTTGCACAGCAGCGGCACTAACACCACGGCCTTCATCGGCGGCATCGCCAACAACTTCGACAGCAACCTCGTGTTGGGCAAGGGCCTCGACAGTATTTTGGTGGCCGAAGCCGACGAATACGACCATTCCTTCCTGCGTCTCCATCCCAATGTCAGCATCGTCAACTCCATCGATGCCGACCACCTCGACATCTATGGCGACAAGCAGCACTTGGTGCAAGGTTTCAACGATTTTGCCCAGCTCACCGAACGCTGTGTTATTGTCAAGGAAGGCCTCGACATTGAGGCAAGAAATATCCTTCGCTTCGGGTTTGGCGATGGCTGCGACTATCGCGCTGAAATTGTGAAGGCGGAGCGCGGCACCACCGATTTCATCATCCATGCCGAGGGCACTGAAACCAACGTGTGCCTGCCGATGGCCGGCAACCACAACGTGTTGAATGCCACCGCAGCCTTCGCTGCATCACGTCAGGTTGGCCTCGACGGAGGGACGATAGCCAACGCTTTGGCGACCTTCCGTGGGGTCAAACGTCGCTTCGATATTCGCGTCAACAACGAAAGATATTGCTACATCGACGATTACGCACATCATCCTGAGGAGATCCGCTCCTGCCTGACCGCTGTCAGGGCTTCTTACCCAGGCAAACGTATTACGTTGGTGTTTCAACCCCATCTGTTCAGTCGCACCCGCGACTTCATGGATGGTTTTGCATCGGTGCTTGCTTTGGCCGATACGCTTGTCCTACTTGACATCTATCCCGCTCGCGAGTTGCCCATCGAAGGCATCACCTCGTCGGCATTGCTTGAGAAGGTGCAAATGTCCGACAAGCGCGTTTGCCCGAAAGAAGAATTGGTCAATTTGATTGACCGCGAGAGGCCCGAGCTGCTCATCACCATGGGTGCTGGCGACATCGACCGTTTTGTTGAACCCTTGGAAAAACTGATAAAGACATGGTAAAGAAGATATTGAGCATAGTATTGTGGGTCGTCACCGCCGCTGCCTTGGTGGTCCTGTTCATCTTCGCCAGAGAGAGCTATCTCGACAAGCCTTTGCAGGAAGTCCGCATAATGGCTGAGAGCGACAGTGGCTTTGTCCGCCGTAGCGTTTTGCACGATGAAATTGCGAATGAATGTGCGAAAGCCAAGGTTGGAACCGTCAACATGGTCAGGCTGCAACGCCACCTCGACAACAATCCGTGGGTTGAGAGCAATGCGTCCTACATCGACCTCAAAGGCAACTTGAATGTCCGCTACAAGGAATATGTGCCTATGCTCAGGGTGTTTAGCAATGACGGCCGTTCTGTGTATGTCACCGAAAGCGGTTATGTGCTTCCTCCGAGTGATACCTACACGCCTTATGTGCTCATCGCCAGTGGTAATTTCACGGTGAAGGATACACTCGGTTATACACTTAGCGACACGCTCGATAGAGACCGTAACCTCCTCAACGCCTTGCACTGGTGCAAGGCCATCGGGAAGAACCGTTTCGCGAGCAATAGCGTTGGGCAGCTGTATTGCAATGGCAAGAATGGCTTCGAACTCAGCGTCAAGGGTCTCGACATGCGAGTCGTCGTGGGCGATACCACACTCGCAGCCGACAAGTTGGCCCGTCTCGAGGTTTTCATGAAGCGTAAGGTCAACAGCCCTGAAATCAAGAACATGAAGAGCATCAACCTAAATTATAAAAATCAAATAGTCTGTACAAAACGATAAAGCTATGAGCGAAGGAAAAATCATCGTCGGTTTAGATATCGGCACAACCAAGGTGGCCTGCATTGTGGGCCGTAAAGCCGGAAACGGGAAAATCGAAATCCTGGGTTACGGCAAGACCATATCCACGGGCGTCAGAAGAGGTGTGGTCACCAACATCTTCGACACCGTTGAAGCCATCAAGACAGCGGTCAAGCAGGCGTCAGACCAGTCGGGCGTCGAAATCAACCGCGTCAGCGTGGGCATCGCCGGACAGCACATCAAGAGCCTGCAACATCGTGGGGTGTTGATGCGCGACAACCACGAAACCGAAATATCGGAAGCAGAGCTTGAACGCTTGCGTAACGACACGTTCAAGATCAACATGACGCCTGGCGAGGAAATCATCGACGTCATCCGTCAGGACACCTATGTCGACGGTGAGTTGGCCACCAATCCCGTAGGTATGCTGGGGAGCAAGATAGAGGCTAATTTCCATGTTATCATCGGCCAGACCTCTGCTGCCAAAAACATCATCAAGTGCATCCAAAGCGCTGGCTTGGAGATGGATTACATGATCCTTGAACCCATCGCCTCGGCTCAGGCCGTGCTCGACGATGAGGAGAAAGACGCTGGCGTCGTCCTCGTTGACATTGGTGGTGGCACCACCGATATTGCCATCTTCAAGGATAAGAAGATACAACACACCGCCGTGATTCCTTTTGGTGGCAACATCATCACCGACGACATCTGCACCGGATGCTCCATCATCAAGCATTACGCCGAAGAGGTGAAGGTGAAATTCGGCTCCGCCCTCGCCAGCGAGAATCGCGACGACGAGGTGGTGTCGATCCCCGGCATCCGTGGCAGGGAACCCAAGGAGATTTCGTTCAAGAACTTGGCTCATATCATCCAAGCCCGCTTGGAGGAAATCTTCGAGCTGGTCAACTACGAGATCCAGAAAGCCAAGTCGGAAAATAACCTCATTGCCGGTGTCGTCCTGACGGGTGGCGGCGCCATGATGAACCATATCCAACAGCTGGCCGAGTTCAAGACGGGTCTGGAAGTGCGCATCGGCTATCCCAACGAACACCTCAACGCGACCAAGATGAAAGAGCTCTCAAGCCCCATGTTCTCCACCGGTATCGGTATCGTCATCGAGACCATTGCCAGGATGGAACACGACGAGTTCCTTCAGGCATCGCAGGAGGCCGAACGACAAAGGGCGGGCTACACGAAAGAGCCTGTCGAGATTGTGGAGGACGAGCAAGAGACGAGCGAATCCGAAATCGACGTAAACGAAAGCAGAAGGAAAAAGAAGAAAGGCATCGACTTGAAGAAAATCGTCACCTCCTTTACCGAGTTCTTTACCCCTGACAATATTGAATAACCAAAAGACACAATACCATGGCTGACAATTACATTCTCAATGAAAACAACCAGGACGAGTTGTTCAAGCCCGTCGATGTGAGCAAACCCAATTACATCAAGGTGATCGGCGTGGGTGGCGGTGGTGGCAATGCCGTCAACCACATGATGGAGGAGGGGATACAAGGCGTCGACTTCATCCTTTGCAACACCGACCATCAGGCTTTGCTGAAGAGCAACGTGAAAACCACGGTGCACCTTGGCAAACGTGAACTTGGTGCAGGCAACGACCCCAACATCGGCCGTGAAGCTGCAGAGATGAGCCGTGACGAGATTGAAGCCCTCTTCGACGACGACACCAAGATGCTGTTTGTCACTGCCGGTATGGGTGGCGGCACTGGCACCGGTGCGGCCCCCGTGGTGGCTAAGCTGGCCAAGGACAAGGGGATCCTCACCGTTGGCATCGTCACCATGCCGATGGAACGTGAGGGACGTCGCCGTAAATTGCAGGCCCTCAACGGTATCGAGGAACTCAAGAAATGTGTCGACACCCTCATCCTCATCAGCACCGACAAGCTGCGCGACCAATATGGCAACATGAAGCTCTCAGAAGCCTTCAAGAAGGCCGACGACGTGTTGGCCACGGCTGCACGCGGCATCGCCGAAATCATCACGGTTCCTGGCTATGTCAATGTCGACTTCGAGGATGTCAAGACCGTCATGAAGGACAGTGGCAAGGCCATCATGGGCTCGGGTACTGCCGAAGGCGAAGGCCGCGCTGAGAAAGCCATCAAAGACGCCATTCACTCGCCGTTGCTCAACGACTCGAACATCGAAGGCGCTAAGAACATCCTGCTTTATATCACTTCGGGTAGCAACGAGGTGTCGTTGGACGAAGTCGACGAAATCCTCGAAATCGCCCAAAACGCCTGTGGCAACAACTCTGATGTCATTTGGGGTAACGGCACCGACGAGAGTCTGGGCGAAGCCATCAGCGTTACGCTCATCGCCACTGGATTCAACCACGACGCCAAGCCTTACAGTGCTACCCTTGTCGAGAAACAAACGCCTGTCGCTCCAGTCCAACCCAAAAAGGTTTACGACCTGAATGGCCAGGTGAAAGGCGAAGAACATCCGCAAAACACGGTTGCTGAAACTCCCGCGATGCCTATCGTGGCGGCTCCAGTCGTTGAAGACAGCCATGAACCCATTGAGCCCGTCAAAGAGAAGCATGAGGAGAAAACCGTTCATTCGCTCTTTACGGTTGAAGAGCCGAAGGATGAGACGACGACGGAAGCTGCAGACGACTCAGCTCCAGCGGAAGAGGACGACCCTCTCTTTGAACCCGTTTCAGGTCCTGCACCAGAGGCACCTACCCCCGAACCTTCGAACCCCACGCATTATGAAGAAGAGCGCCCCACCGTCCGTGTCTTCGACAACCCGTTCCGCTTGAGTGGAAGCGACGATGAAGGCTTTGAGATTACCTCACGGATCATCACGAAAGAAGAGACGGCTGCAAGAGCCGAGCAGGAAATCGCTGTGCTCGAAGCTAAAAAAGCCAAAGAGACCGACCCGAAGGAACAGCTGAAGAAACAACGCTTGCGTGCGTTGAGCATGAATTTCAGGACGGCTCGCGGACTGGAAGAGCTGGAGAGCAAACCAGCCTACCTGCGTCGCAACGTGGACATCAACCATGCCGACGATTCCGACATGTCGCACTACGCAACCTCGAAAAACGGCATCAGCACGGAGAACTCCTTCCTTCACGACAATGTTGACTAAGCTATAGCATATCTTTTACAGACTATTTGATTTTTTTTGCGAGGCCCGCTTGATGGAGAAAAACACGCTCCGTCAACGCGGGTTTTGCGATTTTGGTTTATCTTTGCAGCGAATTGCAAGAACACTAAAACAAGGATGCTATGCGAACATTTACACAATTGCTGTTGATAGTTGCTATTTTGTTGACTAACAATATATTTGCACAAGAATGGGTCCCGATAACCAGCTCGATTCCCGTTGCGCCCATGACGAGTTTGCTCTCTTCAGGGGATGACGAGAGTAGGGTCGCCTTCCATTTGTCGGGTTATTTCAAGGAGAAGGTGGACACGCCAAAAGGCCAACAATACGTCATTACGGTCCCTAAAATGGCCTCGATGCTTGAAGCTGGATCCCCCGACCTGCCGCTGTTTGCCGTCCCGATGCTCATCGACGATGTGGCAGAGATGGTTGTAGAAGTCACTGAGGCCCGATATCATGATTACGAGGGCATCGAAATCGCGCCATCAAAAGGAAATCTGAGCCGCGAGGTGGATCCTTCCACGGTACCCTACGCTTTTGGGGCGACTTATGCATGCGACCGTTTCTTCCCAGATGCACAGGCACAGTTGGACAAACCCTACATCTTGCGCGATTTCCGCGGACAAAACATCCTTGTCTATCCTTTTGCCTACAATGCGGTTACCCGTACATTGCGCGTCTTTACTGACTTGACCTTGACGATGAAGAAAGGGAGTGGCTATGGCAGTAACCCATTGTTGAATCGGAAGTCGGGCACGATGCGAATGGCGGCCGAGACAGAAGAGATGTATCGTCACCGTTTCCTTAACTTCCAAGATCGTGGGGCCAAATACACTTTCATTCCCGACGAAGGCGAGTTGCTGGTGATTTGTCCACCTGCCTATCTCGATGCGATGCAGCCTTTTGTCGAGTGGAAAAATGCCTCGGGACGTCCGACCCTTCTTGCCAACTTGGCTGACATCGGCAACACGCCTGACTTGGTCAAGTCGTTTATTCTCAGTCATTACAACAATCCTGACGAGAATCTCTGCTACGTGCTTCTCGTGGGTGATTATGCCGACCTTACGCCCAAATCGATGAATGGCGGTGCCTCCGACATCTGGTTCGGTCAACTCGAGGGCAACGATTATTATCCTGAGGTCTTGGTGGGGCGTTTCTCGGCGGAGACTGTCGCCGATGTCGAGCATCAGGTCTTCAAAACGGTTTATTACGAGCGTGATATCACTGCCGACGCCCAATGGCTCGACAAAGGCGTGGGCATCGGATCGAGCGAAGGTGCGGGCAGCGGACATAATGGCGGTGAATCCGATTACCAGCATATCGAATACATCCGTGACACGTTGATGCATTATACCTACAGCGAGGTCTCGCAGCATTACCAAGGGGTGGGCGTGGGTACCAATGCTGTCATGCTGCGCGAGAATTTCAATGCCGGTGCCAGCATTTGCAACTACTGCAATCATGGCTCGCAAACCAGTTGGTATGTGGGTACGTTCAACAACAGCCACGTCAATGCGCTGACCAACGACTACAAATGGCCAGTGGTGTGGTCGACAGCCTGCCTCAATGGGCAATTCAACTACAGCCAGCCTTGCTTCGCTGAGGCATGGATGCGTGCTGTCAACAACACGACCGGCGTGCCGACAGGCGCCATCGGAGGCATGTTCAGCTGGACCTCGCAACCTTGGCAACCGCCAATGACGGGGCAGGACGAAATGGTCGACATCTTGTGCGAGTGGCGTAATGCCGACCAATACCATCATACCCTCGGAGGCGCATCGCTTAATGGCAACATGAAAATCCTCGATATGCATCCCAGCGACCAGGGGGCAACCCATAATACTTGGATCCTTTTTGGCGACCCGAGTCTCATGTTGCGTACGGCCAATCCTTCCGAACTCAATGTGGTCTGTCAGCCCGAAGCCATTTTCTTGGGACAGACGGAACTGCGTCTTACTGCCGATGCGGATTTTGCCATGGCTACGCTTACGGCCGATGGACAGGTGCTTTGCTCCACCCCGATTGTCAACGGAGAAGGCATCCTCACTTTTGATAGCCCATCAACGGTGGGCACAGCGACCCTTGTCGTGACCAGTTTCAACAAGGTCACTGAGGTGCGCACCATCGACATCATCCCTGCTAATGGCGCCTATCTTACCTATGGGGGCTTTGCCGTCAGCGACGACAATGGTCAAGCCGACTATGGTGAGACGGTGGACGTTATGGTGACCATTAAAAACATTGGCAACGAAGCGGCTTCCAATGTGCAGGTCACATTAAGTAGCGATACACCCAGCATAGAAGTCGTCGGCAACTCGGCCGTCATTCCCAGTCTTGCAGCCATGAGCACATACAACATCACTAATGGCTTTCGTGTTGCCGTCAGCGACGACATTGTTGACGGGACTGTTGCCAATCTCAGCTTGACTTGTACCGATGGTGGCAATACTTGGACTAGCCAGTTCCGCATGACGCTCCATGCCCCTGCTTTTGCCTTGGCGGAGTTCCGCCCTGTAAGCACGGTCAATCCTGGCGAAGACGGACAGCTTCTTGTCGGTGTCAGAAACATCGGCTCGTCGGCAGCCCATAATGCGCGGATGCAGCTTTACAGCAGCACCACCGATTTGACTTTCGGACAAACCAATTATTCCATGGGCGACATCCCTGCAGGAGGTGTCGCTACGCTAACGGTGCCTTTTGCAACTTCAGCTCAGTTAGGCAACAACTCCAGCATGGAGGTGTTTTATCTCATGGAAGCGCTTCAATACTCCATTCAAGGTGTCGAACTCCTCAGTGTTGGTTCCGTGAAGGAAACGTTTGAGACCGGTGATCTTTCGGCTTTCGCATGGCAAACCCTTGGCGGCGCTTATTGGTCTATCGATGCCGAGACAGCGCATACGGGCAATTACAGTGCACGTTCAGGTGCCATCGGTGATGCCAATGTCTCAACCCTACAGGTGGAGATGGAGGTCAGCGAAGACGGGCAAATCAGCTTCTTCAAGAAGGTGTGTTGTGAGGCCAACAAAGACAAACTCACTTTTTATATTGATAACATCGCCATGGGCGAGTGGTCGGGCGAGGTCGACTGGAGCTACGAAGCCTTCCCTGTGACTGCTGGCACTCACAAGTTCAGGTGGCTTTATATGAAAAACGGAAGTGGCAGCTATGGCGACGACTGCTGTTGGGTTGATGATGTGCAGTTCCCGTCGGCTTCCGTCATCACCTTTTTGCCTGAACTCGCGTTGCAAGCCCAAGTCAACCAAAATGAGGTTGTGCTGGGTTGGGAAGGCATCGCTGATGCCCAAAGCTACGTCGTGCGCCTCGACGGCAATGTCGTTGCCACCCAGCCTGAGACTTCGTTCACGCAATACATCAATACCTTGGGGACTTTCGTTTATAGTGTTAGCGCTATCAACGCCCAACATGAGTGCTCTTTGCCCGCCTTCAGGCAGGTTGAGATTACCACCCTTGGTGTCGATGACCCGTCCCAACGGATTGACCTCTTCCCCAATCCCGTCAAAGATTGGCTTCGGGTCGCGATGGATCAGCCATTCAGCTATATTGTGTTGAATGCTGCCGGACAACAAGTCGCACAGGGCCAAGGTGACGAGCATACCCGGTTGTGGTGCGGCCATCTGCCAGAAGGCGTTTATTTCTTGCAAATCACTACCGACAGCGAGATTGTCGTAAAGAAATTCCTTGTTTGCCCATGACTTACTTGAAATCCAACGATTTGTTTTCCGAGACAAGGCCTGAACGTTTGTATGACCGCGTGCCTCATCCCATGCTCATTGCCGACCATTTGATGACGCCCGACAATATCGGGGCCATGATTCGGTTGGCCGACAATATTGGAGCCTCTGAGATCTGCTTTTTGGGCAATGAAGACGAACATAGGCTGGGTAAGGTGCGGCGTGCCGCTGCTTCCAGCCGCGACAATATCCGATGGTATTTCAGCGAGGAGACCGACTTGCACAAAATCGTTCCCCCAGGCAAGACCATCGTGGCCATCGAGACGGCCGACAATGCCACGTGCCTCTATGATACGCCACTTCCCCAAGACGTGGCCTTCATCGTGGGCAGCGAGCGTCACGGCCTTAGTGATGCCTTGCTCGCCCAATGCGACCAGGTGGTCTTCATTCCCGTGCCAGGGCCGACACGCTCGCTTAATGTGAGCCATGCCGCTGCCGTGGCTTTGTTTGAATGGCAACGCCAAATGTTAGTGAGATGAAGCATTATAAACATGTCTTTTTCGATCTCGACCGCACCTTGTGGGACTTCGATGCCGCTGCCGAGGTCGCTTTTGAGCGACTTTTCGAGAAGTATGACTTGCAAAGCCTGGGCATTCCCGACGCCCATGAGTTTCATGAGGTGTATCATCCTCTGAATGAACGCCTCTGGGAATTGTACCGCGAGAATAAGATTACGAAAGACGATCTAAATCGTACCCGATTTGTGCTGCCTTTAGCGCATTATGGTATCCATGATATAGCCTTGGCTGACCGTCTGAGCGAGGATTATGTCTATTGGTCGCCTCGTATCGTCCGCCTTGTTCCTGGAACGATGGAACTTTTGGATTATCTGAAGCCGAAGTGTCATTTGCATCTGATAACCAATGGTTTTCAAGAGGTGCAGCACACCAAGTTGAGCGGTTCAGGGATGGAGCCTTATTTCGAGACACTGACGGTTTCGGAAGAGGTTGGCGTTAAAAAGCCCAACCCTGAGATATTCCAGTTTGCCTTGCAAAAAGCAAAGGCTGAGGCCTCGGAGAGCTTGATGGTTGGCGATGAATTGGCTGTCGATATTGAGGGGGCGCGAGCGGCCCATATCGACCAGGTTTTTTTCAACCGGACAGGAGTGGATACGTTGGAAGAAAGCACCTATGTGGTGAAAAGTTTGTTGGAGATAAAGGATATCCTATAGTTGTGTACCGCAATGTTTTGTATTTTTGCACAAATTTTCCAAAAAAGATGCAAAGAAGACTATTTTTATTCGTTTTAAGCCTTTTTGGCTTGACAATCAGTTTGTTTGCCCAAAGCAATGGAAATCTGTCGGGGACGGTTCGCGATGGAAGTACTGGTGAAACGCTTATAGGTGTGTCGATTTATGAGGAAAAACTGCAGCAAGGAACGACCACCGATGAGCGGGGACGTTATACGCTCAGCCTCCCTTTGGGTGAACACATGCTACGTATTTCCTATATTGGATACACGACGGTGAACAAAAAGGTGACCGTCACCGCAAAGCCGCAGACGATCAACATCAAGTTGCAGCCTGAGTTGGAGAAGCTCTCGGAAGTACAGGTCACCAGCGAGCGCAAGGACCGAAACGTGACCGCCATGGCGATGAGCGTGCAGACCTTGGATATGATTACCATCAAGAAAATCCCGGCGCTGATGGGCGAGGTGGATGTCATCAAGTCGATCACGCTGCTGCCTGGTGTGCAATCGGCCTCTGAAGGGTCGTCGGGCTTCAGCGTGCGTGGTGGCGCCACCGACCATAACCTTATTCTCTTGGACGGCGCTCCGATTTACAACGCCTCTCATTTTTTGGGCTTTTTCTCCGTGTTCAACAACGACGTCGTGAAAGATGCCACGCTATACAAGGGCGATATTCCAGCCAATTTCGGAGGTCGACTGTCGTCGGTGCTCGATGTGTCGGTAAAAGACGAGATGCCCAAGCGATTGAGTTTGGAAGGCGGCGTGGGCTTGGTAACGAGCCATGTGATGCTCGAAAGCCCGCTCTTCGACCATCGGACGTCGGTGCTGTTGGCTGGACGAAGGACCTATGCCGGTTTGGTCTTGCCTTTTCTTGGCGAGGACCTCAACAAGTCGAAAATCAACTTCTATGACGTGAATGCCAAAGTGTCGCAGTCGCTTGGCAAAAACGACCGTCTTTTCCTTTCGCTCTATAACGGTCACGACCAGTTCTCGATGCAGGAGATGATTGGTCTGGGCTATGGCAACAGCAGCGCCACCTTGCGCTGGAGTCACATCTTCTCCGAGCGTTTCACTTCCAATCTTTCGTTGATTGGGTCGAGGTATCGCTATAGCATCGACATCAACTACAGTCCTTATGATTTTGCTATCAAGGCGGGAACCGATGCCGTCAGCCTCAATTATGATCTCGCCATGCACTGGAACGAGCGCCATAACTCAAAGTTCGGCCTTTCCACGGGTATACAATCCTATCTCCAAGGCGAAATCAACGATAGGGGTGGGGCCTTGTCACAGTATCTGCAAGTCGACCAGTCGAAGGCTGTGGCCCGCAAAGGCTTGGAGCACGCACTGTATTTCACCCATGACTTTACCCCAACGCCCCGCCTTACGTTCCGTACAGGTGTGCGGCTCTCATGTTTCCAGAACCTTGGAGAAGAAGACTTGTTCGTGTTTGACGATATCATCCATTCGGTCATCGACACCTTGCATTATGGCAGGGGAGAGGTGTTCAACACCGTCGTCAATCCCGAACCGCGCGTTGCCGCCATGTACCAACTCGACGAGCATTCGTCCGTCAAGGCCTCGTATTCTCGCACGGTGCAATATGCCCAAGTGGCGTCCTCGGCCACGGGAGGTCTGCCTTTCGATGTGTGGTTCCCAACCAGCCCTAACGTGAAGCCGCAAAAATGCGACCAGTTTGCCTTGGGCTATTTCCGGAACTTCGACGATGATGCCATCGAGACCTCTGTCGAGGTGTATTATAAGGACATGAAGAACGTCATCGACTTTAAGGATAACGCCATTACATACGGTTATTTGCTGATCGATGGGGAGTTGCGTGTGGGCAAAGGACGCTCCTATGGCGCAGAGTTTCTCGTTAGGAAGAATGTGGGCAAATTCACGGGATGGATTTCTTACACCTATTCGCGCACGTTCCGCACCATTCCGGAAATCAGCCACGGCAGAGAGTACCGCTCGCCATACGACCGTCCACACAACATTGTCATCGTAGGTAGCTATGATGTCAACCCGCGCATCACCTTGGCCGCCAATTGGATCTATAACACGGGACAGCCTGTGACCTTCCCCTATGGCCAATATACCCTCAATGGCGTCACTTATGCCGTTTACAATGGCAAACGCAACGAGAGTCGTTACCCCGACTACCATCGTCTCGATTTGTCGTTCACCTGCAAGCTAGGCAAGCTCGATCCCCAACGCCGTTGTCAACACGAGCTCAATGTCTCGGTCTATAATGCCTATGCCCGCCACAACACTTGGGCCATCACCTTCGACCAAGGCGAGAACGGCAGCATCGTCACCAAGAACATGTACTTGTTCTCGGCAGTCCCTTCCATTTCGTATAACTTCAAATACTGACCGATATGAAGAAGATGCATAAAGTGTTGGTCCTGTTGGCTTTTGTTGGCCTCGTGTCATGTACCGAGGACATTGTCATTGACGTGGAGGACGGCGATCCTATGGTGGGTGTGGAAGCCTCGTTTACCGATGAGCTGAAGCATCATGAAGCCATCTTGAGTTATACGGCCGAGTTCTACAACCAAGACGAGGTCAAGATGGTGAGCGGCGCCACGGTTTACGTCACGGATGGCGTGGATACCATTTACTATTATGAGGATGAGACGCAAGCAGGCCATTATTTCACGGAGCTTGTTGCCGGAAAGAAAAATACATTATACCGTCTTTGCGTTGAGATCCCTGAACCCGATGGTACCAAGCAACAACTCTTTGCGGAAAGCATGATGCCCAATAACGTGGAAAGTATTGATAGCCTTGTGGTCAAGCATTTCAATGGAGGTAACGACTCTGTCCCTACCATGTTCCTGTTCGACACCATAGAGTGGCTCTATCCTTATTTTATGAGCCTGCCAGACCCCAGTATCATTTATATGCCTATCATCGCCATCAACGATTCGGTGCTGTCGGACACACTCACACAACGTATGGTGATCCCAGTTGGAGGCTATGCGGGTTATTATATCAACGGCCCGGAGATGCAGGCGGCCAACAAGGAAATCCCGATTGCCTATTTCCGCAGGTCGCAGTTGCATGACGGCGATACCCTCCACGCTGAGCTGTGTAGCATTTCCGCCGATTATTTGTATTTTGTATATAGCCTGATGGCCTCTTCTGGAAGCAATCCTATGTTGGGTGCACCTGCCAATGTGAGTACGAATATCCAGCCGGAGGGCGAAGGCGTGGGGTGGTTCTTTACGGCATCGGTGGTCAAAGGCGAAACGGTATTTAGGAAATAGGATGAAAAGAAGGAGTCTGCATATCATTTTATTGACGGGCCTCGCACTGCTGACGGCTTCGTGCACTGAGGAAATCAGGATGGATTTGCCTCAAGGTAAACGCGTCCCTGTTGTGGAAGGTACACTGACCGACGAATACAAACGGCATGAAGTAACCCTTAGCTATTCTTCGGAAATGTACAGTACGGACGATCCGGAAATGATTTCTCACGCACAGGTGTATGTTGCAGCGGGCGAAGACACGGTTTGGTACCACGAACGGGAGGATAAGCCTGGACATTACCTGACCGACTCGGTCTTGTTCCGGAAGAACCGTTGGTATCATTTGGAGATCAATGTGGAGGAGAACATCTTGTATTCACGGCCTATTCGCATGTACGCTGATGTCAAAATGGGCAACAATGCTACGGCTATCGACTCGGTGCTTTTGCTCCCAAAACGCGATGCAAACAACATCCCGCTCCTCGATGATTCGGCAGCGGTGTGTGTGTGCCCTTATTTCCAGACGTTGGCCGATTCCTCCATTGTGTACAATGTGGAGCTATACTTGAATGGCAGGCTCTTCAAGAACCGACCTTCCAAACTGTTCAACCTTTTCCCGATGCAAGGTTATGCGGGTTATTATTTCAATGGGCCTGAGATGTTGGCCGACAATGTGGAAATCCCCGTGGGCATTATGAATAAGTCGTATTTGCACGAGGGCGATGTGGTCAAGGTTAAGCTTTACAGCATTACCAAGGATTATATGTATTTTCTTGTGGGACAAAAGCTTGCCATAGGCGTCAATCCTGTCATGGGAGCCTTCCCTGCCATGTTTACCAATATCTTTTCCAATTGTGATGCCATTGGCTGGTTCAATGCCAGTTCGGTCATTGAAGGTGAGGGCGTTTACCACGAGAGCGTGTTTCAAGACTAATGCGGCGTTCCCTTATTGAAAAATGAAAGGCGACCTCGAGTCAACGGGGTCGCCTTTCGTGTGGAATGAGGTTTTGTTTACTTCACCACCACTTTCTCGATGTGGACTTGTGTGCCACTGGTGAGGCGGAGGAAGTAAACACCTTCGGTCATGCCGTCGACACTGATTTGTTCAGCGCCCTTGGCATTGCCTGTGGCCACCACCTGTCCCATGCCATTATACATCGTGTAGGTGTATTCGGCATTGCCGCCATTGATGTACAGTGTGCCACTGACGGGGTTAGGATAGATGCTGAACGATGTTGCACTTTCTTCAATGCCAAGTTCGGCTTTGGCGACAACGCATTCGGGAGTGCTTTGGCCGTCTGTATATTCAGCGATGACGCAGTAGGTGTAGACATACTCGTTGTAGACTTCGTCGACGTAGGTGACGTCAGCGGTCTGGGCGAGTTCGACGCCGTTACGGTAGATGATGTAGTTGATGGCGCCTTCGGGAGCGTCCCATGTCAGGGTGATGTTGCCGATGTTCACTTCGGCAGCCAGGTTCTCCACAGGATTGTAGGTGCCAGCAGGTGCGCCGTTGGCACAGTTGACATCAAACTCAAAGAGTTGTCCGCCACTGATGTTGCTGCTCTGGTAAATAACGGTACCGTCTTCATATTTGACGCTGAACGAGCATTCGTAGGTGTATTGGCCAGAGATCCAGCTCAAGGTGACGTGGACGCCATTGCCAATGGCGATAGTGAAGGTCGCCGAGTTACCACTGCTGATCGTGAGGTTTTGCGAAGGAGTGCCATCGCTGAAGGCTACGACAAGTTGGTTGCCGTTCCAGCCGTCACCATAGGAGTCGCTCAGTTCGAAGATGACGTTGCAGTCGTTCTTCAAAGTCACCGAACCTTCTGCCAGCAGGCCGCCTTCGGCTTCCATGGTGAAGTTGACAGGGATTTGCTCGGTTTCGGGGCATGTCGGGTCAATCATGATATTAAACACTGCGGTGGCAATGCCGTCAGGATCGATTGTGCCCATCTCAAGAGTCGGGTTGATGATGGTGACGTATTGGTTGTCGCAGGTGATGTTGGCGATGGCGTTGGTGGCCATATAGTGACCTGCATTCTTGAAGTTGGCGATGAGGGTCACGGTTTCGCCAGGGACGAAACTGCCAGCCCATGTAGTGCCTGCATATTCAAGGATGGCTTGGCCAGCAGTGATGTAGGCTTTGCCATTCCAGGTTTGACGACCGTCGGTCATCTCGAGGTCGATTTGGAAACGAGTGCCGTCTTCAACGCCCTCGGCGATGATGAAACTGAAAGCATTGGCCAAAGTGACGGTTTCTTCAGCGGCTAACGTACCGAATGAGGCGGTCCCGTTGAGGATGGTCAGACGGTCGTCGCTGCAGGTCAGTGTGACGTTGGTGTTGCCATTGGTGGGGTCAACACCGACGTTCTTGAAGCTCATCGTCAAGCTGGTTTCCTGGTTGACAGGAGCGAAGTTGGGCGTGTAATCGCTGAGGGTGACGTAGGGACCTTCTGCAGGCAGCACTTCCACGGGGATGACTTCGGTCGCTTTGTTGTAGCCGATCACGGTCAGTGTGGCTGTGCCAACATTACTCATTGGCGGGAACTCCAAAGTGGCAGTGTTGTTGTTGATGTAAGAAGAAGCGATCACTTCACCGTCTATCATCAAAGTGGCGATGCCAAAGGCAGTGTTGTTGGCTACCACTTCCAGGCTGCTCATTCCGAGCATCAGGACCGAAGGCGTGCAGGTGACATTCATCTCTGCGGGATTGTCGGTGCGCACCATCAGGGTCGGGTCGCCGAAGAGGATCCAAGTGTCGTGGGTGTCGTTGCCTTGGCTGCCCGACATGTCGATGACGTTCAGGTTGCCGTTCAGCGAAGCGCCACCTAAGGTGTGGTTGAATTTGTCAGCATTGTTCCATTCGCAAAGGATGTCGACCATTTCGTCCTGGCCATACATGGGCGGGATCCAGGGCTGGCTCATCCATGAGAACATGCCGCCGATGGCACCGGTAGGAGCACCGGTCGTGTTGTCGGTGGCACGCATCCATGCCTCGGCGAAGCACTCGCCGTTGGCACCGCCATAGTTGAATCTGCCATTCAAGCAAGCCACCGACCAGATAAAGGGCCACATGTTGTCGTTGACCAAAGCGTTGACGTGGCTGGTGCTGTAGTTGGCAACACCCCAGCTGGTTTCCGAACCGTGGTTGCAGTAGTTGATGATGCTCACACCTTCGTTGATGGTGTTGCTGATGCTGGTGGTAGAAGCACCGCCACCGCCGCCGTGCAGCTCGGTGACGTGTTCGTAAGTGTAGTGCTCAAGCGTGTCGCGGATGAGGTCGATGTGCTGATAGTCGTCCTCGCCATAGTGGCCGCTACCGGCACCAATGTAACCGATGCCTAAGCCTTTGTTGCCCCAAGTGATGGTGGAGGGGAGATCGCGCTCGTAGTAGAGCACCTTGTTGACGTGGTTGGCCACATGGTCGCTGGTTTGCACCGAGAAGCGGCCAATGAGAATGTCGTCGTAGTGGTCATTGCCTTCAATCTGGGCAAACCAGTTGTCGGAACGCTCGCCGCCCACCGAGTGTGGGGTGATGTGCTCGTAGTCGCCCACAAACAACACAAAGGCCAAGTTGCGCTCAGGGTTGTTGTAGAGGTCGGTAAGATACGCCTTGATTTGGGTGTCGCTGTTGCCACCGACTTCGGTTACGCTCACCATCGTGGTGGGACGGCCCGATTGGTTCTTCCAGGCAACGAATTCTTCCATGTCGGCCATGAACTGGTCGGCGCAAATCACCAACAGTTCACCACGGTCGTCGGTGAAGGAATATTTGGCACCATTTTGTCCGAAGTTGATGAAACGACGGTTGTAGGTCTGCTTCATCTCGGGATCCACCTTGCGGGAGCTCTTGCGGCTGACTTTGGGGTTCGCGCCGTTGTCGCTCACCTTTTCCATGCTGATGGTCAGGTGGTTGTAGACACGCAAAGTCTTCGTCACGGGGTTGTAGGCGAAGGGCGTTACCACGATGTTCTGGCCACGGCAGTCACGCAGGATGTAGGGTGCGTCCAAATGGGCTTGGGCAGCAGGATAGAAGGCATCCTGGCTGTACATCTCGCCGTAAGTGTAAGGCACGGTAGCCGGGTCGATTTGACGGCTGATGTTGCCTTTCGAAGGCGCTACTTCGACATTGAAGTCGGTGTAGTCGCTCGATGTGATGCTGATGCTCATCTCAGCTAAATCGCCAATAAGAACCGGCACAGGGAATGAGGGCAGGTTAGGAGCACCCTGGTCTAACGATGTGGCCATCTTCGGGACGGAGACGACATTTTGTACGCCGTTGGGGGTGTTCACTCTGGTCAGGTAGAAGCCGCCCAGCGAGAAGTCGACCACGACTTGTTGCTCGCTGCTCGACACCAACTTGACCTCAGGACCAGCAGGATTGCTCTTGCTGATGCTCGTCCATTGTTGCGCGAATGTCATTGCTGACAAGGCGACAAACATGAGGGAAAATAGTACTTTTTTCATGTTGTAATTAAATTAAAATGATACATGTCTTATAAAGGTGCAAAAATACAAATCTTTTTCTTTGTAATGTATTTTCTTGTAGGAATTAATTTCAACCTAAGTGCGTTTTTTTGTGTACTTTTGCCGCCTGATACAAATCATACGATATGGGATTTTTTTTGAAATTGATACTGACCGGATTGGGATGGTCGTTTGGAGGCCCGCTGGGTGCCATTATTGGCTACGCCATTGGCAGCTTGTTTTCAAGTAACAGCCCGCGTGTCATTCGGTCTGAAGTGAACGAGACTTTTGGCAACACGGAGGAGAAACGCGATTTCAACGTTACCCTTTTAGTGCTTTCTGCTGCAGTGATGAAGGCCGATGGCAACGTGAAGAAATCGGAACTCGACTACGTGAAACGGTTTTTCTTGCAGAATTTTGGGCAGGATCGCGCCGAGAACTATATCAAGATGTTGCGCGAAATCCTGGAAAAGGATTACAATATCTATGAAGTGAGCCAGCAGGTGGGGCGCTATATGGACTATTCCTCGCGTCTGCAACTGCTCCATTATCTTTTTGGCATCGCCAACGCCGATGACCGCATCTCGCAGGAGGAACTGAGCGTCATTAACACGATTTCAGATTACATGGGCATCACGACGAGCGACTTCAAGTCGGTGAAGGCGATGTTCATCAAGGAGACCGACAGCGCCTACAAGATCTTGGGTATCGAGCCTTCGGCTACCGACGAGGAGGTGAAACGCGCTTATCGCGAGATGGCCAAAAAGAACCACCCCGATCTGGTGAGCAACCTTGGCGACGAGGTTAGGGAGGCCGCCGAGAAGAAGTTCCAGGAAATCAACGCGGCCTACGAGGCCATCAAGAAACAACGAGGTCTTTAAACGAAAAAAGGCAGCCAAGCGGCTGCCTTTTTTCGTTTAAGGTTGTCGGATTATTCCACCACAACCTTTTCGACGCGCACTTGCGTGCCGGTGGCGATGTGCAGGAAGTAGATGCCCTTGGCCATGCTCTCGACGTTGATTTGCTCAACACCGTTGGCTGTGCCGTTGGCAACCACTTGGCCCATGCCGTTGTACATCGTGTAGGTGTATTCGCTTTCTCCACCGCTGATGGTCAAAGTGCTGTTGACAGGGTTGGGATAGATGCTGAAGCTGTTGATGTCCATCTCTTCGACACCCGTGGTGATATCGATGGTCACGCATTCGGGAACGGAGACGCCGTCGGCATAGTTGGCGAAGACGCAGTAGGTGTAAGCAAGGTCTCTGGTGATTTCGTCAACGAAAGTGGTCTCGTTCGTTTCACCGATACGGATGCCGTTGCGGAATACGCTATAGCTGGTGGCACCTTCAGGAGCGCCCCAGGTCAGTGTGACTTGAGTATTGTTCAAAGCAGCTTGAAGGTCGAGGACAGGGGCGTAGGTGCCTATAGGAGCGCTGCCACTGCAGTTGCAGTCGAATTCATGCAACACGCCACCATTCGGGGCAGAGGCTTGGAAGATGATGGTGCCGTCTTCGTATTTCACGACGAACGAGCATTCCGAAGCCCATTGGCCAGCCGTCCAGCTCAGGGTCACGTGGACACCATTGCCGATTTCAAGGGTGTAGGTCTCGGAATTACCGCTGTTGATGGTGAGTTGTTCCGTGGGCGTGCCATCGCTGAAAGCGACGTTCAGGATGTTGCCGTTCCAACCGTCGCCGTAGGAGTCGCTGAGTTCAAAGATCACATTGCAGGCATTCTTGATGACGCCCGTGCCTTCAGTCACTAAGCCGCCGTCGGCATTGACGGTGAAGGTGAGTTGGATTTGCTCAGTCTCGGGGCAGTTGGCAGCCACATTGATGTCGAACACGCAGTAGCCCACGCCAGTCGGGTCGATGGTGCCGATTTCGTATGTGCCATTCTCGATGGTGACATACGGGTTGTCGGAGGTGAGGGTGGCGATGGCGTTGGTGGCCATGTAGTGACCGGTATTCTTGACGGAAGCCGTAACGGAAAGCGTTTCGCCAGGCACAAATCCGCCAGGATTGGCCATGCCGGCAAATTGCATCACGGCCTCGCCAGCGGTGATGACGACTCTGCCTTCCCAGGTGTTGCTGCCGCAAACGGCATTGACCATGATGGTGAAACGGGTGCCGTCGGCCACGCCTTCGGCAATGTTGTAGCTGAAACCGCTCACTTGTGTGGTGGCATCAGGAGCGAGGCTTCCGAAGGAGCCAGTGCCGTTGGTGAAGGTCAGGTTGTCGTCTTCGCAGGTCAGGGTCACAGTGGTGGTGCCACCCGTGGCTTGCGTACCTACATTCTTGAAGGTGATGTCCATCGTGGATTGGTCACCAACATGGACGTTGGCAGGCGTAAAGGCATCGACAGCCACATAGGGGCCTTCCAAAGCGGCTGCAGGGATTTCGGTGACGTAAGGAACGTGCTGGGGATGGGTCACGCAGATGGTGACGTTGCCTCCGCTCGTAACCGGTTGCATCGGGATGTCGGCAGTGCCGCTTTCACCAATCATGCCAGCACCATAGAGGACACCGTCCTTGCTGATGCCAACGTAGGAACCCGGGGCGGCATTGACGGTGAAGAAATCCATGCCGATAGGCAGTGTGGGCATGTGGCTGATCGTGTTTTCTGTGGGTTGGATGCGGAAGGGCAGGATGGAACCGTCACCTAAGGTGTGGTAGGCTTGCCAGCAGTAGAGGGTGCTGACATGGATAGTGTAGCCAAGGGCTTGGGCAGCGTTGCCAGCCAAGTTGCCGATGAACATCATCGAAGTGACGGTGTTGTACATGTCGTCGGTCCACATGGCATCGTAAAAACCTGTCGTGGTGATGCTGATGTCAGGCATTTGACCGTTGGCTTGGCTGGTGGCGCCAACACCAAAGTAATAGTCGTTGAGCCAGTAGGTTGACGGGCAGGATCCGATGTAGGCGTAGGCAGCCTTGTTTTCGGCACGCACCATGGCCTCGCCGAAGCAGGTACCGCTGATGCCCCAGTCGGCAGCCTCGCAGCAGTTACCCATGGCGAGGAAGTACTTGTGCTCGTTGGTCAGGTTGTTGACGTCGCTGACGGTGAATTGCGGGCCAGCCCAGCTGGTGTTCGAACCGTGGGCGGTGTAGTTGGCGAAGCCGACGCCCTCGTTGAGGTGGCTGTAGCAGCCCGTGTATTGGCCGTGGCTGTATTCGTAAACGTTGGCATAGCCATGCTCTTCGTTGTAGTAGTAGTTGGTGGCATACCAAATGGTGGGACGACCCACAGTAACACCCCAACCGGAATCTTCACCAGCGATGAGGAGCACGTTGTTCAGATAGCTCGGGTCGGGCATGGTGTATTGTTCATACTCCAAAGCCTTGTTGATCATGGCTTGCATTTGGGCAACGGTCTCGGCGGGGAAACGGCTGTGGTACATGTCGGGGAACTCGTCGCCGTCGACGCTCGAATATTGGAGGTCGGTGACGCAGTGGGTCTCGCTACCCGTGGCACTGGCGGCCACTTGGTTCTTGTCGCCCATAATCATCAGGAAGGTGGGGGCGTCCTTGCTGTACTCTTCTTGGATGGCAGCGCGAATGGCAGCGGCACTGGTGCCGATTTCATCCGTGTACTTCACGTTGAGATAGAAGCCTTTCTTGGTCTTCCATTCAAACCAAGGTTGCAGGCATTCTTCAAACATGCGGTCGGCGACGACCAACATGTGGACGGGGTTCTGCCACAAGTCGGGGTGCTCGTCGTAGACATCATCGCGCCAGTTGAACATCTGGTCATAGATGTTGGCGAAGTAGGGGCTGAAGGTGCGGGCAAATTCGTCGTAGGCAGCCGACTTGTCATATTGTCCGTAGCTCACTTCAACTTCGATGTCGTTGTAGACCTGGATGGTGTTGGTGGCAGCGTCGTATTGCACGGGATTCACCGTCAGGGCACCGATTTGGATGCCACGCATCGTGCCTTGGATTTGCACTTGGGCGATGGGACGGTTGACGAAACCTTTGGTGGCATAGGCCTTCTCGCTATAGGCAAAGGGCACTTCTTCGGCCTTTTGGTCCTTGCGGATCATGGGCTGCATCGGGGTGACCTTGTTGATGCCGTAGTCGGCCAATTTGTAGGTGCTGGTGCTATAACTCTTCACGTTGACGGTGAGGTTCTTTGCACCATAAGGAACAGCGATAAGCTTGTTGGCGGCAGGCAGCGAAGGCTCGCCGAGATTGCCGGAAGGGTAGGTGCCATCCATCGTGAGGGTGGAGAACATGCCCTTTTCAGTGTTCACTTCAGTAGCTTCAATGCTGCTGAAAGAGAAGGTGGCGCTGAAGCCATCTTGCGAAACATTGGCGCAGTTTTGCGTCGACTGGGCTCTGCCAAGCTCGATGCGCCCTTGGGCCATGGCTTGCGAGCCGATCAGCATACCCATCATGAGGAATGCTGAGGCGAGTAAATGAACTCTTTTCATTGGTGAATTTATTAAGTTGATACTAATTGTTGTTTCCTATTCCAAGTTTTATAGCACGAAAAACAAACCGCAAAAATAGAAAAAAATCCCGAAGTGTGTTTCAAAAACTTCGGGAAATGTGCATTAATGGGAATGAAAAATTGCCGAAATGGATTATTTGCCTTTCAAAATGCGCTTGTATTCTTTTTCGTTGCCAATGATTTCCATCGCTTTCTTGATGCCAGGGTCAACGGAGGACATCACCTCGTAATATTGTTGTGTCTCCCACACGTTGCGGGCAATCAAAGCCTTCATCTGCAAGAGGATGAATTGCTCGGAGCGCTTGAATTGCTCGTCGTTCCATTCTACCTTGGCTTCTTCGGCTGCTTTCTTCAAACCTTCAACGAGGTCTTGTCCGACTTCAAATCTCTTGTTGAAGTTCTTGAAATCGCCATATTCGGCTTTGAGCTTGTCGCGGTGCTTGAGGGCATAGTCGGTGGTGAAGCGGTTCAAGGCGCCTTTACGGACGAGGTTGGTGTAGAGCTTGCTATTGAAAGAGGTGTCGACAGGGATGAAGATGTCGGGCATGATGCCGCCACCGCCGTAAACGGTGCGCCCGCCGTCGGTCTTGTATTTCAGCGAGTCGGGGAAGTGGATGCTGTCGGCATGGAAATATTCGCCGTGCTCCAGTCGTTTGGTCATCTCCTTGGCATAGTCCTCAACGCCATTCTCGTATGGACGCTGGATGCAACGTCCCGAAGGCGTATGGTAACGCGATGTGGTGAGGCGGATTTGCGAGCCGTCGGGGAGATTGAAGGGTCTCTGAACCAAGCCCTTGCCGAACGAACGACGACCAATGACCACGCCACGGTCGTGGTCTTGCATCGCGCCTGAGAAGATTTCGCTGGCCGAGGCCGAGCCTTCGTCAATGAGGACGACGAGCTTACCGATGGTATACAGCCCTGATTTCGTGCTTCTCCATTCCTGTCGGGGCGAATTAATGCCTTCGGTGAAAACGATGAGCTTGTTTTCGGTGATGAATTGGTCCACCAGCTCGATGGCGGTGTTGAGGTAGCCGCCTGTGTTGCCACGTAGGTCGAAGATGAGCGACTCCATGCCTTGGGCTTGCAGCTTGGCCCAAGCCTCCTTGAACTCGGCGGTCGACTCTTGCGCAAAGCGGTCGAGCTTGATGTAACCCACATGGTTGTCAAGCATATAGGCCGCGTTGATGCTGTTCAACGGGATTTTGTCGCGGATGATCTCGAAGTCGAGGAGTTCCTTGTCGCTGCCGCGCTTCACACTTACGGTGACCTTGGTGCCTTTCTTGCCGCGCAGATGCTTCTGCACGTATTCGTTGTCGACTTTCTTGCCAAAGCATTCCTCTCCGTCGATCTTGATGAACTGGTCGCCGGCCATGATGCCCACCTTCTCCGACGGTCCTCCTGCCACCGGACTGATAACGGTGATGGTGTCGCGGATGAGCTGGAAGGTCACCCCGATGCCTTCGAAGCTGCCCACCAAAGGTTCGTTGGCTTTCTCCACATCCTTTTTCGAGATGTAGGCCGAGTGCGGGTCGAGTTCCTTCAATGCGGCCACGATGGCGTCTTCCGTCACCTTGTCAATATTGGCCGTGTCGACGTAGAAGTTCTCAATAAGGTAAAGCGTTGAAGCCAGTTTCTGGGCGTTCAGTTGCCCTTTCGTTTGGGGCTGGCGTTGTTGGTTTTGGGCTGTTGCTGCCATCGCGATGAGGCAGAATGCAGCCAAAAAAAACAATTTCGTTTGTTTCATGGGTTAAAACGTATTTCTTCTTTGATTATTCCTTATTTGTTTTGGTTGTTCCTTAGGCAGTTTGTAATTGATAGGCAAGTAGTATGAAACTCTCACTTTTTCACCAAAAGCCTCGCCAGGAATCCATTTAGGCATCATCTTTACGACACGGACGGCTTCTTCGTCGCAGCCGCCTCCAATGCCCCTCGCAACCTTGATGTTGGTGACCGAGCCGTCGGGCTCAACTATGAATTGGACAAATACCCTTCCTTCAATTCTGCGGTCAATGGCATTTTTGGGGTATTTGATGTTAGTGCCTATGAAATCCATCAATGCTTGTTCGCCTCCAGGAAACTCTGGCATCTTTTCCACTTTTTTTAAACTGTCGACGGTGGGGGCTTTTGGTTGCTCGACAATCTTGAAACTGATGGGCAGTACCATAGCCGTTCTGACCACGATACCGCTTTGCTTTCCCGGATCCCAGTTGGGCATTTCTTTTATGACTCTAACCGCTTCGGCATCGCATTCTTCGCCAATGCCTCTCTTCACCTCGACATTGGAAACAACTCCGTCCTTCTCGATAACGAAACCGACGAACACCTTGCCTTGAATTCCCTTTTCTTTTTCTGCAGGTGGATAATGCAGATTGTGTTTCAGGTAGGCCACCATGGCAGAGTCACCACCAGGGAAAGTGGGCGGTTCTTCAACGGCGATAAAGATGACGGTGTCGTTGTCGTGTTGGACTTGGGCATAGTTAAGACTTGCCGTAAGCAATAGCAGGGTGGTAAATAATAGCTTGATTTTCATTTTCTTATTTATTTATACCGCGAAAATAGCATTTTTTTCGAAATGGCTTTACTATTGCCTCAAAATCTCAAAAGTATTATCCTCGTTGAGGCGGATGATGGTCGAACTCTTGGGCTTGCAGAAGCTGTCGTGGTAGAGCTGCACTTCGTAATCGACCGCTTTCTTGATTTCCTCGCTGATGTCGTTATAGGTCATCGCAGTAGGCTGACCAGAGAGGTTGGCCGAGGTGGAAGTGATGGGCTTACCGAGACGGCGGATGATTTCCTTGCAGAACTCGTTGTCCACTACACGGATGCAAACCGACTTGTCGGAAGAAATGTTTTTCGCTAGGTTCTTGCTTTGGGCAAAGACTATGCTCAAAGGATTGGTGGTATGTGCGATAAGGTCGTATGCGATGGGCGGCACATCGACGACATAGTCTTTCAATCGTTCCGCCGTGTCCACAAGGACGATGAGGCTTTTGTTGGCGGGGCGTTGCTTCACCTCAAACACGCGGTCGCAGGCACGGCTGTTGGTGGCATCGCAGCCCACCCCCCAAATGGTGTCGGTGGGGTAGAGGATGGTCTTTCCGGCTTTCAGTGCCGCTACCGTGCGTTCTATTTCTTCTTCAAATGCTTTATCCATTTTGTTTGATTTTCTTTCTTAACAAGTTGTATTTGTGTCTGTTGGCTTGGGCCATCGTGCGGCAGATGCTGAGTCCTGTCTTGCCGTAGAGGAAACCACCTTTTATAATATAAGTGCGGATGAAATTGATGCTTGGGCTGAAGAGCCAAGGCAGAATGCCCGTCTTCTTTCCTCGCTCATAGTACGACTGCGCACCCAATTCTGCGAAGTGGAACTGCTGCTTGCGGAAGGCCTCGGGCGTGTCCCACGAATAGTGGAGCAAGTCGCCGCGCAACAGGGTTTTCTTGGGCGTCTCCTTGAAGTTGAGCCATTCGTGGATGATGCCTTCCCATTGGGCAAAGCCGCGCCTCCAGATGCGAATCTTGGTCTCGGGATAAAGGCCGCAGCCTTTCACCCACTGGCCGCAGTAGTTGTTGAGACGGTTCATTGCAAACACCTCGTTCTCTGCAATGTCATTGTCTTTCAGTGTCTTGATGGACTGCTTCAGTTCGTCGGAGAGGGCTTCGTCGGCATCGATGCTGAAGATGAGGTTGCAGGTGGCGAGGTCGTCGGCGAGGTTCTTCTGGTCGGAGTAGCCGAGCCAGTCTTGGGTGAAGAACTTCACGCCATAGCGGTCGCAGATTTCTTCGGTCGCATCGGTGGAATGCGAGTCGACCACGACGATTTCGTCCGCAATATCTTTCACGGATTCAAGGCATTGCGCGATTTTCTCTTCCTCGTTGAAGGTGATGATGACGACCGAAAGGGTGTTCATTGATGCAAAATTTGCGCAAAGGTAGTGTTTTCTTCGGTTATGGGGAAATGCTTTGCTAAGAATTAATGAAAATCAGTAATCCGAATTTTGCTCGAACCGATGATTCAAGTTGCCAGTAGAAGTCGCTGCAATTAATCAAAAAAATCGGAAAACAAGGCGGATTTGGAGAAAATTTCTTATTTTTGCGGCAAAATAGAGTGTTGTTATGAAAAATGTGGATGAAACACGAAGAATTATTGCTGAATGTTTTCAGCTTACACTATCTTTAGATACGGTTGGTGAGGATTCTATGGGACTGTTGCATTTAGAGTTGGTTAGTGATAATTTTTCGGCAAAAGTAATAATGGATGTGTACGTTAATAACTATGAGCATTTCTTGTTAGATATGCAGAAAATGTTTCATACGCTTCGGGGAGAAGCTACTATTAAAGAATTATACGGTAATCAACAGTTTTTGAAATTTAGAATGGACGATTATGGGCATGTTTATGTCAAAGGTGATTTAGCAAGCCAGGGGCATAATGGCCATGAGCAATTTATTTCTATTGAAAATGATTTTGACCAAACATCGTTGAGTGATTTCGCCTAATCCAACCAAATGGAAATGTCAGATTTGTAATTCTAATCATCACTTTCACGAAAATTCCCTATCTTTGCACCCTTATCTATGTGGTAGATGAATATCGGAATTCCCATCTGGATGATCATTGTTGCACTGCTGGCTGGTTTGGCGGCGGCCACTTTGTTGTATTTCCGAAACAAGAAACAACACTATGGCAAAGCACTGAATGTCATATTGTTTGCACTTAGGACATTGATTGTCGGCATGGTGGTCTTGTTGCTTTTCAACCCGCTGATTCGGCAGAAATTCAGCTCGGTGGAAACGCCAACAATCATCTTGGCGCACGACAATTCGGCTTCGGTTGCCTTGTGCAAGGATTCCGTTTTCTACAAAAACGATTATCTGACACAGTTTGAGCAGTTTAGGAGCCAACTGAACGCTGATTTCCAAGTGGATGAATATGCCTTTGGCGAAGACGTGCGCGATTTTGAAAACCTCGATTTCTCCGACCAACTGACGGATATGTCGTCGCTCGTAAAGACTTTGGACAGAAGATATTACAAGCGCAATGTGGGTGCGGTGCTGCTATTCTCCGATGGCATCTACAACCGTGGCTTCGAGCCGGAATTGGTGGCTGAGAATTTCCCGTTCCCCATCCATACCGTCGTTTTGGGCGACACGGTGGCCTATCCCGACCTCGCCATCCGCAACGTGCATTATAATAAGGTGGTGTCGCTCGGCGCGACGTTCCCCGTCCGCGTGACCGTGGCCGCCCGCGATTTGGCAGGTCGCAAGGCGCAACTGACGCTCTCATCGGGCGGTCGGGTGCTTGAGAAGCGCGACATCGAGATTCCCTCCAACCGTTTCTCAAAAGAAATCGACTTTATGCTCGATGCCACCAAGCAAGGCGTGATGCCCATCGACATTGAGGTGAGCGGCATCAGCGAGGAAGAGCAACTGCTGAATAACGTGCGCCATATCTTCGTCGAGGTGCTTGACCAGAAATACAAACTGCTGTGCGTGGCCAATTCACCGCATCCCGACTTGGGCGCTTTGCGCAGCGTGCTCAATGACAACTACGAGGTGGATTTCTGCTTTGGCAAGGAGTCTTTGCCTGAGTTTGAAGACTACGATTTGGTCATCCTGCATCAGGTGCCCTCTGCACGGACGGACTTTGAGGCGTTGCGGAAACAATTGGAGAAAAACGTGAAGTTGCCCGTGTTGTTCATTGTCGGCAACGACACCGACCGCGATATGCTCAACAAATTGCAGCGCGTGTATGAACTTCATTCTGGCGCGACCAACACCTTGATGGACGTGAAAGCACACCAAAACACCGCTTTCGCGACTTTCACCTTCGACAGCAAGGCCGAACAACTCATCGCAAAATATCCGCCTTTGGCTTTGCCCCATCTGGAAATCAACACGTTGAAGTCGCACGACGACTTGCTGCTGCAAGAGGTGATGGGCATCAAGTCGGGACTGCCGCTGCTGAGTTTCGCCAATGACGGGCGCAAGATGGCTTTCCTCTTCGGCACCAATATCTGGCGCTGGCGTTTGTTTGAATATTACCAAAACAAGAACCACGATGTCTTTGATGAAATGTTCTCCAAGTCGCTGAAATACTTGTTGCTGTCGGGCAACGATGGTTCGGCGATTTATGCGAAGGAGACCTATTATAGCAATGAGCCTGTTATCATCACCGCCGAGTTGCGCAACCCTAACAACGAACTCGTGACCGACCCCGACCTGACCATCCAAATCGTGAACAAACTGACGGGCGAGACTTACGACTACACCTTCTCGAAGCGCGACCA
>CAMUYT010000012.1 GCA_947164955.1 uncultured Bacteroidales bacterium | reverse complement strand
ATGTACTCGCCGCAGTCCCACCAGCTCACGGTAGGCTCGAGCGTGAGGAAATACACGACGGTGGCAATCAGTCCTGCCAACCATCCTGTAATGTTGTTTAACCTTTTAAATGTCATAATGATTTATTGTTTGACTGTTGTCTTTGCGTTTTGGTCTCCAGCGGGAGTTTCTTGGTCTTGCAAATGTTCTGGCTTGTATTTGCCTTGAGGGATGTCCTCAAAGATGAACTCGTTGCAGCGTCGGGCGGCCACAATGTGGTCGGTGACGGCAGTGTTGATAGCCGAAACTGCGATGTTGGCCAAGGCACCAACCAGGCCGCCACCGTAATAGTTGTTGTCGCTCAGGTCAAGATAGAGGTCGCAGGTACGGTCGAAAATCACCTCATTGGTGCGGGTCGACTTTACGATGTACGAAATCTTGGTCTCGATGCCGAACCCTTTTTTCTTCCATTCGTCAATTACCGAAAACACTACTGCATCGGCACCAAACACCTTGCCGAAGGTACCCACGTTTTGGTCGATGAAGTTCTCGGCGTCGTAGGCGCTTTCTGACTTGAAAATCTCCATGGCCAAGTGGGGCGAGATGACGTAATATCCGGCCTCGGCCAATGGCTGGCTGATAGAGGTGTAGAGCAAGTCCTTGGCTTCCACGTTGTTGGAGTTGTTGATAGGAGGCATCACCAGCAGTGTCACCGGCTTTTCCTCGTACATTTTGGGGTAGAGTTGGCCTCGCGTGTACTTTTTTGTGGTGCAGGAGGCAAACATGACGGAACAGGCCGCCAAAAGGATGAATAGGGTCTTTCTCATGGCTTACTGATGGCTGAATTTCTTGATAAGTGGACCAATGAAAACGCTCGATTCGGGGTAAAGTTCCATCTCCTTTTGCAGCATTTCCATTCCTTTTTCGCGGAACATGGCTCCGTAGTCGCCCATCTGGCCATAGGTCTCCTTTTGCTTCTTGGTCGCGTGGCTGAGGAAGTTTGCGGCGGTTTCGGGTTGGAGCAGAAGGTAGCCATACTCGGCGCAGATGCCGGGGGGAATCACGCCTCGCGTGCCGCCGGGATGCTTCACCATGTACTCGTATTGGCACAGCAAGGCGCAAACACTTTCGGGACTTTGCGTGTGATAGTAGTCATACATCACCACTTCGTAGTCGGATGCTTCTTTGCTGTTGCGATAGGATCCCCAGTTGTAGAGATAGGTTTTCGTGGTGCACGAACTCAGCAACAGGCCCAAGCTCATGACGATGAGCAGCTTCTTCATAGTTCGATGATTTTGGTGTCGCCGGTCGAGAGCACCACTTCCTTTGAGTAAACGGTTTGGCCGTTGCGTTTCACCACCACTTGGTGCCTGCCAGGCGTCGTCTTGATGGCGTGTTTGGCCGTGTTCTTTATCTCGCGTCGGGTCTTGTGGGCGATGTCTTTGACGGTCGTTGTTTCGTATTGTTGGTCGTCGATGCTCACGCTGATGTCATAGGCGCTTGAGGCTGTGAAGCAGATGGCGGCCTTGTCCTCAATGCCCGAAGTGACGGTATAGTTGCCAACGCCGCATGAGTTGAAGAGCGTGGCCACAAATAGGCAAATGCTTGCAATGATGATTTTTTTCATCGTTTATTCCTCCATTAGATAATAGTTTTCAAGATGTTCTGCGTCGATTGTCTCGCCTTCGTAGGCGGCAAAGGAGAATTCGGTTTCGGGGGTGTCGCCATAGTTGGCAGTCACGGTCACATGCCCCATCTTTTTGCCGGGCAGCTCCACGTTGGTGCCGGTTTGTGGGTTGTTGACGGTCCTACCTTTCTTATATAAGCCGAATTTGGAGCCAGGGGTGATGCCTTGCGAAGCGCCTCCCGAAATGACGTAGTCGCCGTCCTCGATGGTCAGCACATAGCCGCGCCACGGTTTGTCCATGCACTTGTTGATGATGTTCTCGACGAGTTGGGTGAGGGCTGCCGAGATGGCCTTGTCGCTCAGCGTGGCGTCAAATCCAGCCGTGCCGCCAATGCCCAAGGTGGTCTTCGACGAGGTTTCGGCCTGGCCTTTGGCTTCGTCGGAATAGATGATGAGGCCCGAGGCCACGTCGACGAGGCGCACGTTCACCGCAGCTTCCACGGTTTGGGTCTTGGTGGAGCTGAAGATGCGTTCGTCGCCTTCGGTCTTGCGACCAAACTGGGTGATGGAGCCGAGGATGATGTAGTCGGCGCCGATTTTCTTCATGTCGCTACCCGCTTCCTCCACAATCACGTCCAAGTCGTCGCGTTCAAGAAGGATGAACTTGCCGCTGGCGGCCAGCTTGGACGACAGGATGTCCATCGCCTGCTTGCGCATCGGGTCGTTCTCCCTGTCGTAGAAGATGCCTTTCCCGTATTGGGTTTCGTTGGTGAAACGGCCAATGGCCACCTTGCGTTTCAAGGTCTTTTCGCCTTGTGCGTAAGTGGATGGCACGCAAAGGATGAAAAGCAAAAAGGCCAGAATCAAATTGCTCTTTTTCATAGTGTTGTGTTTTTATTCGTTGTTCTTGTTTGGATATTTAAACCGCAAAGATATGGTTTTTTCGGCTTATCTTTGGCTGAAAAACGGCAAAAAGCGACTCTTTGTATGGAAAAACACTTTTTTTTGAAAAAAATCGAAAAAAAGCTTGCGCGTAACGAAATTTGTTGTACTTTTGCAGCCGCATTCGGGAACGAATGATGTCGAGTGGTGTAATGGCAGCACTGCAGATTTTGGTTCTGCCTGTCAAGGTTCGAATCCTTGCTCGACAACTTAAGGTGGAAGAAAAGACCTGCTACTTTGAGTAACAGGTCTTTTTGTTTGAGGTTGGAGTTATGGTTTTTAAATCTTAAATCTTTGAATTTTAAATGATTACAAAAGAACAAGTTGCAACCCTCTGTGAAGAAGCTCTCGCCGACACCGACCGCTTCCTCGTCGAAGTGAAGGTGAAGCCCAACAACGTGATTGAGGTCTACATCGATTCCGACACGGCCGTCAACATCGATCATTGCGCCGAACTTTCACGTTTCGTGAACGAAAAGCTCGACCGCGATGTGGAAGACTATGAGTTGAGCATCCTCTCGTGGGGCCTTAGTGGTGCTTTGAAGATGGACCGCCAGTTGCAGAAATATGTGGGCATGGACGTGGAAGTGAAGACCAAAGAGATGGGCAAGATGCAAGGCAAACTGGTGGGCTACGATGCCGAGAAGGTGGAGTTTGCCCCTGCACCCAAGAAGAGCTCGAAGAAGAAAGCCGCAGAAGAGCAAGCCAACCTGTTCTTCGAACGCAGCAAAGTAGAAATCAAACCGGCAATAATCTTCTAAAGCCCTGGAGGGGCGACACTAATTCAAGCAGGCAATTTCAATTCCTGCCCAACAAAAGAACAACAAACAATCAACATACAAAAATGGATAACTACAAATTAGTAGAGACTTTCTCCGAATTCAAGGAGTTCAAGAACATCGACCGCGAAGCCATGATGCGCATCATCGAGGATGTGTTTCGTGGTATGTTGAACAAGAAATTCGACTGCGACACCACCGACTTCATCGACATCATCGTGAACGTCGACAAGGGCGACTTCGAGATCTACCACAACCGCACCGTCGTCGAGGATGACGAACTGACCGACCCGCTGCGCCAAATCAAGTTGTCGGATGCCATCAAGATCGAACCCGACTTCGAGGTGGGAGAGGAAGTGAACGAAGAACTTCGCATCGAGAGCTTCGGTCGCCGCGATATCCTTGCACTGCGCCAGAATCTTCAGACCAAAGTGGCTGAATATGAGAAGGAGAACATTTTCCAGAAATACAAAGACAAGGTGGGTGAAATCATCACCGCTGAGGTGGCCCATGTTTGGAAACGTGAAATCGTTGCCATTGATGACGAAGGCATTGAGTTGCTGATGCCCAAGATGGAACAGATTCCGAGCGATATTTATAAGAAAGGTGACACCATACGTGCCATCGTGAAGAGCGTCGAGAGTGTCAACGGCTCGCCTGTGGTGACCTTGTCGCGTACCTCCGAAATCTTCCTTCAGCGTTTGCTTGAAGCCGAAGTGCCCGAGATTTACGACGGACTCATCACCATCAAGAAAATCGTGCGCGAACCTGGCCAACGTGCAAAGGTGGCTGTGGAGTCGTATGACGACCGTATCGACCCCGTTGGCGCTTGCGTCGGCATGAAGGGAACGCGTATCCATGGTATTGTGCGTGAGTTGCGCAACGAAAATATCGATGTCATCAATTGGACTACCAACCCGCAACTGCTCATTACCCGTGCCTTGAGCCCGGCTAAGATCACCAATATCGTGCTGAGCAGCGACAACACCATGGCCAATGTGTATATGGAAAACGACCAGATCAGCCTGGCTATCGGTAAGGGCGGTTACAACATCAAGCTCGCCGGTAAGCTGACTGGTTACGAGATCGACGTTTACCGTAACAGCGAGGCCAACAGCGCCGAGGAGGATGTCGACTTGCAGGAGTTTTCCGACGAAATCGACCAATGGGTCATCGACTCGCTCATCAAGATGGGCTGCGACACGGCAAAGGACGTGTTGTCGCTCACCCCTGAAGAGGTGGCCAACCGTGCCGACCTTGAAATTGAAACTGTTAGGGAAGTGTTCCGCATCCTTAGGGCAGAATTTGAACAAGATGCCGAATAAAAAAGCATTGCCATAGTCATTAAAAACGAGAAACAAAGGGAAAGAAACTATGTCCGAAGAAACTAATTTTTCAATTCGATTGTCGAAAGCGGCAAAAGAATTCAATGTGGGAAAGGATACCATTGTGGAATACCTCGCAAAAAAAGGATTCCAAGTGGACCCTTCACCCAATACGAAGCTCACGGCAGACATGTATGCGCTGCTCGTGAAGGAATATCAGGGCGAGAAGGAAGTGAAGAACGAGGCCAAGAAATTGGGCAACCTCTCTTACAAGGGTGGTAGTGTTTCCGTTGATTCGGCATTGCAATCCCAAAAGGACGTCGAGGAGGAAGAACTCGAAGAGGTGATCATCCGTACCAACACAATATCGTCGCCAACCAAAAAGGCAGGTAAAGCAGCTGCTTCTGCCGAACCTGTTGAGGAAAAGAAGGAGGCGCCGAAAGAGGAGGTCAAGGAAAGTGCTCCCGTCGAGGAACCGCAGCCCGTCAAAGAAGAGACGGTGCCGCAAAAGACCGACAATGAAGAAAAAGTCGATACTGGCATCTCCTTGAAGATCGTTGGGCAAATTGACCTTGAGCCTAAACCTCGCCAAGAAAAGAAAAAGGAAAAGAATAAGAACGAGAAGAAAGGTGAGAAACCTCAAGCAAAGAAAGAGCCTCAGCCTCAAACTCCAAAACAAGAAAAGAAACAAGAGGCTCCCAAACCAGTGGCACCAGAGGTGAAACCTGAGGAGAAACCAGAGGAGAAGCCTGTCGAGCCACGACACATCAAGCTCGAAGCTCCCAAACTGACAGGCCCCACCGTGCTGGGTACACTTGAACTGCCTGTCGAAAAGAAAGGTGGAAGGGGCGACTCAAAGAAGAAGAAACGCAAACGTATCATGGGCGGCAAGCCCGAGGGCTCGTCGGAGAATCCCACTGGCCCAAACGTCAACACTGGCGGCGGAAAGAAACAAGATGCTGCTAAACAACAGCCGGGTAAGGGCGGCGGACAGAAACCCGCTGACCAAGGCAAGAAGGGTCCGAAGGACAGCCCTAAGCCGAGCAAGAAGGACCGCAAAGGCAAGCGTGAAGAGAAGCCTGAGATGAGCGACGAGGAAATCTCGAAGCAGATCAAGGATACGCTGGCTCGTCTCGCCCCCATGGGCAAGTCGAAGACCTCGAAACACCGCCGCGAGAAACGTCAGCAGGTGGCAGGCAACATGATGGAGGAAATGATGCGCCAGGAGGAAGACAAGAAGGTGCTGAAGGTGACGGAGTTCGTCACCGCCAACGAATTGGCAACCATGATGAACGTGCCTGTGGTGAAGGTTATCGGTACCTGCATGAGCCTCGGTATGCCGGTCTCCATCAACCAGCGTCTCGATGCTGAGGCCCTGACCGTGGTGGCCGAAGAGTTTGGCTTCCAGGTCGACTTCGTCAGCGCCGATGTGCAAGAGGCCATCGCTGAGACCGAAGAAGTGGACAAGGAAGAGGACCTCGTGCCTCGCGCTCCGGTGGTCACCGTCATGGGTCACGTCGACCATGGTAAGACCAAGCTTTTGGACTATATCCGTAACACAAACGTGGTGGCCGGTGAAGCTGGTGGCATCACCCAACACATCGGTGCCTACGAGGTGACCACAGAGAGCGGCAAGAAGATCACTTTCTTGGATACGCCTGGTCACGAAGCCTTCACGGCCATGCGTGCCCGTGGTGCCAAGATTACCGACGTGGCCATCATCGTCATCGCCACCGACGACAACGTGATGCCGCAAACCGTTGAGGCCATCAACCACGCACAAGCCGCTGGTGTGCCAATCGTCTTTGCACTGAATAAGATTGATAAACCTACAGCTAACCCCGACAAGATTCGTGAGCAGCTGGCCAATATGAATATCCTCGTTGAGAGTTGGGGCGGTAAGTACCAAGACCAGGAGATTGCCGCTAAGATTGGTCTTAACGTCGATGCACTGCTTGAAAAGGTGTTGCTCGAAGCCGAACTCCTCGACTTGAAAGCCAACCCCAACCGTCTGGCTAAGGGTACGGTCATTGAGTCCGCTTTGGACAAGGGCCGTGGCTATGTGGCCAAGATTCTGGTGCAGAACGGCACATTGCGCATTGGCGACATGGTGCTGGCTGGCACCACCTACGGTAAGGTGAAAGCCATGTTCGACGACCACAACCGTCCCGTCAAGGAGGCTGGCCCGTCTACACCGGTGTTGCTCCTCGGCTTGAATGGCGCTCCCATGCCTGGCGACGGCTTCAACGTGATGGTTGACGAGCGCGAGGTGAAGGCCATCGCCAACCGTCGAGAGCAGTTGCAACGTGAGCAAACCCGCCGCACCAGCCCGCACATCACCTTGGACGAAATTGGTCGTCGTATTGCCATCGGTGACTTCAAGGAATTGAATATCATCGTCAAGGCTGATGTGGATGGCTCTGTTGAGGCACTGGCCGATAGCTTGCTGAAGCTTTCTACCGAAGAGGTGCAGGTCAATGTGATCCACAAGTCGGTGGGTGCTATCAGCGAGTCCGATATCATGTTGGCTTCGGCTTCCAATGCGGTCATCGTGGGCTTCAACGTGCGTCCTACCGCCGGCGCCCGCAAGATGGCTGAGCAGGAGAAGATAGACATACGTCTTTATTCTATTATCTACACCGCCATCGAGGAAATCAAGGCAGCTATCGAAGGTATGTTGGCTCCCGAAATCGAGGAAGTGGTTACCTGCAACCTCGAAATCCGCGAGACCTTCAAGATCAGCAAGGTCGGCACCATCGCTGGCTGCATGGTCTTGGACGGCAAGATCACCCGTAACACGAAGATTCGCGTCATTCGCGACGGCATCGTAGTCTACACAGGCCTGCTCGGTTCCCTGAAGCGTTACAAAGACGATGTAAAAGAAGTCAGCGCTGGTATGGATTGCGGCTTGAATATCGAGAATTTCAACGACATCAAGGTCGGCGATATCATCGAAGGCTATACCGAAAAAGAAATCGCTCGCAAACTGTAGGCGATTCTGTTTCAAAGAATTTCGTAGAGACGTGCCATGGCGCGTCTCTACGTTTTTTATTGCAATTTCGCCATCGCCTTCAGCAACTGCTCGCCGAGACCGATGGTGTAGCCTTGTTTCACAAACACTACCTCGCTGTTGGCATTGCCGATGATGAAGATGGGACGGCTGTCGTTGTCGAGTTTCAAACCTCCCATGAGTTCGTCATGGATGGAGCCGTCGTCAATGCCGTAAACGATGCCTTCTGGCAACTCGCTGAAATTCTTTAGTTTGAACTTGTCGTAATCTTCTTGATTGCTGAAAATGAAGATGATGGGCAGGTTGCTGTCTTCAAAGTCCTTGCGGAAGGCGGCGATGTCTTGCATGGCATGGGTGGTAGGCTCACTGCCTTGGTCCAAAAGGCCGAGAATGAAGTAGTTGTCTTTGACAAGTTGCTTGGCATTGGAGGTCTCACCGGTTTCAAGATCGATGAATTTGCTGTCAGCGTAAAAACTGCCAATGACACGAAGCTCGTTGTCGGGTTGGCGTAAAACGAGATCGACGGATGTCGTTTCGCCCGCCTTGATGGTGAAGAACTGGCTGTGGGTCAGGGCGGTGCCATCGTCGAGGCGTGTCCCGGCAGTGAGGATATACATTCCTTCGTCCAAAGGCGTTGGTTTCTCGAATGTTGAAAGCATCATGCCGTCGTCGATGCCGGGGTCTTTGGCATCGTAGGCCAAGAGGCGGAAACTCTTTCCGTCAAACTTCTTGATGCTGAAATGGGTGTAGTATTTCGGGTCGGCCACGGAACTGATGGGCGTATATTGTATGTCGAGATAGCCTGTCCCAGAGACGCTTGTGGCCTCTTTCTCGAATTGTACATTCACCCATTGCTTGCCGTCAAAATATTGCACATTGCCGTTGACGGGGTTGATTTGTGCGGCAACGCCTAGGCTACGGGCCATGGCCACGAAGAAGATGTCGCGCGAGTGGCGGTCGGCTTTTTTGGCAGCCAATACGCCGATGGGCGAGATGGGGAAACGTTGCGGGTTCAATTCATCATCTACTAGGATGTTTTCCTTCACCCAATCCACCAACTGAATGGGATTGTCGTGATAGGCTTGTTTTTCCGCTTCGGGGAAGAATGATGTGAGTTTTGAGCGGAAAGACGTGAGCATCTCATTACTGATGCGCGGACTGAGGATGTATTGCGCATAATGCTCCACGGGCATCGAAACGACCGAAGAAGTGAGGTCGAGTGTATGGTCCAGATGGTCTTTCAGGACCTCAAACGTGACGTCGCGCAAGTCTTTGTCGGTGATGTTGCTCAATAATTCCACGGCTTTGATTTCCTGGTTTTTGCTTTGGGCATAGCTCACGAAGTCGGCGATGGTTTGGTAGTTGCCCCAGGTCTTTTCGTAGATGCTGCAAAGTTTTTTGTTGCCCGTGTTCATGATCAAATTCATCTGGGCTTTCTTGCAATCGGCGATGTAGGCGTTGCGCAGCGAGTCTTCATAAGCGATGCAGCGGTCGTTTTCGGCACGCATCTCGGGTGTCACTTCGGGCAAGACGCTGGTCGGGGCCGGAGGTACCATGTCGAATTCGAAGGATTCCGTTGCGCCCTTGTCATGGTTGAGGGTGATAGTGACGTTGTCTTTCTCGCCCGCCTTGAAGACCTCGAAACCAAACTTGCCGTCTTTCGATGCGTAGGCCATCATTGTGCCCAAACCCGAAGTGAGCCAAGTCTGGCCGTTGGCATCCGTGGTTTTCGTGACGACGGTGCAGAATTCGGCATAGTTGTAAATCTTGAACTCCACAGGCAAGTTGGCTTGCGGCTGTCCGTTTTCGTCGACGACGGTGAAGGTCGTCTTGGCGGTCTTGCCGTAGTTGTCCACCACGTTGATTTCGGTATAATAATGGTTGCGGCTGATGACTTCTTCCGGGCCGTCGTAGTCGCCGAAGACGCGCGTATGTAATAATAAGGTGCGCGAGGCGGGCTCGTTGAACCAGCCAAGGTCGAGCACGGGCTCGGGCTCGCAGGCGCCGAGGAAATGCCAACCGCCGTCAACGTAGGCCTCCACCCAGGCGTGGTTGTCGTCGCAGTGGGCCCAGCGGGGCGTGTAGACCTGTCGCGCAGGGATGCCCACGGTGCGCAAGGCGGTCACCAAGAGCGTCGATTCCTCGCCGCAGCGTCCCCATGAGGTCTTGATGGTGGACATTGGGGCGCTGGTGCGGCTGTCGCTGCCCTTGTAGTTGACGTGCTCGTGGCACCAATGGTTCACTTCGAGGACGGCATCTTTGAGTGACAAGTCCTTGACTCTGTTTTTCAGCTCCTCATAATAGGTGGCACGGAAGCGGTCGAGGTTTTCGTTGTTGACGCGCACGGGCACCACGAAGTGCTTGAACTCGCGCTCGGGGATGCTTTCACCCCAGGGCAGCTCTTGTTTGGCCAAGAAAGCGTAGTGGATGCACTCGCGGTAATAGTCTTCCGAGTAGTCCACGCTGTCGCCGAGCGGCATGTTGGCGTAGAGGAAATTCAAGGCCTCTTGTTCGCCGAATGAGGTTTGTTTCGGTTCTCCCTTGCATCCAGCGAAGACCAGCGCGGCAAGGATAATGGTGGTAAAAATGGTGTTTTTCATCTTGAAATATTTTGTGCAAAGGTAGTGTTTTTCGTGAAATCCAAGAAAAAACCGTATCTTTGCGCCAAACAACAAACCGAACAAGGAAAAAGAAAAAAAGAGAACAAACGACATAGTATAAACCAAGCATTAGCTATTATTTCGCGTTCGACAAAGTCTCGCAAACAGAATTGAACCATAGAAATAATAATTTGGGTGTCAAGGTGATGCCACGTCATGAATGTACTAATGCTCACGCAATGCGTGGGCTGTACTTATTTGACGTGGGGGTATGCGAGACACCTGTCGAACGGATAAGGAAACCCACGTTTCTTTTCTGTTCCGTGATTGATAGTAAATGCAACATCTATCAATCAATATGGCAACAGGAAACACTGATTTACATGCTGCAGCAAAAGCAAAAAAAGATGAGTTTTATACTCAACTTTCGGATATAGAATTGGAGCTTAGAAATTACAAACCTTTCTTTCGTGATAAAACAGTGTTTTGTAATTGTGATGATCCTTATGAGAGTAATTTTTTCAAGTATTTTGCGCTAAATTTTAATTCATTAAAACTGAAGAAGTTAATTGCCACATGTTATAATGGCTCTCCAGTTTCTGGAAATGAATTGATGCTCGATTTTGGGGATGAAGTGGACAACCCCTTAAAAAAAGCATATAAAGTTGAAATTACCGAAGTAAAAGATGAAAATGGTGATGGAGCGATTAACCTTTCTGATGTTCAGTATTTATTGCAAAATGGCAAAAATGTAATTTCGATATTAAAGGGGAATGGTGATTTCCGCTCTGATGAGTGTGTTGAGCTTTTAAAACAATCTGATATTGTCGTAACGAATCCTCCTTTCTCACTTTTTAGGGAGTATGTGGCTCAATTGGACACGTATGACAAGGATTTCATCATTATGGGCAATACTAATACGTTAGTGTGTAAAGAAGTCTTTCGCATGTTTATGAAAGATAGAATACGTACAGGGTATACGCATTTCAATACTGGGATGTTTTTTTACGTACCTGATAGTTTTGAAAAATATCATCATATGGAAAATGGCAGAAAAATGGCTCGAGTTTCAACCTCATGTTGGTACACAAATTTGCCAGTGAAAAAACACACTGAAGAGTTGGTACTATATAAACATTATACTCCAGAAGATTATCCTAAATACGATAATTACGATGCAATAGAAGTAAAAACATATACTGATATTCCGTGTGATTATTATGGCGTAATGGGAGTCCCGATTACGTTTTTGGATAAATACAATCCCAACCAGTTTGAAATAATTTGGCAAGCGTCAGGTAACACTTATGCGAATGCACCTAAAGAAATATTAAAAGCTCTTGGTTTTAATCCAAATATAAAATATGGCGGAGGGCTTGGCACGCCTGTTTTGAATGGGAAAGCGACATATACTCGGGTACTCATTCGCCGCAAGCAGCCCGCTCCAGTAGCCTATTTGCCCAACGAAGTGTCGGCAACGAAAGCAGCGGAAAGCGCTGAATAGCAGTATCCAGCCCGTCCTGAAGGGACGACACTTTATTAACCGTAGGTCGTGACCTACGGGGGCAGCGACCTAAGGCAGACCCCGGCAGGCCCAATCCCGGTAGGCAAAGCCCCGTAGGGGCGATAGCTTCTGTAGGCAGGCGGTGTAAACCCCTGCCGATAATAAACAACAAGCCGAATAGCCCCGTAGGGGCGACACAACCATAAGCAGGTGACGTTAGTCCCTGCACAAAACAAAGAAAATATGAACATAGAACTACACAAAATCACCGTCCGCGAGCTCACGCAAGGATATGTGGACAACAACGAAAACGGAGTGCGCGCCTATGGTGGCCGCCTTGACGTGCGCCCACCCTATCAGCGCGAGTTCGTCTACAAGGACAAACAACGCGATGCCGTCATCGACACGCTCACGCAGGGCTTCCCGCTCAACGTAATGTATTGGGCCGTGCGCGACGACGACACCTTCGAAATCATTGATGGGCAGCAGCGCACCATCAGCATCTGCCAATACGTCAACGGCGACTTCGCCTTCAACTTCCGCTATTTCCACAACCTGCAGCCCGACGAGCAGGAGCAAATCCTCAACTACCCGCTGCAAGTCTACATCTGTAGCGGCACCGACAGCGAGAAGCTCAAGTGGTTCCGCACCATCAATATTGCGGGTGAGGCACTCACCGAACAGGAGCTGCGCAACGCGGTGTATGCTGGCTCGTGGGTGAGCGACGCTAAACGCTATTTCAGCAAGAACGGCGCACCTGCCGCGAAGATTGGCAGCGACTACCTCAACGGCTCCGCCATCCGCCAGGATTATCTTGAAACCGCCATCTCGTGGATTTCGGACGGCAACATTGAGGTCTACATGTCGAACCACCAGCACGACCCGAGCGCCGCGCCGTTGTGGCAGTTTTTCCAGTCGGTCATCACTTGGATCGAGACCACTTTCCGTCCCACCAAAGAACGCAAAAAGATCATGAAAGGTGTGGAGTGGGGGATGCTTTATAAGCAGTATAAAGAACAAGTGTTTGATTATAAGGCTGTTGATGATGAAGTGAAGCGCCTCATTCTCGACGATGACGTAACAAAAAAATCGGGCATTTATCCATACATTCTCACGCGGAAGGAGAAATATCTCTCTATCCGTGCCTTCACCGATGCGCATAAGCTGTCGGCCTACGAGCGACAAATGGGTTTCTGCGCCGACTGCGGCCAGCACTTCGAGCTGAGCCAAATGGAGGCCGACCACATCACGCCATGGCACGCCGGAGGCAAAACGACTGCCGACAACTGCCAGATGCTCTGCCGCGAGTGTAACAGACGGAAGAGCGGGAAATGATATGGATTTACCACCAAAAAGCCCTGAAAGGGCGACAAGAAATCAAGCGGGCGATTTCAATCCCCGCGTACACAAGTGGGTCAAACTAAGCCATAAACTCCTCCAAATTGGAGTGCAGAATCTCCTGCAACTCGGCCTTGTGCTCAGGCTTGGTCTGCATGAAGAGGAAGCCCCAAACGCTCATGGCGGGGTTCATGATGTCGCGGGTCTCAAGCACGCCGTGGAAGTGTCGCTTGATGCGCTCGAAGTCCAAGGCGCGGTTGGTGTCGTAAGGCTTGTCTAGGACGATGAAGCTGAACACGTCGTTCTCGATGCCGTCCCACATGGTGGTGTAGTCGGGGTGGATGCCCTCGAAATAGCATTGCACGGGCAGCAGGTGGCAGGTGTGGCGTGTCAGGTCGTTGAGGCACATGCCGGCGAAACGCAGTGGGTTGACCTCGATCGGGATGGCGCGACCCGTGTGCTTGTCAACGCGGAACTCCACGTGCATGGGGAAGTTCTTCAGTCCGAGCACGCCGTTCAGGTCGATGCAGAACTGGTTGAAAGCCGGATAGTTGGCCTCGAAAATCTGCTTGCTCATGCAGTAGAGGCGGTCGCTCACGTCGGTCTCGTCCTTGAAGATGTGGTGGAAGATGTTGATGATGTTGGGCTTGCCCTCGGCATCATAGTAGGCATCCACGGCATATTCCTCGCCTTCGATGAACTGTTCAAGCACAAACTTCTCGCTGCGCACCACGGTCTCGGGGAACACGGCGCACTGCCGGGCAAAGTTCTGGTCGATGTCGTTCAAGGCAGCTTGCCATTCGGCTTTGTTGCGGATGATATAGACACCTACGCTGAGGAAGCCCACAGCGGGTTTCAGCACGAGTGGCAAGGGCAACTCATCGGGATTCAAGTCGCGCAAAGCCTTCATCTCCACCTCTTTATAATAGAAATCGGGATAAATTTGTTGACAAATGCGACGGAACTCGGCCTTGTCCTTCAGAATCTTGACTTTTTGCACCAATTCTGACTCGGGCAGTTGGGCATAGAGCCACACCAAGGCGTTTTCCGAAACGGCGTAAAGTTGTTTCGTTTGTTCGTATTTCTCTACAAACTGTTTGTCGTCCAATAGGTTAAGCTTGTGGCCTTGCTGCAAAAGCGTTTCGGCCATGTCGTTGTGCAGGACGGGAATCTGTTTTTCTTCCAAATAAGCCACTAAAGGGGCGGATACGTATGGTTTTTCTAAGATGATCATGGTGGTGTTGTGTGTTTTGTTGTAAAGACGTTGCGCGCAACCTCTCTACAAGGTAGGTTTATCTCCAAATGTTCTGTGTCCTGTCGGGCCCGTAGGAAACGAATTTAATTGGTGCACCGACGTAATCTTCGATGAATTTGATGTAATCTTCCAGCTTTTGCGGAATCGTGCCTTCGATTTTCTGTTGCCAGCCGGGCAATTCGGTGAGCACGGGCTCCATCGTCTCGGTGCAGGCGGCGAAAGGCAGATGCTTGGTTTCCTGTCCGTTGAAACGGTAGGCCGTGGCCGCTTTGACGGTTTCGAAGTCGTCCATCACGTCAGATTTCATCATCATCAGGTCGGTCACTCCGCTGAGCATGACGGCATATTTCAATGCGGGCAGGTCGAGCCAGCCGCAGCGGCGCGGACGGCCGGTAGTGGCGCCAAACTCGTGCCCGTTTTGGCGCAACATTTCACCTGTCTCGTCAAACAGCTCGGTGGGGAAGGGACCTGTGCCCACACGTGTGCAGTAGGCCTTGAAGATGCCGAACACCTTGCCGATACGACTCGGAGCTATACCTAAGCCTGAGCATACGCCAGCAGCGATTACATTCGACGAGGTCACGAAAGGATAGCTGCCGAAGTCGACGTCGAGCATCGAGCCTTGTGCACCTTCGGCCAACACTTTCTTGCCCTTGTCCAAGGCCTCGTTGATGTAATATTCGCCGTCGATGAACTGGTATTGCTTCAGGTATTCGATGCCTTCAAACCATGCTTTCTCATAGTCTGAGAAGGTCATGCCGTCTAAGCTGAGCTCGTTCATGTCGAAGTTGAGGTTGGCGATTTGCTGCATGTGGCTTTGTTTCAACTTCTCGTATTTCTCGAGGAAGTCGGCCATGTGGATATCGCCGATACGTACGCCTTTGCGGGCGGTTTTGTCGGTGTAGGTTGGACCGATGCCTTTCAGTGTGGTGCCGACTTTCATCTTGCCCAAAGCCTTTTCGTTGGCCGCGTCAAGCGCGCGATGTGATGGCAGGATTAAGTGGGCACGATTGGCAATCATAAGGTTTTTGGATAGGTCGAAACCGGCTTTGCGCAACCCCTCAATCTCACCTTTTAATATATAGGGGTCGATGATGACGCCATTACCGATGACGTTGACACAGCCTGGGGTCAAAACGCCCGACGGAATGTTGTGCAATACGAACTTCTTGCCTTCAAACTCGATGGTGTGTCCGGCGTTAGGGCCGCCTTGGAAGCGGCATACGATGTCGTAATTCGGGGTGAGGGCGTCGACGACCTTGCCTTTGCCTTCGTCGCCCCATTGGAGACCTAAGAGGATATCTAATTTGTTCATATTCAATATTTAAGATTCAATATTTAAGATTCAAAGATTTAAGTTTTCAAAATTCAAAATTCCATACCTCCTACTTCATACCTCCTACCTAAACAATTATCAATTACCTCAACTCTTCTTGTGTCCATAAAAAATCAAAGAATGGTGCGTGATCTCCACGCCGAGTTGCTCCTCAATCGACTTCTGGATTTCGAACAGGCGAGGGTCGCAAAACTCCATGACATTCTCCGTCTCCACGTCGATGAAGTGGTCGTGTTGGCGGAATTTGTAGGAGCGTTCGTATTGTGCGCAGTTGTGACCAAACTGGTGCTTGATGACCAAACCACAGTCCAATAGCAGTTCGATGGTGTTATATAAGGTAGCACGACTGACGCGGTACTTGTTGTCTTTCATTCGGTTGTAGAGTGAGTCGATGTCGAAGTGCCCATTGGTCGAGTAGATTTCCTTCAGTATGGCAAACCGCTCTGGAGTCTTGCGCAGCTTCCTCCGTTGCAGGTAGTCGATAAATATCTTCTTGACTGCCAAATAGGTATTGTCGAATGAGTCTTTCATTTTTCTCTTCGTGATGTTGGCGCAAAGGTAAGAATATTTTTCAGACTAATTCTAAATAATTGGCATTATTTTGCCTTAATTGTTGTTCTTGCGCACCACTTTTTGCACTTCCTTCAATCGGTTGAGCTTGCTAATGAGGTCGTCAAGTTCTTGGGTGTTGTGCACATAAATGGAGATGGCCGCCTCCACTACATCTTGCTTGGCCTCCATGTGGAGTGAATGCAGGTTGAGTTTCATCTCGTTGGAGAGCAGGTTGGTCATGCGGTTGAGCAATCCGGCGGTGTCCAAGGCGGTGATTTTCAGCTCGGCGAGGAAGGCGATCTCGCTCTTGGGTTGCCATTTGGCCTTCACGATGTTGTTGCCGTAGCGCGACGAAAGTTGGATGGCCTTGGGGCAATTGCTGCGGTGGATTTGGAGCGGTTCGCCGGGGAAGTTGAAGGCGATGACGTCGTCGCCCGGGATGGGATTGCAGCAGGTCGACACATTAAAGTCGAAATCGCCCGACGTGGTGATGGACGGCGTGGTTTCTTCCTTGCCTTTGTTGTTGCCCAAGAGACCGAAGGTGAGGTAGCGCACGAAGCTGCTGCTGCCCGACTGCGGTTTCAGTACGCTGCGGATAAGACGCTCGTCGATTTTTCCAGTCGCCACTTGGTAGTAGAAATCGATGGAACTGGTGAGGTTTTCCGAGGCCATCACGGTGTTGCGGTTGGCCTTGGAGGGTTCGAGGTCGAGCTTGCGCATGATTTCCTCGTATTTCTTCTCGCCTTCGTCGCGGAAGGTGCGACGGTATTCCTTGATGCCGCTCTTGAGTCTCGACTTGGCCGTGGCCGTGGCCAAAAACTCGAACCATTTTTCTTGCGGGTGTTGCGCCTCTGAGGTGATGATTTCCACCTGGTCGCCTTTGTAGAGCTTGCGGTCGAGTTGCGACAGCTGGCTGTTGACGTTGGCGGCGATGCTGTGGTCGCCGATTTCACTGTGGATGTTGTAGGCGAAGTCGAGCACGGTGGAGCCTTTGGGCAGCGTGATCATCTTGCCTTGCGGGGTGAAGACATAGATTTCGTCGGAGAAGAGGTCGAGCTTGAAGTTGTCGACGAACTCGATGGCATTATCCGCTTTGTTGCTAATGAGGTCTTGGGCCTTTTTCAGCCATTCGTCGAAGCCGCTTTCCACTCGGCTGTCAGTCTTGTATTTCCAATAGGCGGCAAAGCCTTTTTCGGCGATTTCCTCCATGCGCTCACTGCGAATCTGCACCTCCACCCAGTTGCCTGTCTGCCCCATTACCACAGCGTGAAGACTTTCGTAGCCGTTCGATTTCGGGAACGAGATCCAGTCTTTCAGCTTCCTTGTGTAAGGACGATAGTAGTTGGTTAGAATGGCATAGATTTTCCAGCATTCGATGCGCTCTTGGTCTTTGGGACAATCGACGACGAAACGCACAACATAGGAACCGTAAAGGTCTTCAAAGGCCAACTCTTTGTCCATCATGCGTTTCCAAATTGAGTTGACCGAGCGCTCCTTGATTTCGGAACGTACTTTCATCCCTGCTTTGGCAAAGGCCTCATTGACGGGCGCAATGAAGGCGTGCAGTTCGTTGAGATGCTTCTCACGGACGTCGTCCACCCGTTTTTTGATGTTGGAATAGATGGTCGGGTTGGTGTATTTCAGGGCCAAGTCTTCCAACTCAATTTTGATGGCGTGCAACCCGAGGCGGTAGGCCAAAGGCGCATAGATATAGGATGTCTCTGATGCTATTTTCAGCTGCTTGTGCTTGGGCATCGAGTCGAGTGTGCGCATATTGTGCAAGCGGTCGCTGAGTTTGATGAGCACCACGCGGATGTCGTAGGACATGGAGGTGATGATCTTCTTGAAGTTTTCGGCTTGCATACTCTCCACATTGTCCATTTGCTCGAACTTGGTCAGACCATCGACCACGCGCGACACTTTCTCGCCAAACATCTCGCTGATGTCGTTGAGGGTGTATTTTGTGTCTTCCACCACATCATGCAACAGGGCGCAGATGATGGACGTGCGTCCCAAACCGATGTCGTGTGCGGCGATGGTGGCCACCTCGATGGGATGGTAGATATAGGGCTCGCCAGAACGCCGGCGTTGGTCCTTATGGGCTTCGCAGGCAAAGTAGAAAGCCTTGTCGACCGCTTCAAGGTCTTGGGATTCCTTGCGCGTTTGCCAAGCGTCGATGAGGCGTTGGTGTCGTCGTTCGATTTCTTCTTTCTCTTCTATGGAATAGGTGTCGGGTAAAATAGGCATCATAGGCAATCTTCTTTTTCAGACTGCAAAATTAGGGATATTCCTTATTATAGGTTGCGTTTTCAAGCGATTTTTTTTCTATTTTTGCGGCCATAATGAAAAACATTCGAAATTTTTGCATCATTGCCCATATCGACCACGGCAAATCGACCTTGGCCGACAGGCTTTTGGAATTGACCCATACGCTGAATTCAAAGGAACTCGTGGACCAAGTCTTGGACGACATGGACCTCGAGCGCGAACGTGGCATCACCATCAAGAGCCACGCCATCCAAATGAAATACAACTACAAAGGCGAGGAATACACGCTCAACCTCATTGACACTCCCGGTCACGTCGACTTCTCTTATGAGGTGTCGCGCTCGATAGCCGCTTGCGAAGGTGCCTTGCTTGTGGTGGATGCCACACAAGGCATTCAGGCACAAACGATTGCCAACCTTTACTCGGCTTTGGAACACGACCTCGAAATCATCCCTGTGATGAACAAGATCGACATGGACAGCGCGATGGTCGACATCGTGGAGGACCAGATGGTTGACCTCTTGGGCTGCGACCCGAGCGAGATTTTGCGCGTCAGTGCCCGCACGGGCGAAGGCGTGCCTGCCGTGCTCGATGCCATTGTGGATCGCATTCCGTGTCCCAAGGGCGACCCCGAAGCGCCACTGCAAGCCTTGATTTTCGACTCGGTGTTCAACTCGTTCCGCGGCATCATCGCCTATTTCCGTATTATGAATGGCACGATGCATACCAACGACTTGGTGAAGTTTTTTGCTACGGGCAAGGAATATAACGCCGACGAAATTGGGGTGCTTCAACTGAAGCAAGTGCCTAAGAACGAGCTTTCAGCGGGCGATGTGGGTTATATCATCTCGGGCATCAAGACCTCGAAAGAGGTCAAGGTGGGCGACACCATCACGCACGTCGAACGTCCTTGTGCCGAGCCAGTGGCGGGTTTCGAGAATGTGAAGCCCATGCTGTTTGCGGGTATCTATCCCGTCGACGCGGATGATTATGAGGAACTTCGCGCCTCTTTGGAGAAACTGCAACTCAACGATGCCAGTTTGGTTTGGGAACCAGAGTCGTCGGCGGCTTTGGGCTTTGGCTTCCGCTGCGGCTTCTTGGGCTTGCTCCACATGGAAATCGTTCAGGAACGCCTCGACCGCGAGTTCGACATGGACGTCATCACTACGGTGCCCAACGTGTCGTTCAAATGCTTCAAGACCGACGGGGAGATGATCGAGGTGCACAACCCGAGCGGCTTGCCTGAGGTGACCAAAATCGACCATATTGAGGAGCCTTACATCATCGCGCAAATCATCTCGAAGAATGAGTTCACAGGGCCGATTATGACCCTTTGCATCGACCGTCGTGGCGTGCTGAAAAACCAGGTCTATCTCTCCACCGACCGCGTGGAGCTGACCTTCCAGATGCCGCTCTCCGAAATCGTCTTCGATTTCTACGACAAACTGAAGTCCATCTCGAAAGGCTATGCCTCCTTCGACTATCATATTGCCGGCTATCAAGATGCCGATTTGGTGAAACTCGACATCATGCTCAACGGCGAGTCGGTGGATGCCTTGTCAACCTTGATCCATCGCGGCCATGCATACGACTTTGGTCGGCGCATGTGCGAGAAGCTGAAAGAGTTGATTCCACGTCACCAGTTCGACATCGCCATCCAAGCAGCCATCGGTGCGAAAATCATCGCCCGCGAGACGGTGCGTCAGGTGCGCAAGGATGTGACGGCGAAGTGCTACGGCGGCGACGTGTCGCGTAAGCGCAAACTGCTTGAGAAGCAAAAGGCTGGTAAGAAACGTATGCGTCAAATCGGCAATGTCGAGGTGCCGCAGTCGGCATTCCTTGCTGTGTTGAAATTGGATTAGTATGACCGACCTTCAGTATCAAATAGCCCTAACCCTTCTCCCTGGTATCGGTGATATCAGCGGGAAGAAATTCGTGCACTATTGCGGTAGCGCCGAAGCCATATTCAAAGAGACGCGTAAGTCGCTCGAGAAGATCAGCGGGATGCGCGAGGCTTCCATCGAGGCCATATGCAAACCTAAAGAATACCTGAAACGGGCTGAGGAGGAAATCGCTTTCGTTGAGGAAAACGGCATCCGCCCGCTTTTTTTCCTCGATTCCGACTATCCACGCCGTTTGCTGCAATGCGACGATAGCCCGATGATGCTGTATTATAAAGGTAAGGCCAACCTCAACGCCAATCGCGTGGTGGCCATCGTCGGTACGCGCAATATTACCGAATACGGTAAGGAAAACTGCAACCAGTTGGTCGAGGATCTAAAGGATGATAATGTTTTGATTGTTAGCGGACTGGCTTATGGTGTGGATACTTGTGCGCACAAGGCTTCCGTGAAAAACGACATCCCGACCATCGGGGTGATGGGCTGTGGGATGCAGCAAGTGTATCCCGCGCCAAACAAGAAGTTGGCCAACGATATGATTGAGCACGGAGGAGGCGTCCTCACAGAATGTATGAGTGGCACGCAGCCTGACCGTGAGAACTTTCCGCGTCGCAACCGTATCATCGCTGGCATGGCCGATGCCGTGGTGGTCATCGAATCGGCAATGAAAGGTGGCTCGCTGATTACGGCCGACATAGCCAATTCCTATAGTCGCGACGTGTTCGCCTACCCCGGTCGGGTGATGGATCTTTACAGCCAAGGCTGCAACTATCTCATCCGCACCAACCGTGCCCACTTGATGGAGAGTGTGCTTAATATGCGTTATGTAATGCGTTGGGACTCAGAAACCAAGTCGGAAAAGCAGACGGCGTTGTTTCGCGAGTTTACCGATGAAGAAAAGATGGTCATGGACTGTTTCGGCAACAATGCCGTTGTCAGTTTGGATGATATCATCGTGAAGTCGGAGTTGCCGACCACCAAGATTGCTGCCCTTTTGTTGAACCTCGAATTCGACGGTGTGCTTATGGCGTTGCCAGGAAAAAGATACCAGAAATGTTAGGGAAGGTCATCAAATCTACGGGTAGTTGGTACATCGTTCTCGATGAGCAGGGGCGGCAGTGGGAATGCCGGCTGCGTGGGAAAATCCGTTTGGACGGCATTCGTAGCACCAACCCTGTGGCAGTGGGCGATAACGTGGAGTTTGAGCAGGAACCTGGCAAAGAGACAGCAGTCATCAAGAAGATTGAGCCGCGTGATAACGTGATTGTCCGCCAGTCGGTTAACCTGAGCAAGGCCTCACATATCATCGCAGCCAACGTGGACTTGGCCATTGTGGTGGCCACCATTGCACACCCGCGCACTTCAACAGGGTTCATCGACCGTTTTTTGGTCACCGCCGAGGCTTATCACATCCCTGCCGCCGTGATTTTCAATAAGTGTGACCTGTACACTGACGAACAGATAGGAGAAATGTGTGTCTTGATGGAGTATTACCAAAAAGTGGGCTATACGTCGTTTGGCGTTTCGGCCAAGACCGGTTTCCAAATGGAGGAGCTTAAGGCTTTGATGCAAGGGAAGATATGTTTGCTCACAGGCCATTCTGGCGTGGGCAAGTCGGCTTTGGTCAATGTCCTCGACCCATCATTGAACGTGCGTATCGGGGCTATTTCCGATGTACATGAAAAGGGTATGCATACGACGACTTTTGCCGAGATGCATCATCTCGACTTCGGCGCATGGATTGTCGACACCCCTGGCATCAAGGAGTTTGTGTTGTACGACATGGAGAAGAAAACCCTGGCCCAGCGTTTCCCCGAAATGCGCAACTTGATGAGCGAATGCCGTTTTTCCAACTGTACTCACACCCACGAACCTGGGTGCGCAGTAAAGGAAGCTGTGGAAAATGGCGACATTGCTGACTGGCGTTATGTGAATTATATTCGAATGATGACTGACGAAAGCCATGAATCTGTAAAAGAAGAAGGAATATAGCGGACACGAGGCTAGGGGATATGGGACTCGAGTCTTTGGCTCGTCCCGCGTCTCACGGTTCCGTGTTTCGCATCAAAATAACAACTATGAACATCGCACTGTTTGGAAAAAACATTGCCCCCGAAAATGGGGAGTATATGCGAAAATTGTTTGCTGAGTTGTCTGAAAAACAAATTGGTATCGTTGTATATCAACCTTTTTCCGACATCGTCGCTGCCTTCGTCCCTGAAGGCGTGAAGTATGATGTTTTCCAATCCTACGACGACCTGCACGGTCGTGCCGATTTGATGTTCTCTATCGGCGGCGACGGTACCATCCTCGACACGGTGCCTTTTGTCCGCGATTCCGGTATGCCCGTGGTGGGTATCAACATGGGGCGACTCGGTTTCCTCTCCAGCATCTCGAAAAACGACATTGAAGAGGCGGTGCAGTGCGTGCTATCGGGCAATTATCTGGTGGAGCAGCGCACATTGCTGGAATTGATAGAGCCTCACGATGTCTTTGGCGATGTGCGCTATGCGCTCAACGAGCTCAACGTCATCCGAAATCCTGAACATAGTTTGTTGGCGATCAAGGTGTTCGTTGATGATGTATATCTCAATACCTATTGGGGCGACGGCATCCTATTGGCCACGCCAACGGGCTCTACGGCCTATTCGCTGAGTGCAGGCGGCCCCATCATCGCGCCCAATGCCAAGAATTTCGTCATCACACCCATCGCCACACATAATCTTACGGTGCGTCCTGTGGTCATCCCAGACGACAGCACCATCCGCATCCAAGTGGAAGGTCGCGAGAAGAAATTTGTATTCAGCATGGACTCAAGGAGCTGTACATTAGACACTTCCGTCCAGCTTGAGGTGCGCAAAGCCCACTTCTGTCTCAATCTGGTAAGGATGCGGGGCGAGGACTTTTTCAGCACCATCCGCAATAAATTGATGTGGGGAAAAGACAATAGAAATTGATTTCTGTCGTTTTCATTGGAAAAATTCATAAATTTGCAGCCTTGAATTATGTATAGAAAACTTCGTTATTTACTGATATTGAGCTGTTTGGCGGTTTTTGCCACGGCTAATGCCCAATTTGACGACCCCAAGACCTTGGAGATTGGTCCACATGTGGGCGTGAGTTATTATATGGGCGACCTCAATCCGACCCTGCCTTTTTTACAAGCCCAGCTGCAATATGGAGGCGTGGTTCGCTTCAACTATGACAACCGTTGGACTTTCCGATTCGACTATAGCAGGGCCAAGGTGACTGCTTCCGATGAAGTCGCCAAATGGCGTCCTGAACGCGGCTTGAACTTCACGTCGAACATCAACGACTTCAGTATTGTGGCAGAGTTCAACTTCCTCGAATATTACACTGGCAACCCGAAAAAGAATGTGTCGCCTTACATTTTCGGTGGCATTTCAGTGTTCCAATATACGGCCTATGCTACCGTAGGCGATACCTTAATCGATTTGGGAGACTTTGCCACTGAAGCTCCCGAACCCGAGGATGCCAAATGGTATGAACGCATGGTTGGCAAGACCAGTCCCATCGGCATTTCCATTCCCTTTGGCATGGGTGTGAAGTTCTCATTGTCGCGTCACATGGCTGCCACGGTGGAATGGCGTATGCAGAAGACCTTCACCGACTATCTCGACGATGTGGCAACGGTTTATCCCAAAGACCATGCTGTCTACACTGCCCCAGATGGTACGACTTACGATCTGACCGACCCAACGGGCAATTATATAGAAGGACAACAACGCGGCAACTCCGCCTTCAACGATTGGTTTGGAATGGCACGCGTTTCGCTTACCTGGAAATTCAACCTGCCCGATGGAAGGGGCTGTAACTTAAGCAAATTCTGACCATGGAACTCAAGGAACAGTTGAAGCAACAAATCGATATCGAACGGCTGCCACAGCACATTGCCATCATCATGGACGGCAATGGCCGTTGGGCCAAAGAACGCGGTAAACCGCGTCTGTTTGGCCATCAAAGCGCCATTCAATCGGTGCGCGAGGTGTCGGAAGGATGCGCGGAATTGGGCGTGGGTTACCTCACCCTCTATGCTTTCTCGACCGAGAACTGGAACCGTCCGCTGGCCGAAGTCAGCGGGCTGATGTCGTTGCTGGCCACCACCATCACAAAAGAGGTGAGTACGATGAACAAGAACAGCATCAAGCTCAATGCCATTGGCGACCTGAAAAGCCTGCCTAAGGCCAATTACGAGCAACTGATGCAAGCCATTGATGATACGAGTCACAATACCCGTATGACCTTGACCTTGGCTTTGAGTTATTCCGGCCGTTGGGACCTGAAACAAGCCTCGCAACGTATGGCACAAGACGTGGCTGCTGGCAAACTGGCTCCTGATGCCATCGATGACGCGTTGATTTCGTCCTACCTTTCCACGTATAATATGCCTGATCCCGAGCTGCTTATCCGCACCAGCGGAGAGGAACGCATCAGCAACTTCCTGCTATGGCAATTGGCCTATTCCGAACTGTATTTCACCCCAAAATATTGGCCCGATTTCCGCAAAGCTGATCTCTACGAGGCGATTCTGAATTATCAGCATCGCGAGCGCCGTTTCGGAAAGACGAGCGAGCAAATTATGAATAAATGATTGAAAGATAGAATTATGCGATTGAAATATTTACCTATAGTACTGCTTCTAACAGCATTCCTTGGCTTTGGGAATGCAGGATTCGGGCAAGTCGAAATTGGCGACGACCTTTCGGAGATTGACTATGGACATCCGCAGAAATACGAAATTGGAGGCATCGTCGTTGATGGTGCCAAGTATGTCGATGCATCCATGTTAGGCCTCATTGCCGACTTGAGGGTCGGGCAAACCATTTCCATCCCTGGTGATGAAATCTCGTCAGGCATTCGCAAGATTTGGGAGCAAGGCTTGTTTGAAGATGTGGCCATTAATGCTACGGATTTTGTAGGCAACAAGGTGTTCCTGCAAATCGTCATCAAAGAGCGCCCCAGGGTCTCCAAGTTCTCGTTCAAGGGCATCAAGAAAAGCGAAGCCGACGACATCCGCAACAAGATCAACCTATCTCGTGGCGACATCGCCACCGATCACCTGCTGACCAAGACCACCCGCATCATTGAGAATTATTATTTCGACAAAGGTTATCACAACGTTGCCATCGACATCCAGCAACAGGCCGACACTGCCCGTGAGAACTATATCGACATGCTTATCAATATCGACAAAGGCCCCAAAGTGCGCATTGGCGAGATTAATATCATTGGTAACGACAATCTCACCGACGGACAGATTTTGAGTGCCATGAAGGAGACCAAGCAACGCGGACATTTCGACCCGCTCAACCCCTTGGGCCCGATGATCGTGAATACAGTGGCTGATGTGTTCACCCTTCATCCCTTGAGAGCTGTCAATAGGGTGGAAGAGTACTTTTACGACAACTATCGTCCCCGTATCTTCAAGGCTTCAAAATACCTGGATAAGAATTACGAAGACGACAAGAAACTCATCATCGATAAATATAACGCCAAAGGCTACCGCGATGCCCGTATCGTACGCGATTCGGTTTACGACATCGACGAACGCAACATGGGTATCGACATCGTCATCGATGAAGGCAACAAATACCATTATCGTAACATCACCTGGACGGGCAATACGAAGTATACTGACGAAACGCTTAATTCCATCTTGGGCATCAAACCTGGCGACGTATATAATAAGGAATTGCTCGACAAGAACCTGAACTATAGCGAGACCAATCTCGACATCAGCTCGCTGTATATGGATGATGGCTACCTCTTCTTCCGTGTCGATCCTGTTGAGGTGGCGGTGGAAAATGATTCCATCGACCTGGAAATCCGCCTCACTGAAGGCAAACAGGCCCGTATCAGCAACGTGACGCTTTCAGGCAACACGAAAACATACGACCATGTGGTGCTGCGTGAACTCTATACGCGTCCGGGACAACTCTATAGCCGTAGCGATGTGGTGCGCTCCATCCGTGAGCTGGCCACTTTGGGCTTCTTCAACCAAGAGAACATCACACCTGATGTGCAGCCCAACTTTTCCGACAATACCGTCGACATTGGTTATTCTGTCGAAGAGGCTGCCGCCGACCAGATTCGTTTCTCGGCAGGTTATGCTGTTGGCTACCTGATGCTTGAGGCCGGTTTGCAATTCTCCAATTTCTCGATGCGCAACATCTTCAACAAGAAGGCTTGGCGTCCCCTGCCGATGGGCGACGGGCAAAAGCTCTCCCTCAGCGTGACCACCTACGGTACCCAATACATCACCTATAGCATCGCGTTCACCGAGCCTTGGCTCGGCGGCCGTAAGCCCAACGCGTTCTCAGCCTCCTTCTACCAGTCGTTCTATGGCAAATATAGGGACAAGTCCGCAGCTGACTATGGTTATTTCAACATGACAGGTGGTACGATCGGACTGGGGCGCCGTTTGACATGGCCAGATGATTATTTCTCGTTGTATCAAGGAATTAATGTCAAGCGCTATAATTTGAACAACTATCAGACTGCTCATCTGAATGTGGGCGATGGCAACGGCAAGTTCAACCTCATTAGTTACAATTTTGTGTTGTCGCGCAACTCGGTGAGCCAACCCATTTATCCACGCAATGGCTCTGAGTTCCAGTTTGGTCTTGAAATCACTCCGCCCTATTCGCTGTTTACGAACAAGGATTATACGGCCCTTTCGGAGAACGAGAGATATAAATGGATTGAGATGCACCGCTGGACCTTCAAGGCCGCTTGGTACACCGAGCTTTATGAGAAGCTGGTGCTGATGACACGTGTGCGCTTCGGCTATCTTGGTCATTTTAACAATCAAATCGGTCCCACGCCCTTCCATCGTTACTTCCTTGGAGGCGACGGCTTGAACAACTATTCCTTCGACAGCCGCGAACTAGTTGGTATGCGTGGTTATGCCAATAACTCGCTGACGCCGGGCTTCTACAATAGCAGCAACTCGGGTGGTAACGGCGGTAACCTGATGACGAAATACACCATGGAACTGCGTTATCCGCTCTCACTCAATCCGCAAGCCACCATCTATGCGTTGACCTTCCTCGAAGCAGGCAATTGCTGGCTCGGCTTCAAGAACTTCAATCCGTTCGACGTGAAGCGCTCGGCAGGCGTTGGCGTGCGCATCTACCTTCCTATGTTCGGCTTGCTCGGCCTCGACTGGGGCTATGGCTTCGACGACGTGTATGGCACCACGGGCAACAACCACAGCCAGTTCCACTTCTCCATTGGAGGTTCAATTGACTAGTTTTGGAACGATTATTGATAGATAAAGACAGAAATAACAAACAAATTAGAAAGGCATAATACAATGAAAGCATTTAAATCTTTAATCTTGACCGCTGCATTGGTTTGTGGCGGCATCCTTGCCACGAACGCGCAGATTGGTGGCGGACAAAAAATCGTCTATGTTGATTCAGAGTACATCATGGAAAACATCCCTGAGTATGGAGATGCCCAGGAAGAATTGAACGCTCTTTCCACCCAATGGCAGAAAGAAGTGAAAGCCGTCTACGACAAGGTGTCGGAGATGTACAGCAAGTACCAAACCGAAATGTTGCTGCTTTCGGAAGACCAAAAACGCGCCCGTGAGCAAGCCATCGTCGACAAGGAGCAGGAAGCCAAGAACCTGCAGATGCAGTATTTTGGCGCCGAAGGCCAACTTTACCAAAAACGCACTGAACTGATCCAACCTATCCAAGAGAAGGTCTATACTGCCATGAAGGAAGTGGCCCAAACCAAAAACTATGCCTTCGTCCTCGATTTGGCTTCTGGTACCTCCGTGCTCTATGCCAATGACAAGAACGACATCAGCGACGACGTGCTCGACCAACTGGGCAACGTCATGCAGACTGTGCGCCGCGAAGATCGCCGCAGAGCAGGCGCTGTTGGTGCAGGTACGGGCTCAACCACTTCAGGGGGTAGGTCGGGTTCGACGGTGAAACCCAAGAAATAATGAAAATATCGGCTTGAGATCGCAAATATTTTGTATCTTTGCAGCTTGATTGTTAACGAAGAAAGAGTTAAATTATTAAAAGTCAATAAAATGAACAAATTATTCAAAGTATTGTTTTTAGGCGTTGCCTTGTTCGTGATGAGCGGTGTGGCCAATGCCCAGGTGAAGATTGCCCATGTCAATACGGCAGAGATTCTCGATGTCATGCCTGAGAAGGCCAAGGCTGAGAAGGATCTTGAGAAGTATTACAACGATCTTCAAAACCAACTCCAGACTATGGCTCAAGAGTATCAAACCAAGATGCAGGACTATGAGGCCAACCAAGCCACAATGTCGAATCTGGTGAAGCAATCGAAGGAGAAGGAAATCGTCGACATCCAGACCCGTATCCAGCAGTTCCAAGCTAATGCTGAACAGGATTTTGAAGGTAAGCGTGCCGAGCTCCTCAAACCGATGCTCGACAAGATCCAGAATGCCATCAACACCGTCGGAAAGGAAAAAGGTTACACCTATATCCTTGACCTGGCCACGGGCGCCACGGTTTATGTGGGCACTGATGCTGTCGACTGCACGAAGGACGTGAAAGCCAAATTGGGCATCACCAAATAAGAAGATTGACAATGCAACAAAAAAGCCGACCCTCGGGCCGGCTTTTTTCATTTGATGCTCTCGCGTTTCACCTTGGCGAACCGAAGCAACTTCAGAATTCCGAGAGGCTTGCGGTCGTCTTTGTTGGCGAGATTGAGGTAGAGCCCGAACTTCTTCGCAATCGGGATCTTGAAGGTTTCGACGAATTCGATGAGGGTGCCGTCGGGGTCTTCAACATAGGTGAAATGGCCGTTGGCATCGCCCATACCGAAGTCGGCGCCACTGTCGCACACGAAAGGATGCCCCATGGCTTCGGCTTGCGTCTTGACGGCATCCATGTGACGAACATCGAAGCAGAGGTGGATGAAACCAGGGTCGCCCCAATAGCGGTTTTCGTAAAGTTTCTTGCCAGGAGCGTCAACGCTTTGGATGAGCTCAAGATGCGAGGTCCCCATGATACGGCTTAACGGTCCTTCAATGGGTTTCGAACGTTCCAGAATGACGCGGCGTATGGGCTTGTCGCCGTTTGGAAGGCATTTCAGGTCGTCGAAAACGGCAGTTTGGTCAAGGACGATCTTGTCGTATTCGAGGAGTTGAGTGTAGAAAGGCAATGACTTGTCGATGTCGCTTACGCCGAGCGTGGCACCGTTGGCACCACCAGTGGTTTTCTTCTCATCGATGAAGACGTAATCGTCTTGCTCGAGTTGGAACAGGTTGCCGTAAGGGTCTTTCATAAAGAACTGCTTTTGGCCGATGGGCGAGGTGCTGATTTCGCTGATGACATCGAGGCCCTTATTAATAAAGGTGTTGTAGGCCATTTCGATGTCGGAGGTTTTCACCTTGGCGATGAGGATGCCCAGGTCGCCGAGTTTGACAGGTTCTTTCAGATAGTTGAGTTCACGACCTTTGGGCTGCCAGATCTCGAAACCGCCGCCGCCACGGATATTGACGGCGATGCCCGAACGACGGGGTTGGGGCTTGCCACCCGTGTAGGGGAGCATGCGTTCTGCCACGCCTTCGTCGTCGACAATCTTGATCTCGAAGCCGAAGTTGTCGTAGTACCATTTCCAGGCCTCGACGAAATCGTTCACGCCGATGCCCACTTGTTGTATGCCGCAGATGATTTTCTCGTTCATGTTGCTGATATTTTTCTCGAAAGTTTGTAATACAAAGGTAAGCAATATTTGTGAATGTAAGCCATCAGCAACTCGGTCTTGCCGATGAGCTTGCGGTGCTTTTGTCGTTTGATGGCGCGCACAGCGATGGCACCGCATTTCTCGACGTCGAGGCCATTGGCCTGTCCAGCGTCCATCTTGGCGTGGGCCGAGCCGTCGCCATGGAGGGCGCTTTTGCTGATTTGCGTGTTGATGCGTCCAGGGATGAGGAAGGTGACACCGATGTTGTCGTATTCCAATTCCAGCGATTCGTAGAAACCAAACAATGCGTGCTTGGCCGCGCAATAGGCCGAGCGCAGCGGGAAGCCGAACAGCCCCGATAGGGAAGTGGTCACGCTGAACTGCACATGCTCCTTGGCAAGAATCATATCCTTGAATGTCTTCACGAGATAGACGCCGCTGAGGAAGTCAATCTTGAGGATTTTCTCGTCGACGGCGATGTCGGTATCGAAGGCTTTCTCGCGTTGTGAGATGCCCGCGTTGAGCACGAAGAGATCGATGCTAAGGCCGTTGTCAATTACGAAGTCGTGGAGGCGGTCGATGGAGGCGTAATCATCAAGTTGGGTCTCGGTGGCCCATGCCTTTACGCCGTATTGCTCACACATTGCCTTGGTCTTGTTGAGGTCGTCGATGCCCAAGCCGGTGAGGACGAGGTGACAGCCTTCCTTGGCCAGGTGGAGTGCAATGCTTTGCCCGATGCCGGTGCCGCCACCAGTGATGAGTGCGGTTTTGTTTTTGAGGTCTAACATTTTATTGTCGATAAAGGCCCTTGAGCTTGTCGAAGGGCCGTTTTAATATGGCTGCAAAGATAAAAATAATTCCTACATGTTGTGACAATCAATATATTTACTATTTTTGTGCCACCTAATTTTGAATCTTTAAATCTTTAAATTTTTAAATTGATGGATATATTTGAAAGAATATCAAAGGATTCCGGTGGCCCGATTGGGCAATACCGCGAACGCGCCGACGGCTATTTCGCATTCCCTCGTCTGGAAGGCGAGATGGGCCCACGCATGACCTTCAATGGCAGGGAAGTGCTCTGCTGGAGCTTGAACAATTATTTGGGTTTGGCCAATCACCCCGAGATTCGTCGCGTGGATGCCGAAGCTGCCGCCAAATATGGTCTCGCTGCCCCGATGGGTGCCCGCATGATGACGGGTCATACCCGTATGCACGAGCATTTTGAGCACGAGCTGGCCGACTTTGAGAAGAAAGAAGCGGCTTACCTCTTTAACTTTGGTTATCAAGGTATTGTGTCAACTATTGACACGTTGACGACGATGCACGATGTGATTGTTTACGACAATGAGGCCCATGCTTGTTTGCTTGATGGTATCCGTTTGCACATTGGCAACAAATATAAGTACCGTCACAACAATATGGAAGACCTTGAGAAGAAACTGAAGGTCGCCACCGAAGTGGTGGCAAAAACGGGTGGCGGTATCCTCGTCATCACCGAGGGCGTGTATGGCATGACGGGCGCTTTGGGCGACCTCGCCGGCATCGTGGCCCTGAAGAAGAAGTACAACTTCCGCATCCTCATCGACGACGCACACGGCTTCGGTGTGATGGGTCCCACGGGCCGCGGCACGTCCGAGCACTTCGGCGTGATGGACGACATCGACATCTATATCGGTGCCTACGCCAAGGCCATGGCCATCATCGGCGGCTTTGTAGCTGGCCCGAAATATGTCATCGAGTTCTTGCGCTACAACATGCGCTCGCAGATGTATGCCAAATCGTTGCCTTTGGCCATCGTGGAAGGCTGTGAGAAACGTCTCGAAATCATCCGCAGTGCTGAGGGCGATGTCT
>CAMUYT010000011.1 GCA_947164955.1 uncultured Bacteroidales bacterium | reverse complement strand
TTTCTCCTGCCTCAGTTTTGCAGCTTCTTCTTGTGTTTTTTCTGTAGTCATGATTTGTGGGTGTTTTAATAGTTAGTATTTAATGATTTAAGATTTAAGATTTAAAATTCAAGATTCAAGATTTGTGGTTTTGACGCGGGACACTTCGACAAGCTCAGTGACCGTTGCGTGACGCGATACGCAGGACAAGCAGCCCAACAAAGGGACAAAAATAGTTTTTTTTGGTCTACCAGCGACATTTTTTGTTGATTTTTTATTGATTAGGCATGTGGTTTATGGGAAAGTTGTATTTTTGCAAATTGTTGGTCGCGGAAACGGATAGAAAAACAGCGGATTATCAAGACGTAAGGGACAGGCCACGGCATGACACCCTCCGCGATAACAGACTAAAGCCTCCTAATCGGGGGCTTTTCTTTTTCGTAGTGATTGAAAAGCTAGGCTTTTGTTTCTTCCTCTCCTTATCTCTTCCACGTACACGTATTGGTTACCTATCTTCTTTTCGTAAATGAAGACCCTGTTTTTATGTATCCTTGTCACTGAGGGAGAAATAATTACAGAATCTCGGTTTTTGATGATGTAAGGAATAAGGAAATAATCCTCCATTGCCAAAGGCATTCTGTCTTTACTATTCTCCCCATGCCTGTTTTGTGAGTGACTTGTTCCACTAGTTTCAATCACGTGCTTGTAGCCTGTCAGGTCAATTCCTTCCTTTTTGGCCAAAGCCATCAGTTCCTCATCCACCTCATTGTCGATGATGGCGAATCTGTAGTCACACTTTTGATTGATTAGCTCTATTAATTCCGAAAACGGGATTTTGGTAGTTTTTTCCTTGTCGAATGGTCTTCTGTCCGTCATAGCTTTATCGATTTTGATGCTGCAAAGTAACGGAGTTTGTCAAGACCAAGCCGTTGATTAAACGTTTGTTGTCGACAGTAGTCGTTTGCTGTCGTTTGCTGTCGGGTATAGTATTGAACTTTAATATTTTAAATAATCACGAAAAGGTAGTTCGATTTTAAACAGTTTCGTATTTGACATTGTATAAAAAAAACCGGAGACCACCTCAAGCGGGGCGGCCTCCGAACGTCACAAATTAAGAATATAAACTGGTTTTGTCAGTTTCCACAAGATCTATTGCAATACTATTTTGTATACAAACGCATTCAAACGGTCTTTAACGACAAAGAAGTAGATTCCCCTAGGATAGTGACGGATGTCAAACATAGAGTCTCCATTGCTCTTCGTTGACAAACATAGTTCACCATTAGCATTCAATAATTTCATCTCACAATCGGCTGTAGCCCCAGCAACAGTAAATATTCCACTTGTTGGATTTGGGAATATCGACACTTTAGGCTCAAGCTCTGTTATGCCATCATAATGACCAAAATGGGCTTCCAAGTACCGGTCTTGTGTTACGGTGAAAGTAATAGAGCTTTGGTTAGAAACAAACGCGCCGTTTTCCGTCCATTCAACAAACTCATAATTGTCATTGGGGAACGCCGTAAGCGTTGCGGTTTGTCCGTAAGCATAGTTGCCCATTCCTTCAATAATACCAGCGTTATCAGGAAACACATCGGCTTTAATTGTAAGACATTCCTCGGCAAAAGTCGCGATAAGATGTCGGTCTCCGCTGACCATGAAAGTAAAATCCACCATATTGGAGAGCATCATGCCGTCTTCCGTCCAGTTGACGAATTCATAGTGATCATTGGGCGACGCCGACACGGTCACCAACATTCCATAATCGTATGTACCTTGCCCTGTAACGCTTCCGCCCTCACCCGGCTGCGCCTCAACCATAATCTCGTACGAATTGACACTGAAATTGGCTTGCAAATCACGGTTCTCCATCACGAAAATGGACAAAGTGGGCTCCGTAGAGACCCGCTGGCCATTCTCGGTCCAATCTACAAAGGCGTAGCCTTCGTTGGCTGTGGCCTGCAAGGTGCAGGTCTCCCCTATCCAATAGGCGCCTCCACCCGTTACCGTTCCCCCTTCTTCTGGTACGGCATTTGCCGTAATCACACCCATTCCTCCAGAAAAGGAAATAACATAAGGATCATGCAAAGCACCCACAATGGCGTTGGCAGTGAATGGCAATGTTTCGGGCGGCGTCAGCTCAAGTTCCCTCTGAGTGGAGTGGTCATACAACTTGAATGAAAAGGCGTCTCCTGACTGCCCGTAAATGGTCATAAAGACCAAATAACGATCGAGACCCTCATAGAAGGTCAGCATCTCGCTGCCACGACATTCGTCGCCACAGAAAGCGCCCACTTCAAAACCTTCGGCAGCCAATTCTATCCCATTGATCTCAATCACTCCTATGACATTCATGTTGAAAGGATACTGATGGGGGTCAGGTTCCCAATGGTTGGCGCGGACGCTTCCAGCAAACAGCAAGAATAAAAAGATCGACAGGTATCTTCTCATTCGCTTCTCTTTCTGCTCACTAAAGCGTAGCCCGCTCCTAGGCCCAACAAGACAATAACCCCACTTCCTAGTGGAGCATCAGCATCATGGTTTCCACCTTGGTTGTGTTGCGTGGGCAACAAAGGCATTTCACTGCCTTCGCGACCACCATTCAACTGTTGGTCTGGTTCATCGCCTCGCTTAAACAAACCACCTTGGGCAAATGTTAAGGTGTTCATTCCAAGAACAAGGGCTATTATTATTGCTAGTTTCTTCATTGATATGTATAGTTTATTGTTATTCATTATCTAACTACGATCTTTTGCATCTTTACATCATTGCCACATACAAGGCGGAACATATATACACCAGGAGCCATCCCCGTCGTAGTGACACGATGTACAGCATCTTTGCTAAAGACGATGCGCCCTTTTGCATCTAACATCTGAAGTACGGCTTCGCCCTCATAATCGATAACCCATTCCATGCCATTAAAATAGGCAAAGGTCTCTGAGTCTGTCGAAGGGCCGTCTCCGCAAATGAAAACAATCTTGAACCTTGATGCATAGTCGGCAACACGGGCATTGAAGGAATAACTCGGTGTCTCCAAGAGATTCACATCGTCTCCCGTAAGATTGTCGATCAAATGCAGGTAGTCCATATCCACATGCGAAGCATTGACACTAATGGTGTAGTTACCGTTTTCGCCAGCCTTGAAATTAACAGGAATTTCACCTTCTCTCTCAGCGGAAACGATGGCAAACTCTTTTTCTCCCTGGGGAATGGAGAGTTTGGGACCACCGCTATGGAAGACAAACTTGGCCAAGTCATCGTTGGTATTGAAACTGACGATGGCACAATCGGATGAGGTACTACGACTAGCTGACGAAACCAGCATCCTCAGGTTGCCTTTGCTACCGCTCGGTGCATTAGGGCTAAAACTGACCTTTTCTCCTTCAGCAGAAGCCTTCACCATAATACCCGTGCAAGGCTTGATAACTACGGCCTCGGATGCGGCGATAGGATTCAAGGCCGCACCATCCTCATCCAATACATAATAGCTTCTGTCAGCATAGGCATTACGGGTATAGGGATTGCCGATAAGGTTCCACCCCGCCTGGGTATAGTCAGAACCATAACTCAAACTAACTTTATCTACCGTGCTATTGAGTTCGCCCGCAAACTCGAGCGTTGCATTAGCAGTATTGGCGTAAAGATAGCCCTCACCTGGATTTAGCGTCAAAGTGTTGTCCTTGAAGTTGCGCCATTCCAAGCCATCGGATGCAGCTTGGTCGAAGGCATAGAGGTCATAGCCCTCTTCATTCACGAGGTTGCCGACATCTGCGTGGGCCATCTCTTCCACTAAGGGCGAAGCAATGAAGCACCATTTGTCGGAACCCTCGCCGTAGCCTTCCACGAACTTCTGTACCGTGGCGAACACGCCTTCCCTATTGTCGCACACCAGTTGTCCTCCATCAGCAACAACAAGTTTGGTGGCGGCATTGCTTTCGATACTGCCTGCCGTAAGGGTGTGACCTTCCGTAATTGTCAGCGACTTGTCGTCGTTCACGACCAGTTGAAGCACTTCTGCATCCTGATCGAGTTGACAAGGGGCGTTGACGATGGCTATGTCACCTTCGGCAGGCAGGGCATTGCCTTCCCAGTTGCCTGCCACTGACCATTGTTCATTGACGATGCCATTGAAGACAATTTGCTTTGGATTAGTAATAAAGTAAAACACGTATGGTGAGCTGGGCCTGCCAAACTGATCATTGCCATGAAAGGTATATGTCGCGCTGCAAGTCACATCCAGCTCGCTATCCGTTTCATGGTCCCACAAACGGAAGTTCATGACCATACCATCTTCTCCATTGATAGTGAGGTAAGCGAAATAGCGGTCTTTACGTTCCTCATATTCACAAATGATACTACCACGACAGATTCCATCATAAAAAGCACCTATCTCCAGTTGGTCACTGCGTTGTTCCACGCCATCAAGGTTGATGACTGCCACAAAGGTGGCATTGAAGGGATACAGGTTATGGTTCCATGTCCAGTGTTCGCCATCAGCAAAAGACCTGAGGGAAGCCGATAGCAACAACGCCAAAGTTAACAGCTTAATAACATTTTTCATATTGATTTTGTAATTGTGTAATTGATTAAATACTCTTATTGAACGATTAGTTTGCCATAATAAACCCTGTCGGATGTGCCTTGGGCGCGGATGACATAGATGCCCGAGGCCAAGGTCTTGCTAAGACGGAGTGTAGCGCCATCCATGATCTGGGTGTCGACCAACACATCCAACGCATTATAGATTTCCACATGCACCGGACCGTCGTTATCAGGCAGCTCAAGACGCACTTCCCCGCCCTTCTTCACAGGATTGGGGAAGAGACGCAACTCGGACGCCATTTCCTGCACTCCTGTGTTGCCATGGAAATGCAAGGTCACAGGCTTATCAAGGCTTCCATATATGCCGTTGATGACAAAACCGTAGGTTTCATCCGCTTGTCCAGGATATTCATATCCAGCATCGGAACGATAGAGCTTGAAGGTAACCTCCAAGTTCTCTTCACCCGAAACAGGTAATAAGGCATAGTAGCTGTCGCGACGGTCATTGTACAGCAAACGGGTACTGCCTAGGCAAATACCATCGCTGAAGGCGGCCACCTCGTAGCTCTCAGAACGCAGCAGTTCGTCGTCGAGCGAAACCACAGCCACCAAGCTCATGTTGTTGGCGTATGTGTGAATGTTGGATTTCCAATTGGTGGTTTCTGCCGATTCTTCATCGATACAACCTCTACTTTCTGTATAATAGAGGTCATGAGGTTGTTGACCGTAATACATGTAGCCTTCTCCAGGGTTCAGGTTGTGCAAAGCTCCAAACCATCCATCTTCTCCATCATAAACAGAGAAGTTTTGCATGGATTTGATCATGTCACCATCATCGGCATCCAGTTGAGACAAGGCATTTGTTACCGACTGTGTGGTGCTTAAGGGATAACCAATCCAATTCCAATTGGTCGATAGTTCTATCTTGAGTTGGGAGGCGTTTACTCGAAGGCCCGTGAGGTTAATCGTTGAAGGCTCATTCGTCAACACCATATACATGGATTGATTATCAAGTTCCTCCAAATTACCATACCAATCGCCATCATCGTTCATGACAAAGCCATTGCGTTGTGATTTGATATTAATTCCAATAGAACCTAACGCATTTTCCACATTCTCCAAACCATTATTCGCAAGGTCAATGCAGGTGCTCCACCAGTTCCATCCTTCGGCCAGGTCGTATTGCAATTCGACAAGGCTAGCGGGGACAAACTCGGCCACCAGACTCATGTCTTCATGGATGTCAAAGGTATAGATCTCTTCCTCCGAAACAGGAACGCCGTTCAGCGTCCAGCGTCTGAACACATATTCCGTATTGGGGATGGCGGTGAGGGTCACTTCCGATTCGTACACGTAGGTGCCCGCACCCGTGATGGTGCCCCCCTCTTCGGGTGAAGCCACAGCCGAAACGACAAGGTTGTAGTTGCCATACTCAAAGTCGTGTTCATTCTTCATCTCTTCCACATTGCCCACATTGTCTTCACCGAGGCTGATAAAGCGATAGCAGTGGTTGTATTCTGTAGTGAAGGTCGCTTCCAATCCCGCAGGATAGGTGTCGTAAAGCTGATATGCGGCATAGTTGTCCGACACATAGAGTTTGTATTGCTTGATGCCGCAGCCTTCCTCGTCGTCCTGCCCCGAGAACTGAAGCAACAACTCATTCGGTGCCAATTCTTCGCCCGTCACCTGAGTGGTAGGCGGCACGGCATCGATGGTGTTGGTCCACACATTGGTGCCGATGGCTTCATTGACATCGAACACGATGGAAGCTGAGGCCGTGATTTCATCACCGGTGGAGCATGCTGGAGTCTTGGGTTTGATGGTGAAGGTCACGTAGCCCTCGCCACTGTGGTCCTCGTCATTGACGGGCAGAAAACCCTGCTCGGCGCCTTGTGGTGCCAAGCCTGTCTCCGGGTCGATGCTTTGGAAAATCCAGAACACCTCGTTGCTGACCACGTCCACGCCGGCCACCACATCCACATAGATGCCCATGGACGCTGTGAGGTCGAGGCGCTGCTGGTAGTTGGAGGGGCTGCCTTCCACGGCGAAGACATGTTCACCGAAGCCAAAGGTGCCTATGCCGAAGGTGGCCAGGTTACTCAAGGGGTGAATCTGGTGCCTAATCTCCACCCGCTGTGCCGCAGCCGTAGCTATTTCGGGATTGTTCTCGAAATAAATGGTATAAGGCAGACTTTGCGTGGCTGAGACCCAGCGTAAGGTATCGGTACTATTGGAATCATCATAGCCCGTTGTGCCTATGATCTCATTGGGGTCACTGGCAAGAAGCACTTCTATGTCGATGCCAGCGGCAGCCATTTCGTCAAGCATTCGCTGTTTTTCGGCTTCGCGTTCCTGGTAGCCTTGGTAACACTCTACCCAACCAAATAATCTTCGTTGTGCTTGGATTGGCTCATAGAATAAAGCCAACAACAACAATACTAATAATATTCTGTTTTTCATAGCTATAGTGTTTTCGTTGATTAATTAACTGGGAACCATTTTTCTCCTAATCCATAACCGTAATTAAATAATCTCTTTCCTAAATTCCATGCGTTACCAACTACATTTAATGGATGATTCACTACATCTGCAAAAGTTTGTTGCGCAATACTAGAGTTGGCATAACCATTTTGTTTGAATTGCTCACATTTTTCTTCTCGAATATCCGTAAAAATATCCATTCCTTTACCAATTTTAGAACCCACCCAATTGCTTGCCTTTTCAACAAGAGGTGTCACAACGAAATCGAGAACGAGTCCAACTCCAAGTCCAATCACAAAACCAACTGCTGTCCCTGCTCCTGGGATCACACTTCCTATTGCAGCACCAATCATGGCAGGTATAAGAATACCTCCCGCATATTCAGTCATAAGGCCCACTTCTTCTTCGAAACTAGCAGTCCCCTTACTCAGGGTTTCCCATAATTCTGTTGTTTTCACCACAGCATCTAAACCACTAAGCCAGTCAGAATAATTAGTAAGCTCCAATGCGGTTTCTCCTCCAAAAAAGCCTCCCACTTGTTCAAGAAAATTAGAACCAATTGATAAGCTAGTATGAAGAAGATCGGATGGGTCTAGTGGATTATTATTGTGATATTCGTAATTATTCATCGATCCAGCATAAACTAAAGCAGATTTTTCAGAAAATCTACCAAAACTAGGTTGCAGATTACGTTCAGAAATTTGGTATGACAGTGAAATGTCATCTAAATAATGACCACCATACAAAATCGGCATATTCAAAGAAGACCCCGTTATTTGATTACCCATTTGATCATAAAAAACAGTATTGCCATAAGGATCGTAACTATACTGTTCCCTAACAGCTGCATTATTGTCAATTAAAGCTATTGTAGAACCGAATTGGTCTTTTTGTAAATAATAAGATTCAGTACCCAATGTAGAACTGATAACGTCATTGGAGTTTTGACCATAAATAAATGATGAGGACAATTCTCCGACACTGTTTCTATTTTCTATTATCCGATTACCTGAAAAAACAAAGTTTTCATCCAACGTTTGAGTTTGACGCTGAACCATACGACCAAGGGCGTCATATTTGTACGATACGGAGTTTCCCTCATCTATACTTACTAATCTATTAAAGTAATCGTACTGAAAAGTATGAGTCCCATCATTTGAAAGGTTACCTTTGTCATCATATGTCAAATATTGACTATAACCATCGCCAATAATTGATGTATAAGCGTTTGTTGTATTAGTAGTGTAATTAAATGCTTCACCATTATTGATTACCTGGACACGATTCCCTAATCCATCTAACACAAATTGAGTGTTTTGTGCTGGATTAGGTATTTGATTACTCCCATCCAAAACACCTTTACTATAGTTAATCAGTCTGTTTAATGCATCATAGGTATAAACCTGACTAGACTCTTCATGGACATTGTCTTTTCTCACGACCAGATTACCTACAGCATCGTATTCAATTTCATAATTAACAAGATTTTGATTATCCATCAATTGAACAATATGTCCATTAGCATCATAGAAATAATTGGTAACAACACCATTGGCGTATTCTTTACATGAAATTCGATTTGCATTGTCATACATAAATGATGCCAATTGTGTATTATTTTCTTTGATAAAAGAAAGTCTTGAACGAACATCATATTTTTGCGACAATTGTTGTCCACTAGGATATGTAATACTAATTGTTCCTTCAACATCATTATAAGCATAGGATGTTAACAATCCGTTCGTTGATTCCGATAGCAATCTACCTTCACGGTCATATGAAAAAACTGAAGACGCATATTGGTTGGTGGCACTTGTTAACCTACCAGCAAAGTCATATGTATAATAACAATCATCGTTAGAATTACCCACACAATTCATAGCTATTAACCTATTGTTGGCATCATAGGATAACGCCACTTGTTCTCCTGCTTCATTTTCCTGAAGAATCTTGTTTCCTATAGCATCATACCAGAACTTACGCGTTCTCCCGTCAGGAAATGTAAGAGTCTTCAATTTTCTTTTTAAGTCATACTCGTAAGTTGTACTAGCTCCATTTGCATCTGTAATAGACAACAAATCTCCATTTGCATCATAGACATAATATGTCACATTATTCATGGCATCTGTATACGTCAAGCAGTTGCCATTAGCATCATATGAATAAATCGCAGCATTCCCATTTTTATCCAAATATGTAATTAAGTTGCCATTATTATCGTAAGTAAAATATTCTGAATAATTCATGGCATCCTTTATCTGAATCAGTCTGTTCAATGCATCATAATATAAACAAATAGGATTCCCTAATTCATCGTTAATCTGAATGACATTACCATTTCCATCATATTGATAAACATAAAATGTTCCCAATTGGTCTGATGAAGAAACAACACGACCAGCTGCATCATATTGCATCGTTACCACTTGCCCATTTGGCATCACTTTTTCTACAATATTGCCAATATTATCGTAATTAATTTGTATGGTTTTGTTGTTGGGATTAATAACCTTTATAATTCTATTATTATCATCGTATTGGTATGTTGTTTCATTATTATTGGCATCTATATAAGCAACCATCCTTTTTCCTATGTACCCATAACGACTATTACTCCCATTTGGTGATAAAAGCGAAACTATTTGCCCAATAGCATCGTAAGACATAGTAAAAGTATTGTTTAGCGCATCTGTATAACCAATCAAATTACCTTTGCGATCATACTGTAATTTAGTGCTGAAATTAAATGCATCTATGGCTTCAACAAGACATTCCGAGTTGTCGTAAACAAGCGTCGTTACCGCTCCGTTTGGTTCTGTCTGCGTAAGTATCATACCAGCCAAATTATAAGTATAGGTCGTCACATTCCCCAATGGGTCAGTTTTGGAAGTCCGATTCCCATAATTATCATACACATAATGAGTCACATTACCATTCGCATCTGTTACAGTAAGAGGTTGCCCGTATTGATTGTAAGTCAAACTAATTGTATAATTCAAAGGTCCATTCATCTGTAATAGGTCTCCAAATTCATCGTACTGATAATTGTAATAATGCCCCATTTTATCTGTATAGGATGTAACTTTATTAAAAGAGCTCTCATAAGTGTATGTCTCTGTATACCCCAAAGGGTCAGTCTCAGAGGTACGGTTGCCGTTTTCATCATAGGTGTAAATATAGGCGTTTCCATTTGCATCTTCACGGTAAACCAGATTGTTGTCGTCGTCGTAGGCAAATTTGGTACTAGTGCCCATGTTGACGTTCTCAATTTCAACCAATCTACCCTGCTCGTCCCATACGTATTTTGTGTATTGATTATTGGCATCTGTCAAATAATCGATAAAGATGGTCTGTCGCTTGGCCAACTCGTAACGTATCGACTTGTCTGTAAGGTCGGTCTTCACACGATGCGCCATGCCGTCGGTGTTATAGCTGATATGTGTGGAATAGCCTTCGGCATCGGTGAAGGTCTTAATGCGGTTGTCCTTGTTGTAGGCATAATGCACCGTGTAACCCATCGGGTCGGTCACGGCCGTCAGGTTGCCGTTCTCGTCGTATTGATAGCTCCAAGTGCGGTCGTCGAACGAGGTGCTGATGCCACTCAACAAGTCGTTGCTCCAAGCGAAATACAAGGATCGCCCGCTGATGTCGGAGGCCGTGGCCAAGTTGCCTTCCTGATAGGTGTAGGTGATGGCGTTGTCGTAACGGTCCTTCACCTGGGTCACCTTCTTGCTCACCGTGTCGGTGAAATAGTATTTGGTGCCGTCCTTATAGGTGAGCAAATAGCCATCACCCTCGAAGCTCAATGCGCTGAACACACCAGCTGGGGCCTCAAAACTGTTGCCATAACGGGTGTAGAGGTCTTGACGACCGTCGCCCTGCTCGATGATAACGCCCAACGAGTCATTGACGAAACGCAGCTCCGAGCCTAAGCTCCAGCCGTTGCCGTAGCCATAGTTCTTCCTGTTGGAGGAACTGTTGTAGTAGAACACAGCTTCAAGCCTCATGTTGCGGTTGGCGACCGACACATCGGGACGCTGGTAGAACAGCACACCGTTATAGCTGTTCACATAGATGCCGTTGGGACATTCCACCTTGGGGCGGATGATATTCTGTGCCTGAAGCATCGTCACTGTTAAGAGTGACAAGGTTAAAAGGATAAGTCTCTTATTCATTGTTCTCATATTATTATCATTATCAATACATGTTACGCACGGCAAATACGCCAATCCGAATCATTTCATTTTTATTGACTCTAACAAAGATAGATCGTGTCGCCCTGGTCCCTGGACGTAGAACATCTGGGTTACCATTGGGCTCTGCAGTCTCAAAATAGAGCTGTGTCGATTGTTCCGCCAAACCATCTGAGTCTAGTGAGATATAATGGCCGTTTTGGCTTACTACCACCAAGCCTGAGACATTCAAGTCCGTGGTGCCGATATTACCATATTCAATATTCACCGTAAAGGTATTACCGCTTCTAACACTTGAAGGGGCAATAATGTTCACCGAGAGTTCGGCAGGCAGACCTTCCTCAACGGTGAAGGCACCGTCCTTGATGGTGATGACGCCACCAGGAAGCTCAGCCTCGACGTCATACAATCCTGCTTGCAGGTCGGTGAGGTCGAAGGTGACAAACGACTCGGTGGAGTTGCTGAAGAAAACCTTCTCGGCAGGCATGTACTCACCACCTTGCACCAGGCGGAAGTCCATGATGCTGTCGAACTTGGCACCAAGCACCTGAGTGGTCAACGAGCCCGTGTTGGAGCCATGGTCTGCATTGATATGCAGGATTTCGAAATCTATGATTTCAGCCGAGATGGTCACGTTTTGCGGCTGATTATCTTCGGCACTGCCACGGGCCAGCAGGTAATACTCGCCTTGCTCCAACGAAGGGATCAAAATCTCCAAATCCTGTTCGTATGGAGTATTCATCGAGAAATCGAACTGCGACATCGAAGGTGCATTCTCGTAAGCGATATACAAACCATTGCCGGGATACGATGAGGTGGTAATCAAATGGCACGATAGGGTCTGATGCTCGTACTCAGGTCCAACCTCTATCTTATAGTAGATATACTGGTTGCTGCCCATGGTCCTGTCAACGCTGGAACCGATGGCCAGCACGGGATAATCTACATCGATGGGTAATGGCCCGGTGCAAGCGTTGTTGTCATACGAGGCCTCGTTCAAGGCATTGAGGATGTTGGTCTTGATGATAAGGTAATAGCTGCCATGAGGAACACCTTGAATGGTGGTCGACATCTCAAAATCTTGTTGACCATTGGGCGCTATATTGACATTATTCTCAACATAACCTAACATGATGTCATCGCTACTCCAGTCATTGTCCGATGAGAGGTAAACAGCATCCCTGATGCGTCCTTGGGCAGGATTGTCTCCTGTGTTGAACAAGGTCCAGGAGACCGTGATATCATCGCCTGATATGGCTGTGGAAGGATAAGACGGAGCCACGACAATCAAGTCGCAAGGCAAGGGCAGCATAACCGTCACGGGGACACTGGTCATGTTGTCGTCCTCGTTGTCGTGCTCATAAACCAGTGAGGTGGCATCAGTATATCCAATGACAAAATAATCTCCGGAGACAGATGAAGGTATCGTCACATTCAGTGTAGCCTCGTAGGTTTCTCCAACTGCCAAAACGCCTTGATGCGTACATTCGCCTAATCTGTATGCGCCCGAAATATTTCCTTCCGTAGCACTCAGGTAAAACACGTCTTTCCACGTGCTTTGTGTTGTGGCGCACTCCCCTTCATTAATGACCGTGTAACTGATGGTATAGGATTGGTCAGCAGTCAGCACAGGATTCACATCCATTGCGGTGATTCTCAAATCAGGCAGCTCGCCCAACAACACGGTCAACTGCTGGCTGGCTTGGTTGTTGGCACGGTTCATATCGTAGGTTAAATAATTGGTTGTAAAATGGGTGCAGTCGGTTGCCGCAATCAGATAGGGATTGCCTAGCATCGAATAGGGCACCATGATATTGGCGGTAACCGTATAGGTGTCGTCCGGATTCAAAACCACCTGACGCTGGTTGGTAACAACATAGACATCGTCATTGCTGATGGTTTGATCCGTTGAAAAATACACCTTGTCGATCCAAGGATTAGGAAGATTACCGTTGAGCACTTGGTAATAATTGCCATACCTGTTAACAAACATGGGGATATCCTCTGACGGGCATGTTCCAATGTTTTTAACGGTGTACGAAATGGAATAGGTTTGTCCTGCGGTGACTTCTGAGGGGAAGTCAATGGATAGTATCTTCAGGTCGAAGGGATAGTCAAGTATTGTGGCCGCAACCGTGGTGCTATTGTTGCTTTCATTGGTTTCAAAGAGGGTGTTGTTGGGGTCAACGGTCACCCGCATTTGTGTGCATGTAGGTTCGATGGTAGGCGGCACCAACACGTTTTGCACGAAATGGAAGGACTCGCCTACCGCCAATTGAATGGCTTCACCTTGTGCCGGTTCGATTTGGCTTTGCAACGGGCAGAGGACCTCTGTCCCATTCACAAGGGCATAGACTGCAACGGGAAGATCGGTGGTTACCAGAGGAGCCTCGCCACTATTGTTGATGTCGAACGCCACGGCAACCGTGCCACCTGCTTGTACGCCATCGGGCAGGACAATGTTGCTTACCGTCAGGTCGGGAAGCGGGCAGTCTGTCACCGTCGCATTGGCAGTCATGGCATTGTTGGTCTCATCCAATTCGGCAACCGTTTCCTGCGCATCCACTTTCAGCACGAAAGTGTTGCATGCCGAAGTGACGTTGGCGGGGATGAGGATGGTCTGGCTGAAATGCAAGGAAGCATTCATCTGGATAGAAATATTGCCCACCGCAGGTGCGGTTTGGGTCTGCATGGGGCAAAGGATTTCATGGTTGTTCTGTATGGCGTAGACCTCCATGGCGCAGTTGCTATTGAGGAGGGCAAGATCACCTTGATTGGAAACATCAAACTCCACTGCAACGACACTTCCTGCCTCTATCTCGCTCGGGATAGTAAAGGCTGTCGGAATCAGGTCAGGCAAAGGTTGGTGATTCACGGTGACCGGATATTTCGACAAACTGTTGTTTCCTTCGTTCGATTCGTTGACAGCGTTCTCGGCGTCAGTAAGCACAAACAAGTAATAGGTGCCTTCATCCATTTCAGGAAGGATAACACTGCAATTGAAAGTGCTGGTTCTTAGTCTCGGCAGATTCAAGGTATGCGTTTCCTCTGCTACCTGAATGGCATCGCTCATATCGGGGTTGGGCGACATCAATATATGGTCGGTTACAGAAATGTTTTCCACCAAACCATTGCCTCCATTCCTTAAGACATAGCGGATGGAAGCGGGATAGCCGACCGTCATGGTGCTCGACGCGGTGATTTGTCTGACGGTCAAATCGGGCTGAATCACATTCAAGGCAGCTGTGCTTCTCAAGATATTGTTGTCTTCATAAATGTATTCGAAGACCTCTTCGTTAGCATCCGTTGTCACATAAACGTAATAATTACCAGTAGTTACCGAAGCAGGCAGCCATACGGATTCGGTCACCGTATAGGTGGCATTGGATGCCAAGCCATTGTAATGGTTGACGGTTTTCAGTTCAATGGGATTCTCCAAGACATTGGGGTTGGACGACAGGTAGATTTTGTCGCACCACGAGTTCACATTCGGATTGCCTGCACCTTGGTTATACACCGTATACGAAACAGAAAGTTGTTGCCCAGTGCTTATCTGGGATGGAATCGTGATGTTGGTAGGAATCAAGTCGGCCGGAGGGGTCAAGATGATATTAACTGCATGTGAACGCGAAGTATTATTGTCGTTGGCAACATGCTCATACACCTGACCATAGATATCGGTAACCACGTAAAAATATGCTGTACCATACCAGATCAGTGGAACCGTCCCTGTCAAGGTGACTTCGTATGATTCCTCTGGTGCCAAGATGCCATTATGTTGGATAGTACCAATTCGGATGGCATTTCCGTCAAACACATCCGACTGTGACACATACAAAGCATCACTCCATTGGCCGACATCAGTATGGGCATTGCCCGTATTGGTGATGGTCGCCACCACGGAGACCGTAGTGCCAGAATAGATATTATCAGGAGCGATGATGGAGGTCACCTGCAAGTCAGCCAAAGGCGGCACTTCAATAGTCAGATAGTCATAGAATAAGTTGTCGTGCGTGTATGGGAAATTACTAAGTTCAGATAACTCTCGTATTTTATTCCCTGCAATATTGCCGCAATCTCCTCCTGTACAATGGTGACTATCAGCTACAACATACGGAGGGGGATTATAGGGAATCGGGACCTCGTCGTCTATCCAATAAATATGGTGAGCATCGTATGCGTCTGTGATGACAAAAAGAAAGTATGGACCGCTAAAATTAATTGGAACATCTACTGTTTGCGTCTGGGTATAGTACTCACCAGGGGCTAAAGCAGCAATGTTGGCAAATTCACCTAATAATCTCGGATTATTATCACCAGCCGCCACACGATTTTCCACCGACAGCCAAACTCTGTCGTACCACACCTCGCCATTAGGCGTTGGTGCTGTACCATCATTTTGTACCGTCCAGGTTACCGTAGCCTGCTGGCCAGCAATAAAGTCGGAGTGAGAAAGGCTAGTAATATGCAATTCGGGGAGCACGAGATGATAGTTAGCAACAAAAGTCCGATTATTATACGCAGTAAAACTGATAGATGGTTCTGCTGAAACAAAGGCCCCATTCTCGGTCCAATTATCAAAGACATAATTGTTGGCAGGACGAGCAGTCAGTGTCACAAGACTACCATAGTCATAGGAATCAGCGCCTGAGATAGAACCACCATTGTAAGGAGAATTACTAGCATTGATATGGATTTGAAGTATAGAGAAATTGGCCACCAAGTTCCTGTCTTCCCAAATCTGGAAGGTATAGGTGGCATTGGTGGATACGACTTCACCATTCACGGTCCAGTTGTCGAATTGGAAGCCTGTGTTGGGCGTGGCCGAAACGGTCACCATAGTTCCTTCCTGGAAGTCGCCCGCGCCTGTGGCCGTGCCTTTGTTCGCGTCATTGACGCTCACGTTGACATGATGCATGATCATCTCAAAGTTGGCTACAAAAGAGCGGTTTCCCAGCAACTCAAACTGCAGCGTTGGTTCAGTGCCCACCTCTACCCCATTCTCCGTCCAGTTGACGAAACGGTAGCCTGTGTGAGGCGTGGCCGTGAGACTCACGTTGGTGTGGGCCAGTAAATGCCCTGCGCCCGAAACTGAAGCCGTACCCGTCGGGTTGACGGCCGCCGTAACGGTGTAATACGGGATGAAGTTAAACTCGTATGGGGCGGTAGGCAGACCATGCATGGCGTTGGTCTCGAAGGTCAGGCCATCGACGTAGGCATCCAATTCCTGCCCTGTGCCATGGTCATAGAGTTTGAAGTTGATGGCATCGTTGTCATTGCCATAAACGGTCATAAACACCAGATAACGATCCACTTGACTGAAGTATTTCAGTTTTTCGCTACCTCGGCACTCCGTTCCACAAAAGGCACCCACCTCCAAGGCGTTGCTGCTCTGCTCCACGCCGTCAATTTTGACAACACCTACAACGGTCATGTTGTTAGGATAGAGCGAGGGATCACAGTTCCAATGCTTATCCAGGTCAATAGCAGCCCAGACATTGCAATGGATGGACACCGCCATGAAAATTGCTAAAAGGATATTCTTTCTCATCTCTTATATGGTATTTATTTATTTACAATCAGTTTTCTGGTAAAGGCACCTTGCTTGTCGGTCACGATTCTCACCGTATAGAGGCCAGGAACGGCCGGAGCGCGCAGGGTGACAGGTTCGTCATACACATCGGTGGTCGAAATCACCGCACCTAAGGCATTGACGATGCTCACCCGAGCACCTTGGCACTCGGCTGGCATCTCCATCTGGAAGAGATGATCAGCCACCACCGGGTTAGGATAAAGCTCGATGTTCGGGACATCCAATTCATCCAATTCGGTAGCACTGCCAAAGCGCGCCACGAATGGCATGCTAAGGCCACCCAACACCGCATTGGCCTCAAAGTTCGGGCAATCCGTCGTGTTGTAATAGGCTTTCCCCTTCCTCGTATCGTACAATGCGAGATAGAGTTCTACGTCATCCTCACCTGTCACAGTTAGGAAGGCGACATAACGACGCAAAGAGGGCACATAAACCAAACGTGCGCTGCCTCGGCATTCGCTGCCATTGAAGACTGCCAGCTCATAACGCTCGTCTTGCAGCTCCTCTCCGTTGAGTTCCACCACAGCCATGATGCTCATGTTGTTCGGATAAGCATGGATGTCGGGCACCCAGTGGTTGTTCTCTGCAGTGAGATTCGCCTTCAACGCACGGCTCATGCCCACGCCATAATTAAAGGTGACAGGTTGACTGTTGTGCGACTGGTACATGAGACCCATGCCTGGCATCAACTGGTTCAGTGAGCCATACCAGCCGTCTTCCACGCTATAGGTGGCGAAGCTCGATTGCGACTTCACCACGTCGCCTTCGATAGCATTCAGGTTGGCCAAGGCTTCGTTGATATCCAATGCGAATGGCGAAGGATATCCTATCCATGTCCAGTTGTGATTCAAGGTGATGGGATGGTTCACCATATTGGCCACAGGACCCGTGAAGGTGACGTCAGTCGGCTCATTCGTGTTAACCAAATACATTTTCTCGTTGCTGATACTTTCCAATGTACCTATCCACATATCTGCGGCATAAGACAGGAACCCATCGCGTTGCGACTTGATCATCACGCCATTCGGGTTCAAGCCATTCTCCAACATGCTGAGGCCATCAATGCCATCCATTTCAATATAGGATGAGAGCCAGGTCCAACCTGGGCTCAGGGTCATGGTTTGTTCATTGCCAGCAAAAACCGCTACCAGTGATCGGTCGGATGTCGCAACGAAACTATAGATGGCATCTGACGAGAGGTAATTCCCGTTTTCGGTCCAATACAGGAAAGTGTAGTTTTCGATCGGTGTGGCCGTCAGGGTGCATTCGTCACCGTGGTAATAGTTGCCTGCGCCTGTGATGGTGCCGCCTTCAACCGGGTTGGTGATGGCGGTAATCTCATAGAGGTTCAAACTGAAGTTGGCCACATACGTTGCCTCTCCATATACAGTGAAGGTATAGGTCGGCTCGGTGCCCACTTCAACGCCGTCCAAGGTCCAGTTGACAAAGGTATAACCCACATTTGCCGTGACAGTCAGCGTACAATCCGTACCGTGATCGTAATTGCCGGTGCCACTCACTGAGCCGCCTTCGCTCGGGTTGGCAGATGCATTGATGGTATAGTTGTTTAGCTGGAAGTTAGCTGTATAGTCGCCAGCCGATGTCACCGTGAAGGTGTAGTTGGGCTCAGTGCTCACCACGCTGCCATCCAGTGTCCAGTTGACAAAGTGGTAGCCGTAGTTGGCTGTAGCGGTCAAAGTGCATTCCGAACCGTGCCCGTATGTGCCCGCACCCATCACCATGCCGCCCTCTTCGGGCTCAGCCTCGGCCGTGATGTCGTAATAGTTCAGGGCGAAGTTGGCCACCAAGTCGCGGCTGTTGGTGACCGTGAAAGTGTATTCAGCATCTGTCGACACTTCGTCGCCGTTCTCCGTCCAGTTGACGAAGTGGTAGCCTTCGGCGGGCGTTGCAGTTACCATACATGACTCGTTCAACACATAAGTTCCGCCACCTGTCACCGAACCATAGTTCTCGTCATTAGCCACGATAGCAATCTCGTATGTCGGCAGAAAGACCGCCACAAGGTTACGCTCGCTGGTAACGGTGAAGTTATAGATGGCATCGGTCGAGACTGTCTCGCCATCCTCTGTCCACGCAACAAAGCCGAATCCATCGTTAGGCGTGGCCGTCAGTGAGCAAGTCTCTCCATCCATGAAGGTGCCTCCACCCGTCACAGTACCATAGTCCGCATTGTTGGCCTCGGCAGTGATGACGTAGGTGGGCAGGAAGACGGCCACCAGGCTGCGCTCTCCCGTGACGGTGAAGCCGTAGACAGCATCAGTCGACACCGTTTCTCCATTTTCGATCCAAGCACTAAAGGCATAACCTTCGCTGGGTATGGCGGTCAAAGTGCAAGCCTCAGCCAAACTGAAATCACCTCCACCATACACTTGTCCAGCCCCAATCGGAGTGCCCTGAGCAGTAATTGTATAAACAGCATTCGGTTCGGTGCTTATATTCACATAATTCATGTTATGATAATGTCCTGTCCACCAACCGTCTGGCTTGAATCTCACCGTATAATAATTCAATTGCTGCGATGAGAGATTTGGAATGCTTATAGTGGAGATCAAGTTCTCACCTAAGATGTAAGTCAGCAACTCATTTGACAAATCAAGTATGACAGTTTCCGTTAACCAAGCGTCGAAAATAGCGTCACAGATACGGGTTTCGGTAACCTCTCCATTCAACTGAGTACGGATATACGTACCATGCCTGTTCTCATAATCATCGTCGTAATAGCAGACACCTATATAGTTATCGTTGCTGCCATTAAGTTTAACATTGACATTGCCATAAAAATAATGATTGCCCCAAGAAGAGTTGTGCAGCTGTTCATGAAGTATAAACTCCCTATTGATGACAATCTTGTTGTCAACGGGAACGCTCAAAGGCTGTGATTCGAGAGCCGTATAGTTGTCAGTTACATTTTGTTGCAATTTCAGCAGGCCATCTTCCTCCACGACATGAGTTCCTGTAGCCATCCACAATTGTTGGTTAATGATGCCGTCGTTGAAATCATCAGCAATCATCGGCAGGGGATATATGAAACTTGCCTCTAAACTCCTTTCAGAGGTAACGGTGAATGTATATGGATTATCGGTAGCAATCACCTCTCCATTTTCGATCCAAGCACTAAAGGCATAACCTTCGTTGGCCAAGGCCGTCAGCGTGCATTGCGAGCCATGGGAGCAGGTGCCGGTACCTGTCACTGTGCCTGCTCCTGATGGGGTCACCGTTGCAGTAATGTCGTAGTAATTCAAGGCGAAATTGGCCACCAAGTCGCGGTTGCCGGTAACCGTGAAGCTGTATGAATTCTCCGTTGAGACCTCCTCGCCGTTCTCCGTCCAGTTCAAAAAAGTGAAACCTTCGTTGGAAGTAGCTGTGAGCGTAATCATTACTCCGTGATGATATCTGCCAGCACCACTTACTGTACCACCTTCATTTGGATTAGCCACAGCATTTACTCTATGATTTATTAAATAAAGCATTTGAACTTCAGCAGATGTAAGAGCACGTCCATAAATTCTCACCTCATCGAACGAGCCAATGAATCTACTACTGTGGCTAGTTCCGCTCCACCAATGTCGTCCAAGGGCAGCCAGAGAAGTGTTAATGCCATTGAAGGTTACGCTTTCCTCTCCCACAGAGGCTCCGTTGACGTAGGCCTTCAGTATGCCGTTTTCATCCAAAGTCAAACTATACATCACCCAATTATCGGTAAAACTGTCCTCTTTTGGAATGGAAATCTCAGCTTCATGATAAGCAAACCTAATCTGATCGGGATGCTGCATGATATAAAGCCTGTCTGTTTCATTGTCATCACCGAAATTGATATAGGATTCCCCATCGTTATGAGACAAGCCCAATGCCTTGACCCAAAGATTGAGTGTGAAACTCGTTGAGGCTCCAAAATCCAATTCCGGAAGCATCACATGTCCTCCTGAACTACCAGTGTATCCCTGGCCTTCGACGGCAATACAATCCCCTATCAAACCTTCCTCATACTGATAAATATTGTATGGGGTGGCATGGTATTGGTTTCCGCTGTAGTCATATGCATCGCCATCGAATGGATAATAAGCAATAAGGTCTTCATTAAGACCATACAACTGATTAACTTCCATGGGTGTCAAGGCGCGATTGTATAGGGCAATGTCATCAATCTTTCCGTTGAAGGGATACCACATATTGCCAGCACGCATAATACCAATATACATATTACAATTATTGGCATTGGAGAAATCCACTTGGTTCTTGATGTTATCCTGCTGTAACACACCATTAATATATATTTTTGACAAATTGTCTTCTATCGTAACCACACAATGCATCCATTCCCCTAATGTGTATTCTTGATAGGTATTAATTCCATAGCTACCATTGTTATTCCAACTATTAATATTAAGTCTTCCATCCTCATGTTTGTTCACGCACGTGCTGAATCCATTTCTATCACCCTCCTTACAAATGATTGCAAAGTTAGCATTGGTAGAATACGAACCCCAACCATCCATCCCATCGTAACCGCTCAAGTTCATCCAGAAAGACATAGACATGGCGTTATTCAATTGTAGGCTAGAGCTGTTGGGGACATATACCCATCCCTGATTGTTATATCCTCCAAACATATATGCACTATTTGCGTTACCAAAACGGTCAGTAGTTAGCTGTGGGGTATCGCCTTGTAGGGTTCCATGGTTGCCATGGCCACTTTCATCATTGGCGTTGCCATTGAAAGGATAGTAGGCAATAAGACTTTCTGTAGGAATGGGAAGGGTTATCTCTTCCTCAAAATTTGCCACCAAGTTCCTATTGCTTGTAACCGAAAACGAGTATTCAATCTCAGTGGAAACCACCACACCATTCTCAGTCCAATTCACAAAGTCGTAGCCCTCATTGGCCGTGGCGGTCAAGCTGCATTCCGAACCGTAGGCGTATGTGCCTGCACCTGTCACCGTGCCACCTTCGCTCGGGTTGGTTGAAGCTTGGATAGCATAATTGCTGAGTTCAAAATGCGCCACCATCTCGCCTCCTTCCGTAACCTCGAAAACAAAGGATGGCTCGGTGCTCACCTCAACACCGTTAAAAGTCCAATTGACAAAAGTGTAGCCATAATTGGCAATAGCAGTAAGCGTAACCGTCTCGCCAATGTTAAGTACATCGTCCGTTTCAATATAACCACCTTCTTCAGGGTCGACAAGCAAAGTGATATCAGCACAATTGCAAAGGAAATTGTAAGGCAACTCACTAGAGTTTTCAACAATGGTTGCTCCATCAACGTAGCTTACCGTATAGGTCAAGTTCGACATTAGAGTTCCAATGGCATTAAGCGCGTCAGGGACAAATTGGTCAAGTTGGATCTGGACACCGCGAGGTGTATTGATGGAAAACTGAACACTCGAATTTTGAGCTTGACTTGAACTACCCGACAATAGCAGCAAAGAAAAATAGTCAAGCTCTTCAGGCGTGGATGCAAAGGGAAGATAGTAGGTAGGCGTTCCGTCATCGAAGCTGAGAGTGATGCCAACTCCGAACATCCCTAGAGTAGCGAATACGTTCGACTGTGACATCGTGTTCACTTCAACGACCACCTGGCACACCTCATCGGCAGGCGCAAAAACTGCTGTAAGATCCAGGTCGCCCAAGGCCGTGAAGCTATAGACAGGGTCGATGGAAACCACCTCGTTGCCTTCCAACCAATGCAAGAACACATAGCCATCGCTGGCATTGGCACTAACCGTGCAGCTTTGTCGGCATTCCACAACGCCTCCACCCGTCACCGTGCCCCATTCTGAATTATTGGCCGTCAGCGTTATGGTAGCCGTGGACGACTCCATCACCTTAGCCAAACGGATTGAAGTGCCAGCAAATCCATCTCCACTGAGCAACATCATATCGAGCATCAATGTCGCTGATCCCGTCATGGGGAAGCCCGATTGTCCAGCCAACTCTCCATTAGTTGAGATGAACAGGCCAGGATAGGCCCCCACCGCGCTACCATCAGATGTCTCTTGAATCCACTGCCCATTCAAAACATAACCATTAGTAGGCAGGAAAACCGCTCCAGCAGGCTCCAAAACAGTAGTCCACGTGGGGGCATCAATACTGTTGTTGGTATAGTCGGCAACTTCATTCACATTGTTCAAAGTGAAGGTGCTTGCCACCCAGTCATCAGGTAAGAGAATAAGACCGCTCACCTCGTTCACTGTGCCAAAGGCAAAACGCATCCCCGAAACAGTCTCTCGATGATTGATCAGATAATCCCATTCTCTCCATGTTGGGATATGCCAACAGCCAACTCCACCCTTTAGTAAAAGAGCAGGGTAAAGGTCCCATCCATCCGCCATAGTTTCAAATAAACTACCACTAAAGTCGTTTTCATCATACGTCATTCTATCCCATTGGTTTTCTCCAATCGCATAATCGATACCTGAAATCCCTAACCCTAAAATCACTCCAAGTCCAAAGTCCATTTGATTAGGATCGGCTCCCCCGGTAATCTTCGTATTGCTTCTCGCAAATCCAACCGAGGAGCATCCACTGATGGAGAAGCGCCCACTCAGCAATTCGGGTTCGGGGTCAACCCCACAGGGATCGAATACGATCTCAAAATCAAGACTGCCATAAGCTCTGAAAGCCATGAATGCGTCGTTGGAAACCACTTGTCCGTTGAATTGCCAACCCACAAATTGCCAACCATCATTGGGCTTAGCAACCAAAACAATTGGACTGGAAGACGACACCTGTCCACTTCCCTGCGAAACATATTCAGTATTAATACTAATACTAGAAGTTCCTTGTGACATATTAACTTCAAAAGTTCCTAGGATGGCACCAGAGGATAAACCTGTCGACTCATCAAATCCCAGCGATCCTCCCCCGTCAGCAGGAGAAGCACTGGCGGAAATCGTTGTGTTTTCCGGCAAGTCTACGCCGTTGAACACCTCATCACCCATCTCCACAGAATTGTTAAGAATAAGTACTGAAGAAAGGTTGGTGCAATAGGCAAAAGCGTAATCGCCAATGGAAGTCACCGAGCTAGGTATGACAACTGAAGTGAGGCCCGTATAAGCAAACGCATACATTCCAATGGCTGTCACCGAGTTGGGGATGATGGTGGTGCTGCAACCACTAACAAGCGTGTTCGTTGCGGTTTCAATAATGGCATTGCAATTGTCGCGCGAATCATACACCGTGTTTCCTTCTTCCACCGTGATGGTTTCCAAACTCGTACAACCCGCAAAGGGATTGATGCCAATGGAAGTCACCGAGTTGGGGAGGGTTATCGAGTTCAATCCCAACCCTGCAAAAGCCCCATCTCCGATGGAAGTCACCATGTTAGGAATAGTTATCGAAGTCAGTCCTGAAGACACATCGGGTCCAGATGTCGAAAACGCATTACCCCCAATAGATGTCAACGTCTCAGGAAGTACAATTGAATTCAGGTTATCACATCCTGCAAAGGCCTGGTTTCCGATTGAGGTCAGCCCCGTAAAGTACTGCAACTCATTGAAGCTGGTGATCTCCGTATTGCCTTGGAACACACCGCCCAAAGCGGTCACTACGGTAGCTTCGGCATAACTCAATTCACCGTCGCCGTCGGTATCCCAGTTGTCAACACAGATGGTTTTCACATTTTCATCGGCAAAGACAATGTTACCCATGAGTGCAAAATGCGCCACAAGGCTCCTATCACCCACCACTGGGAAGGTGTAAACGGCATTAGTGGACACTTCCTCGCCGATTTCGATCCAACGCACAAAGACGTATCCCTCATAAGCCGTTGCTGTCAAAGTGCAGGTCTGGTACCCATAGTGTCCCGCTCCCGTCACTGTGCCTGCTTCGGCAGGTTCGGCTATGGCAGTGATGTCGCCAGATGCAACACCAATGTAATTGGTAAACTCATTCCAACCATCGGCGGCTTCATACGCACTCAAAGATGCATAAGGCACATATACTGGGATGCTTTTGTCTACAGACTGGAATGGATCATAACCCAATGTCGGGGGCGTTTCTGCCATCACGGTCATAGAAGTCAACCCTGTCATTCCAAATGCGCCATCTCCAATGGAAGTCACCGAGTTGGGAATGATAATCGAGGTCAAGCCAGACCACGCAAACGCTTCGACGCCAATTGATGTTACGGTATTGGGAATAATCGTGTTTTGGCATCCTGAAATCAAGGTGTTCGTTGCAGTTTCGATGATGGCATTGCAATTGTCGCGCGAATCATACACCGTGTTTCCTTCTTCCACCGTGATGGTTTCCAAACTCGTACAACCCGCAAAGGGATTGATGCCAATGGAAGTCACCGAGTTGGGGAGGGTTATCGAGTTCAATCCCAACCCTGCAAAAGCCCCATCTCCGATGGAAGTCACCATGTTAGGAATAGTTATCGAAGTCAGTCCTGAAGACACATCGGGTCCAGATGTCGAAAACGCATTACCCCCAATAGATGTCAACGTCTCAGGAAGTACAATTGAATTCAGGTTATCACATCCTTCAAAAGCACCTTCTCCTATGGAAGTCAATCCCGTAAAATATTGCAGCTCATTGAAGCTGGTGATCTCCGTATTGTTTTGGAACACATTGCTCAAATCGGTCACTGCGGCGGCTTCTTCGAAGCTCAGCTCACCATCGCTATCAGTGTCCCAGTTGGCCACACAAATCTGTTTCACATTGGCATCGGCGAAAAAGATGCTGGTTTCAATATAATTGAAGAATTCATCCCATCCCTCAGCTGCTCTATAGGCATTGGTCGTTCCTCCAGGCACATACACGGGGATGCTCTTGTTAACCTCCATGAATACGTCAGAGGCCAAAGCGGGCGGCACCGTGGCTCCAACATGCAAGGATGTGAGACCCATACAAAACGAAAACGCACCATCGCCTATTGAAGTTACAGAGCCTGGTATTCTAATAGAGGTGAGGCTTGTGCATACACCGAACACATTATCTCCTATTGTTGTCAATGCATCAGGAAGCATGACCGAAATCAAGTTCTCACAGCTCGCAAATGCACTCGTTCCGATAGAAGTGACAGAATTGGGAAGGTTAACCATTGTGAGGCCTGCATATTCAAAAGCACTCTCTCCAATAGCTGTCACCGAGTTGGGTATATTAATAGAGGTGAGACTCGTGCATTCATAGAAGGCATAATCACCGATTGCGGTAACAGAGCTGGGAAGCGTAAGTGAGGTTAAGTTAGGACAGCCCATAAAACAACCTTCAGCGAAACCTCCATTTTCGAACACAACCGAAGTTATGCCAGTGAAATACTGTAGTTCGTCGAAGCTCATGATATCCTCATTGTATTGGAACACAGCCCCCAAATCCGTCACTGCAGCTGCTTCCTCGAAGCTCAGCTCACCGTTGCCGTCAGTGTCCCAGTTGGCCACGCAAAGGGCTTTCACGTTGGCATCGGCAAATTCGATATTAGTTAATACAATGAAATTGGTGAACTCATTCCAAGCTTCAGCATTGGTAAAGAGATCAATGCTGCCAGATCGCACATAAACTGGGATGCTCTTGTCCACATCTTGGAATGCCTGTCCGCCTATTGTCGGAGGCGTTGCTGCCAAAACCGTTATCGTGGTTAAACCAGACCATGCAAAAGCGTAATCTCCAATGGATGTCACCGAGTTGGGGATGGTTATCGAGGTTAAGCCCGATTCTGCAAACGCATAATCTCCTATGGAAGTCACCGAGTTGGGGATTTCTATTGAGACAAGACTGGTACAAGATTCAAATGCTCTCTCTCCAATGGATGTCACCGAGTTGGGGATTTCTATTGAGACAAGACTAGTACAACCCTCAAATGCTCCCTCTCCTATGGAAGTCACCGTGTTGGGGAGGGTTATCGAGGTTAAACTTGTCCCGCTAAACGCAGAATCTCTGATGGAAGTCAATCCCGTGAAATACTGCAGCTCATCGAAGCTGGTAATGTCCTCGTTACCTTGGAACACATTGCCCAAAACAGTCACCGCGGCGGCTTCTTCGAAGCTCAGCTCACCATCGCCGTCGGTGTCCCAGTTGGCCACACAAATCTGTTTCACATTGGCATCGGCGAAAGCAATAAGATTACCTTCTCTGGATTCAGTCGCCATAGCTTGCAATCCAACTGCAAACATCAACAGTAAAAACAAAAAACACTTTCTACGTAAAAATCTTATTCTCATATTATTACATTTAAATTTTTCATTCCATACTTTCAAGATACGAAGAGCAATCCCGGAAGAAATCGCGCTCCAACGCCTTGCTGATTTCGAACAGGAGGTGCATGGTGACGTATTGCTGGCGGCACACCTTGTAGATGTTCTCGGGCGTGCAATGCACCTGACGCGCCAGCCACGTGGCGGTGCGCCCCTGCCGGGTCAACTCAGCCTTGATGAGCCTGCCCATGTGGAAGTCAATATCTTGGTTCGTTTCCTTATGCATAAGAACGCAACAAAATTAGGACAATTCCTTTTTTGTTATTTCATTGTTATACTAACTAGTTTTATAGGAAAAACGGAATTATTTTATCACTTTTCTACAACGGTTTGTTCGGTAGCACGGACTGGAGGTAGTCCGAGCAGTCCTTGAAGAAATCGTGGTCCAAAGCCTCGCTGATCTTGAAAAGTAGCGGCATGGTCACCCACTGCTGGGTGATGACTTTGTAGATGTTTTCGGGTGTGCAATGCACCTGCCGTGCGAGCCACGCCGCCGTGCGCCCGTGGCGTTCAAGCTCCGCCTTGATGAGGCTGCCTAAATGGAATGACGAGGTTGTATTCTGGTCCTTCATATCGTTTCGAATTTGAGTTTACCCTATAATTCAAAACAATAGAGGGGACAAAGGCAGTTTTTGTGGACGAAAAAGTTTTGAAATTTTTCGAAAACAACCGTATCAAACTGACACTGAGAAAGAAAAAATATCAAACAATCACCTCAAAGATCCGTTTGCCGTTCCATTCGATCCATTGCGGCTCGGTGTCTTGCTTGTCTTTCGAGAAGTCGAAGGTGACGAAAACAATTATTACAAATCCAAACCAGTTTATGGCCGCTCCACGTCGCGGACAAGGCGGACACTAAACCCCTCAAAGCGGGAACCGTAGCCACCGCCACCGCTAAAATCATCAGCGAAGCCCATGGCACCCGCATAATCAGGAGAGCCACCATTCTCGAAGAAAGGCGTTGAACACCAATACGAGCCATACGAGTTGACTTCCATAACTGAAAAAGCATACGAATACCGATATCCTGCCGCAGGCAAAAAAACAGCACCGTATGACTCCACCAATTCCCAATCTTGTAACGTAAGGACGTTCATCGAATAGGATACGGATTCATTATAACTTACAAATGGGTAGTAGTCTTGGATCCAGCTTTGCGGAAACAGAATCACGCCATTGGTCCCATCTACAACAGCTTTGCAAAAGCGCATCCCGCTTCCCGTGGGACGTTGATACAAAAGGAATACGGCTTCTGCCGAAGTCAGCGTCCGCCACTGTCCGGTCTGGTTGCCACCGTTGCTAATGGCATTGTAGCCCCAGTCGGCTTGCCCTGTCCGGTCCTCGAGGCTGCAATGCGGGTCGCCATAGGCATAATATTGGCTTGCATCACAGATCCATCTCCATGGCTGGGTAACGCCTCCCCCATGTTCATAGCCTGATGTGGCAAACGCAAACAGGTCAATCCAACCCTCATAAGTCTCTGATATATTGGCATTGTCTTCCCCGATGTAGTCGTACTGGTGCTCGGCAAAACGCCATGTGGCAGTCGATGCCTGATACTGCAAGTTCCCTTGCGAAAACAACACTTGTTCGGTCGGGCTCACGGCAAACAAACCTCTGACGGCCCCTTCGGGCACCGTTGGAGGCTGAGGCGGTGTATTGGAGGTTATAAAGCTCCATTCCTCACCATAACCCACATCGAAATTGTTGGCGGCAAAAGCCCTGACATAATAGGTTGTATTGCTCAAGAGTCCATCCATCATCAGCGTAAATCGCGTCATGGCACCGCAACAGACCGTGTCGTCACTCACCGTAGGATTGGGATGCGTGCTCCAACAAAGGCCGCAATTCGATAACTCAAGCCCGCCATTGTCGTGGACTTCTCCCCCACTGAACGCGCTGTTTCCGGTTATGCCCCAAGGCTCAAAGGTAGTCGCCGAAGGTGCCGTTGCCGGGGTGAAGAAATTCAACACTTCGCCATAAACGGTAACATTGCCATAAACAGCAGGCTCGTCAGTCACGGCATAGGCGCGATAGTAAATCTTGGTAGCTTTTTCCAAATCGGTCAATTCCACGGTGAAGCTACCTGTACCTTCTCCCGCCAAAGTAGTCATATTATCGACCGAGGGATTGTACCAAGAGCTCCAACAGATGCCTCGCCTGATGATGACCTGCCCGCTGTCGTCCGTGATGATGCCACCAACGCGGGCACTCGTGGGTTGGATGTCGGTGGCCGCGAGCGTGGTGACTTGCAGCCCCATGAGGTGTGTCTCCGTCGTCTCGAACGCTATTGCATCGCCATAGGCCACGCCGTTGCCGTTAGTGGCATAAGCCCGGACATAATAAGTGGTTTGCGGCGTCAGTCCTTCCATGGTAATCCAGTAGTCGCCCACTTCGCACGTGGCGGCTGCAAGATGGTCGTCTTGCAACGTCGGTTCGGGGTTGGTGCTCCAACAGGCCCCACGTTCGCACAAAAGGGCACTGCCCTGCGACGCAACATTACAGAGCACCTTGGCCGTTTGCGAGGCCACCTCGCCCATCGCGACCGTGGCCACCACCGGCAAGCCAAGTCCTTCGGTCGTGAAGTCAAGGGCCTCGCCATAATACACTTCCTGATGGGTTTTGACAAAAGCCCTGACATGATAACGCTTGTCCATCGAAAGGTTCGACATCTGGCAATAATAAGTCCCGATTTCAGTGTTCTGATGAAGCACGAGGCTGTCGGCAAGGGTCGGGCTGCCATATTCATTCCAACAAATGCCGCATTGCGTCAACACATTGCCTCCATCGGAGACCAGCTCACACTTTATCCTATACGTAGAGGCATCGACACTTGTGGCTTCCAAGGTCCTCACCTCTGGAGCCTCAGTCAAAGTGGTGAAATGGCTCGTCTCGGTCAGGTATGGTTCGGAGGCGCCATAGTCGATAGCGTAGCGATAGTGATAGGTCGTTGCTGCTGTCAATCCTTCCAATGTCGCCGAGAAGCGATCTTCGTCTATGACCGCATCGAATGATGTAGGTTGCGACATCGAGGCATCGGTCGCCAACTGAACTTGCATCCCATTGATTTTGCCTGAGTATTCGTATTGTCCACTGATGCGCGCTGTGGTGCTTCCCGTCTCTACCCGCTCCGTTTCAGGGAGTATCTTGAAGCGTTCAATGCCTGGGATGGGGGCTTTCTTGCACGCGGCAAGGAGCATCAAGGCAACAAGAGTGAACCAAACCCGTGTTTTCTTTTCCATAATATCGTCATTTTTTCATTCAACGTTTTGCTGGAACCACGGTGACGAGGCGCACGCTACAACCAGCAGGCCGCGATGCCTCCACATCACCATTATAGAATCCTGGGATCTCTTGGTCAAATTGAAGGCATCGCGCCGTTTGTGAGCCATAGTCGTCAGGACGGATTGTTGACGACCAATAGCAACCCTTGATTCCAGGACCGTAAAGCACAATATCGGGGTTAGACCTACGCCGTCCGCCTGCGGGCAGGAAAACGGCTCCATACGACTCCAACACGCTCCATTGCTCGGCATCGATGATATTGCTTTCGTAGCAATTCTCACCGATAGCAAACACAAAACTATAGACGTCTGAGCTCCAATTGTCGGGCAACAAGATCTTCCCATTGACTCCATTGACATTAGCGCTATAACTAGAATAAAAAGGACCGGTCATATGGCGATTGCGCAAATAATTCCATTCATCATTGGTGAGTGTGCGCCATACGTTGGCGTCATTGCCACCGTTGGAGATGAGGTTGCGTCCCCAGTCGGCCATTCCCGTATAGTCTTCGAGGTTGGCTTCGGAGTCACCATAGGCATAAAAAAGATCATAATCATTATCTTTACCTAACGACCAAGGCTGGTAACACACCGCGCCATGATCGTTGTTGGAAGTGCCCCATCCAAAAAGGTCAATCCACCCATTGTAGGTGGGAGAGATATTGACGTTGTCCTCGCCGACAATGTCCCACTGATGCTCCGCAAAACGCCAAGTGTTGGTTGAGGCCTGATACTGGAGATTGCCTTGTGAAAACATCACTTGCTCGGTCTCGCTAATCGAAAAAAGCCCACCTATGGATCCAACAATATCATTCGGGGTGAGATTTAGGGTGGTGAAAGTCATTTCATTGCTATAGCCCACACCTGCGCTGTTTTGGGCGCAGGCGCGCACGTGGTAGGTTGTGCCAGGAATCAAGTTGTCGATATAAATGTCCAAATGTGGCGCATAGTGGTCGGCTACGGTAGGATTGGGATTGAGCCCCCAGCAGAAGCCGCCTGGGTAAGCGTAGGCACCTCCCTCATCAACGAGTTCTCCCAACAGATGAGCCGTGCTCTCGGTAATCTCATCGATGGAGATCAATCTGACCACAGGAAGGGCAGCTGGAGTGCGGAAGAGGACGTTGTCACCATAAACGACGCCTTGTCCACGCGTCTTGGCATAGGCTCTGACGTAATAATCTTTGGTATAGGCCAAACTATCCATGGTAACCTCAATATTGCCAACGCCACTCCCCACAGGGAAGCACCTGTTGTTGATGGAAGGGTAAGGGGCCTCCGACAAGCAGACGCCTCGCTCCAAGATAACTTCACCCGTGTCATCCGTCACTGTGCCATGTGCAACTGCGCTTGTCGCTGTGACATCCGTCACTTCCATGGTGGTCACATTAAGTCCTTGTACCTGGTCGCTGAGGGTCACGAATTCGAGCATCTCGCCATAAGAGATGCCTTTTGAGTTGACAGCGTAAGCCCTCACATAATAATTCGTTGTCGGTGTCAGTCCGCGCATCGGGGCACTGAAATCGCCCGCCGCTCCGTTTTCGACCACCACATGGCTACTTGAAATCGTAGGCTCTGACAAAAAGCTCCAACACACGCCACATTCGGTGATCGGACTGCCCCCCGTTGAGACGATCCTACCCAAGCAAAGGGCATAGAAAGGCCCAATGGAATCGACGGCTAAAGTGGCAACCACTGGGGCGGTCACCTCCGAGCCTGTTTGGAACGCGACAATCTGCCCGTAACCCACGCCACCACTATTTTTTGCATAAGCCCTCACATACAGGGTGGTAGATGTCGGCAATCCCGTCATAAGGCAGAAATAATCGTCCGTCTCTCCACCTTGCCAGACCTGACAACTGTCGCTTACGGAGGGCACTCCATGGTCATTCCAGCATACGCCGCATTCAGTGATGGGCTCACCTCCGTCAGAGACAATCTTGCAATTGACACGCACCGAGGTGCTGTCGATGTCAAGCACTTCTACAGTTATCACAGTAGGGACTGTCATTAACGTGGTGAAACCATCCACCTCGCTGACGTAAAGGTCGGCGGAACCATAGTCGGCCTCATACCTATAATAATAATGGGTCGCCGGTGACAGTCCTTCAAGCCTGACTGTGTAATTCTTTCCATCGAGGACGGCTTCATAGTCGATGGATCCATCGAGTTGTTCGTTGTCAGCAGCCTTGACTATCAAGCTCTTGACTGTCCCCGAATAAATGAACGAGCCGCTGATGGTCGCTTGCCTTGGTCCAACTTCCACCATTTCCTGTTCCTTCACGATCTGGAAACGTTGCATCTCAGGCGCGGGATCCTTCTTGCACGACATAAACGCTGCCATGAAGAGCGAGCATAACAATAAAGTTCTAAAACGCATAACCTATTCCTATTTTGGCTTCAACTGTCTGAAATTGAGTTGTGACAGCTTCGGCCGATACAACAAAACCGTTCAAATGCAATTGCACGCCAGCCGACAAGTCGAGTCCTGCCGCACTATATGCAGTATTGCGAAGCCAACGCCCGTCCTCGGTATGCCACAGCAAGGTGCTGTTGCCATAGCCCAAGCCCAAGCGAAGGCACATATGATCCGACACTTTCATCAAGCCACCCGCCATCGCCGACAATCTTGTTTTGGAAGTCTCACC
>CAMUYT010000010.1 GCA_947164955.1 uncultured Bacteroidales bacterium | reverse complement strand
TGGGCGAGGACATCGACCAGGTGTTCAAGACCTTGGTGCTGAAAGGCGACAAGATCGGCCATTTCGTGTGCGTCATCCCAGGCAACGACGAACTCGACCTGAAGAAGACCGCCAAGGCTACGGGCAACAAGAGTTGCGACCTCATCCCGATGAAGGAGCTGCTGCCCTTGACGGGCTATATCCGTGGCGGCTGCTCGCCCGTGGGGATGAAGAAACAATTTCCGACTTTCATCCACGAGACCTGCGAGCTGTTTGATTACATCTATGTCAGCGCGGGTGTGCGAGGGCTACAATTCAAACTGAATCCGCAGGATTTGATTGCGGTGGTGGAGATGAAAGTGGCTGATTTAACTGTCTTTGAATTCGGACCGAAATGAGCTACACCATCCGTAAATCGACTTTGGCCGACCTGCCTGTCATCCTCAGCCTCCGCGACCAAGCCCGCGAAATCATGCGGAGCTATGGCAACACTTTCCAATGGCCCGACGGCTATCCGCGTGATGATATGTTCAAGAAAGACATAGCGTTAGGCGGTAGCCACGTCATGCTCGACGAAACGGGAACCATCGTCGGCACTTTCGCGCTTTTGCCCAGCCCCGAAGTGACTTACAACAAGATTTACGACGGTCAATGGCTCGACAACGCGCCCTATCACGTCATCCACCGCATCGCCAGCACCCCCGACTCGCATGGCATCTTGGACGCTGTTTTGGACTATTGCGAAAGCCAAGTCGCGAACATTCGCATCGATACGCATGAGGCCAACATCATCATGCGCAAGGGCTTGGAACGGCACGGTTACCACTATTGCGGCATCATTATCCTGCTCGACGGCAACCCGCGCTTGGCCTTCCAGAAAATTATGGGATAATTTATTTGTAATTATTCTAAATTGTGTAATTTTGCAGCCCATTTCAATGGGCAGAATCTTGAATTTTAAATTTTAAATCTTGAATCATCAATCCAATATTATGACTACCAAGACTTTTAATGTGACCGGAATGAAATGCATGGGTTGCGTTTCGAATGTGGAAAAGGCTTTGAATGCGCTTGACGGCGTTGCTTCCGCCAAGGCTGACCTGACGGCCAAGACCGCCACTGTCGAATATGACGAGACGAAGGTGGGCTTTGCCCAAATGCAAGAAGCCGTCGAGAAGCTCGGCTTCGAGGTGACGGAATAAGCCATGGTCAAGAAAACCATAGCCGTATTGGGCATGCGTTGCGCCGGTTGTTCGGCCAGCGTGGAGGACACGTTGCGCAAGATGGATGGCGTGGCCTCAGCCAGCGTCAATCTCGCGGCGCGTTCCGCCTTGATTGAGTTCGACGAGAAGAAAGTCGCGCCCGAGCAGATGAAAGCGGCCCTCGCCGACTTGGGCTTCGACATGGTCATCGAGGACGACCGCGACGTGCAGGCCGAAGAGCGCAAGAATTTTACCCGCCTGCGCAACCGCGTCATCTTGTCGTGGGTGTTCGCGCTCCTCGTCATGGCCATCTCGATGGGCTGGATCCCCGTCAAGCCTGCGCTGACGGCCAACATCATCATGATGGGGCTGTCGTTGCTCAATCTTGTGTTGTGCGGTCGGCAGTTCTATGCCTCGGCAATCCGCCAACTCAAACACGGCACGTCCAACATGGACACCTTGGTGTCGCTCAGCACCTGCATCTCGTTCCTGTTCAGCGTGTTCAACACGTTCTGGGGCGACCAGTTCTGGGGCTCGCGCGGCATCGCAAACCACACCTATTTCGATGCCTCGGTGATGATCATCACCTTCGTGCTGACGGGCAAGATGCTGGAGGAGAAAGCCAAAAACGGCACCGCCTCGGCCATCCGTTCGCTGATGGGACTGACGCCCAAGACGGCACACCTCGTCGTCGACGGCATGATTACGGATACGCCCATCTCGGCCTTGCAGAAAGGCGACACCATCGAGGTGAGGGCAGGGGAGAGGATCCCCGTCGACGGGAGCATCATCGACGGTGAGGCACATGTCGACGAGAGCATGATCTCAGGCGAGCCGATACCGGTGTTGAAACAACACGGCGATCAAGTGTTGGCCGGTACGGTCAGCAAGCAAGGCACGTTCCGCTTCAAGGCAGAGGCTGTGGGCGAGAAGACCATGTTGGCCAACATCATCCAGATGGTGCAGCAGGCTCAGGGCTCGAAGGCACCCGTGCAACGCACTGCCGACAAGATTGCCCGTATCTTCGTCCCGACGGTGTTGGGCATCGCTATTTTGACTTTCATCCTCTGGTGGGCCATTGGTGGCTCGGCCATGCTGCCCAACGCCATCCTTTCGGCGGTCTCGGTGCTGGTCATCGCTTGTCCGTGCGCCTTGGGACTGGCCACGCCGACGGCCTTGATGGTCGGTATCGGCAAGGCGGCGGAGAAGAACATATTAATAAAGGATGCCACGGCTTTGGAGGAGATCCGTCGCGTCAACGCCATCGTCATTGACAAGACGGGCACGCTGACCCTCCCCAACCTCAACGTGGACTTCACCCAAGCCAACGACCTCGCTTTAGACGAACGCGAGACTTTGAAACCTTACGCCCGCGAGGCCATGCAAGAAATTCAAAACGAAGGTATCGACGTGTATATGATGAGTGGCGACAAGGAAGAAGCCGCCAAATATTGGGCCGACAAGGCGGGCATCAAGCACTATCGCAGCCGCGTGATGCCGCAAGACAAGGAGAACTTAGTGCGTCAGCTGCAAAGCGAGGGCAAACACGTGGCCATGATTGGCGACGGCATCAACGACTCGCAGGCATTGGCTGCTGCCGATGTCAGCATCGCCATGGGCAAGGGCACCGATGTGGCCATGGACGTGGCGCAAGTTACGCTGATGGGCACCGACCTCCGCCGTATCCCCGAGGCCATCCGTCTCTCGAAGAAGACGGTCGGCATGATCCACCAAAACCTCTTTTGGGCCTTCATCTACAACGTCATCTGCATCCCGTTGGCGGCGGGCCTGCCCTACTTGTTTGGCGCCCATTGGCAAATCACGCCCATGCTGGCCAGCGCCTTGATGGCGTTTTCAAGTGTCAGCGTGGTGATGAACAGCCTGCGGCTGAAGTGGACGAAGTGAATTCAGTCAATATTCTCAATGATCTTGTCCTCCTCCTGCAGATCAGGCACGAGGCGTTGGATGACCTTGTACTTGTAGAAGAAGCGGATGGCGACGACGCGCACCACGGTATAGGCCGGAATGGCTACTAACATACCCACCGTGCCGCCGATGTGGCCGGCCATGAGCAACACGATGAAGATCTCCAGCGGGTGGGCCTTGATGCTCGTCGAGTAAATCAACGGCTGGTAGATGAAGTTGTCGACCAACTGCGCCGCCAGCATGATGACCAAGACGATGAGGGCAAACATCCAGAGGTTGACGTCCAATCCGGCACCCGTGCCGAGCTTGAGCACGACGGCGAAGATGACGCCGATGGCTTCGCCCATGAGGGGACCGACGTAAGGAATCACGTTGAGCAGACCCGCGATGAAAGCGATGCCGATGGCATAGCTGACATCAAGGCGGGCGATGAGCCACAGCCCGAGGAAGTCGACCACGGCCACGCCGAGCATCTCGATGACCAAGCCCACGAAATAGCGCGACAGCAACTCCTTGATGTCGCTGAGCGTCTTGCGCACGTTGGACTCGTGGCGGTCGGGCACGAGGGCACAGATGATGCGCTCAAACAAGCCCTCTTCCTTGAGGAAGAAAAACGAGATGAACACCACCGAGAACAAGGCAACGAAGAGACTCGACACCACGGAGGCCACCGAACCCACAATGCCACTCACCTTGCTGAAGTCGACCAGCTCTTTGACTTTCCCCAACAACACGGCGGCGATGTCGAAGTCGGGACCCACGTTGGGAAACAGCCCGATGATCCACTCGTTGAGCTTGTCGATGGGGTTCGACTCGAAATACGACGAGGTCTGCAAGGCCGAGGCGTCTTTCACGATAGACGACACCATGGGAATCAATTGCGTGACAATCAGCGCCAAAAAGCCGATGATGACCACGATGGACAACACCGCCAAGAGCCATTCGGGCGCCGATTTCCCCTTGATTTTTATCCTCCGCAACAGCTTCATCACGGGCCGACCGATCAAGGAGACCACGAAAGCCGCGACGATGTAGATCAATACGTTCTTGAAATAGAGACACAGCGCCACGATGATGGCCAAACTGCCCAATTTGATGATATAACCCGCTAATTTATCGGTGTTTCGCTCGTTTTCCATCCTTTTTTTCTTTTCATTGAAGTCACAAAAATAGGATTTTTTTTGCCTTTTGTATATGATTTTTGCTAATTTTGCGTTCGCTTGAAGAGAAGTATCTCAATTATCTTACCTAAAATATGGCCATAATGAAACACCTACACCTTATATTATTATTGTTTTTCCCCTTTGCCCAAGTCTTTGCCCAATACAACGAGCCCGATATGGAAGACCCCGATAGTCTTGAGATGACGCTCGGCGAACAGGAAATCAACGACTTGAATTCCGGCAAGGCCGTGGTGGAAGAGTCGACCGTGATGGAGATGCTCGACCTGGTGAGTAGCATCAGCACGTTCCAGGATGTGTATCTCGACATCGACAAGGATGTTTGGAACAAATATGGCTTCAAGGAAGGCGAGGTGCCTTATTACGACGACAGCGTCTATATGCAACGCATCCAGACCTTGGCGTATGAGACCACTATCCCGCTGACATTCAACACCCACGTGAAGTCGTTCATCGAGCTTTACGCCAATCGTCGCCGGCAACAGTCGAGCCGCATGTTGGGGCTTTCTTACGTCTATTTCCCCATGTTTGAGAAGTATCTCTCGCAATACAACCTCCCCCTTGAGCTGAAGTATCTGGCCATGGTGGAGAGCGCCCTCAATCCCACTGCGGGCTCGAAAGCGGGCGCCAAGGGCTTGTGGCAGTTCATGCGTGGCACAGGCGCCGAATATGGCTTGCGGGTGTCGACCCTCGTCGACGACCGTTTCGACCCTGAGAAGGAGACCGATGCGGCCTGCCAATACCTGCAGAACCTCTATGCCCGCTATGAGGACTGGTTCCTCGTGCTGGCTGCCTACAACTCCGGTCCTGGTACGGTCAACAAGGCCATCATACGCGCTGGTGGCGTGAAGAACTACTGGGCCATCTGGCCTTATCTCCCCGCCGAGACGCGTGGCTATGTGCCTGCCTTCATCGCCGTGACCTATGTGATGAACTATGCCGCCGAGCACAACCTCTATCCCACCAACCCAGGACTGCTGCTCCATGGCACCGACACCGTGATGGTGCGCGACCGCGTGGCCTTCGACCAGATCAACGAATGCATCGGCGTGCCGATGGAAGACCTTACCTTCTTCAACCCGCAATACACCAAGCGCATCGTGCCGGGCACCAAGCAATATCCCTATGCGCTGCGCATGCCCATGAAATACTGCCTGCGTTTCGTGCAGCTCGAAGACAGCATCTACAACTTTGTGAGCAAGGCCGAGAAAGAGCGCGAGGTCATCGAAGAGAAGGTGGAAGAGGTGAGCGACAGCTTCGTCCACGTGGTGCGGAAAGGCGAGAGCTTGGGCAGCATCGCACGCAAGTATCACGTCACCGTGTCGAAGATCAAGACGTGGAACCACCTCAAGCGCGAGACCATCCGTATCGGGCAGCGTCTCACCATCTACCGCTCGGGCGCACCCATGGCACAGGTGGGCAAGACGTCTTCGAAGAGTGCCAATACCAGCAAACAAGCCAATGCGACCGTGAGGACCCACACCGTGAAACGTGGCGAAACGCTCAGCTCGATCGCGAGAAAATACAACTGCACCGTCAAGGACATCAAGAAATGGAACGGGATGAAGCGCGACAACGTGCAGGCTGGACAGAAGTTGAAGATCAAAAAATGACAATATGAAAACCGCTTGGAGAAATATGGCGCTGCTGCTCGTGTTGGCCAGCATGGCGGTGGCCTGCTCTGAAAAGGCCCGTACGCCCCAGAAAGACCGCTCGGTGGGCGGCACCTCGGAGATTATGGTCGTCACCCAAAACGACGAACAATGGAACGGCCGTATCGGTGATTCGATCCGTCAATTCTTCCTCGACTACCAATATGGCCTGCCCCAGCCGGAGTCGCGCAACGAGGTGGCCCACATCAACGTGGCGGGCTTCAACGAAATGTTCAAGAAACACAAGAACATCATCGAGGTCGAAATCAATCCCAACCTGACGAAGGCCGTGGCCGAGACCGCCGAGGACCTCTGGGCCGCGCCACAGCGTTACATCAAGATCAGCGCCCCCGATATGACTTCGTGGGTCGAGCTCTTCGACAAGCACAAGGAGGTCTACCAGCAGTGGTTCGACAAGGTGGAGCGCGAGCGTATCCTCAACGTGTTTCGTCCCACCAAGGACGAGGCCATCGGCAAAGCTCTCGCCGACAAGTTCGGCTTCACGATGACCGTGCCGCAAGGTTTCTATGTCGCCAAGAGCGAACCCAACTTCATGTGGATCCGCAAGGAACAGGAACGCTCGAGTGCCGACATCGTCGTCTACCAAACCCCTTATAAGGACACCTTACAGTTTGAGACACAGAGTCTTGTGGCGATGCGCGACATGATGGAAGGCCAGTATATCCCCGGTCCGTCGGAGGACTCCTATATGGGCACCGAGACCGAGTTTGTGCCGCCTTTGGTGACCACGGCGAAGCAATTCCCTGTCGGCTATGCCAAGGAGATGCGTGGCATGTGGCGGGTGGTCAACAACTTCATGGGCGGCCCCTTCGTGTCCTACACCTTCGCCGACAGTCGCACGGGGCAGCTCGTCACCGTCGAGGGGTTCTACTACGAGCCCAACCAAAAGAAACGCAATGCCTTGCTGCAGCTGGAGTCGATCCTCTACAGTTTGCAGTTCGTGGAAACGCCATAGGAGTTGAAGGCCCCTTACCTGGATTGCTTCGTGCCTTGCAGTGACGGCACTGGCATCTGTAACCGTCATTGCGAGCGCAGCGCGGCAATCCAGAGATAAGACCTACTGCTTTCGATATGTCACCACCACCTCGCCGATGGGCGAGCCTGTGCGGGTGACGATTTTTCCGTCTTTCCATTGTCCGAACGGCTGTTCGTCGACGTGTAGGCTGCCGTCGCCGAGCAGATGGAGGCGTCCTGTCGTGCCGCCCTCGCCGTTGGTCAACGTCAGCAACGAGTCGGCGCTGATGACGATGACGTTGTGTTTCTCCATCTCGCCGATTTGTTTCACCAGCTCGGGTGTGGCGCGTTGTTCGTCGAACTCCACGTTCACCTTGTCGGCCGTCCAGGTGCCGATGAGGCTGTTGTCGTCGTGGTGGCAGGCGCCGAGCATGAGGGCGATGCCGATGAGGAGGGGGAGTCTTTTCATGGTGGTAGAATTTGGCGCAAAAATAGGCATTTTTTTTGTTCGGTTTCCTTTGCGGGGATGGAGTTCACACAAAACTCCCTATCTTTGCAACGCAAAAACGCTATGTGATGGAAGCCAGTCGGCTACAATGGTTCAAGACGGAGGAGCGAGAGGGGAGGACGATGGTCTTCGACCCGCTGCGTCGTCGTTTCGTCGCGCTGACGCCCGAGGAGGAGGTGCGCCAGAAGGTGCTGTTTCTCCTCGTGGAGCATCTCAAGGTGCCGGCGGGGCGCGTGGCGGTGGAGTATTCGGTGAGGGTGAACGGCATGGACAAGCGCGCCGATGTCGTTGTGTTTGGTGCCGAAGGCCAGCCCCTGATGGTGGTGGAGTGCAAGGCCGCGAGTGTTGCCCTCACCTCGGTCGTCCTCGACCAGGCTGTGCGCTATCATGCCGCGCTGAGACCCAAGTATTTGCTGCTCTTCAACGGGGAGACCGCCTATTGCTACGAGGTGGGCGCCCAGGCCTTGCAGCCCATGGACCATCTGCCCACGTATGGTGAGATGGCGTAGGAATCCCAGAAAAAAGATCAAATCTTTTCCCTTTCTCCTTCACTCTTGTTGAAATTAATGTGTATCTTTGCCGCATTGAAGAATAGTTAAACAGATAGGAAAAATGCAAACGACACCAACCATGGAAAACGTGACCCTTTCGCTGCCTCATGCCGATTTGTCCATTTTACGGACGCTTTCGAGAAGAATGGGTTGGAAAATGAAAAACGATTCCACACCACCAGTTCGTTCATCGGGTGCAGGTAACAGTGCTGAACGCAGGCAGGCTCTTAAAGGAGACTTGACACCAGAACAGCTGTATTTGGTGATTTCTGAGGAAATTGACGATATCTATGCAAACGGCTGATTATAAATATATCATCAAGCCTCGTGCCTCTCGGAAAATCTTCACGTTTTACAGCAATGTGGCGAAAAAGTACCGTCATACATACGACAAGGAGAGCCTAAAACGTGATGTTCAAAATGCTGTGTTCTCCGTTTATAAGATTGAGAGGTCTTTGCTTAGACGTGTCCCCACCCTCTCTCGATGGAGTGGCTATCACATGGCTAACACCGACAAATGGTATTTCGCCTATACTTTCGACGGTGATACGGTGACCGTCGTTGATGCCTGCCATGCCCAAAACATGCACGAAAGCCTAAAATAGCCCCGTTCCCTTCTCGTTCTCGCCCAATAATTAATTTTCCTTTTTTTACGTGCGTATCAATTAATTGCCTAATTTTGCGCCCTCAAAATTTTCGCATCCGTGAACCCAATATATGGCGTCAATTCCAATCCCTAAATCTTTAAATCTTGAATCTTGAATCTTTAAATCAACAAATACAAACAACAAAATAAAAAAGTACAAACAAAAATGAACAAAAGATTTACAAAACTTATCGCAGCCCTCGCGCTGCTCGTAGGTCTCACTATCCCGATGGGGATTTGGGGACAAAGCACCTACACTAAGGTGACAACGGCTCCATCCGATTGGAGTGGCACTTATGTGATTGTCGCTGATGAAAGCAACGTTATCTTCACTGGACAATCTGGCACCAACAATTATGGCGGATATGCAGCTGTTACGATTTCAAATAACTCAGTTACGGGTGATTTTACAGCTTATGAGGTTGAAATTGAACAGAGTGGAGAAAATTATTCAATTAAACACATTACTTCTACTAAATATCTTGGTTTGACTAGTGATGGCAATAATCTTAATTTTAGTACACAAGCTCCAGCTGATAACAAATATAGATGGATTCTTTCTACTAATGAAATAGTTCCTGCTTCTTATAGTGAAACAAGAAGATTGCAGTATAATAGCGCAAGTTCTGGTTTGCGTTTTGCTTGCTATAAAAAAACTCAAAAAGATGCGTTTCTTTACAAGAAAGAAGCAGGCAGCACTACCACCTGCGCTACTCCCACCTTCAGCCCTGCCGCAGGCACATACACTGAAGCTCAAACCGTGAGTATCAACTGCGCTACTGAGAATTCCACCATTTACTACACCACCGATGGCACCGATCCTACCACAAACAGCACAGTTTATAACAATCCTATCAGTGTCAGCTCAAATATGACCATCAAGGCCATGGCCACCGCTACTGACTACGACAATAGCGCTATTGCCACTGCTGAATACACCATCATCACTTTGAACCACGCTGGCACTTTGGAAGACCCCTACACCGTTGCTGATGCCCGCGCCGCCATTGATGCCAACGCTGGTACTCAAGGTGTTTATGCCAGGGGTATTGTTTCGGAAATTGTATCGGCTTATAGCACGCAATATGGCAATATCACTTTTAACATGGTTGATGAAGAAGGAGACGAAATTTTCTTGCAGGCTTACCGATGCACGGGTGACGAAGCTGCTAATGTTGTTGTTGGGGCTTCAGCTATTGTAAGTGGCAATTTGACTAAGTATAATTCAACATATGAGTTCGCTCAAAATTGCCAACTTGTTCAATTAACGCTTCCTACCTATCCTATTATCAATGCGGATGAAACACTTGCATTGGAATATAATGCCACTTTAGGCGAAATCGGGTATACGGTTACCAACCCCGTGACAGGCGTTGCACTTGATGCCACAACGACTGCCGATTGGATTAGCAATATCGGTGTGGGCGAAAGTGCTGTCACCTTTGCCTGCACCGCCAATGAAGGCACTGCTGACCGTACGGCTACGGTTACCCTTTCTTATGAAGGTGCAGAGAATGTAATCGTCACTGTGACGCAAGGGCACTTTGTTGCCGACTATGCCACGCTTCCTTTCGTATTCAATGGCGGAGTGGCTGATATCGAGAGCACTGCTGGTTTGACTCAAGAAGGTCTTGGATCTGATTATAGCAACTCACCCAAACTAAAATTTGACGGCACAGGTGATTGGCTGATCCTTCATTTCAACGAACAACCCGGCACCCTTACCTTCGACATCAAGAACAATAGCTTCAGCGGCGGTACCTTCACTGTGCAGACCTCTGAAGACGGTGTGACTTACACAGATTTGGAAACTTACACAGAAATTACAGGCACCCAAAACGAAGAATTTACCGACTTGGGCGAAAACGTCCGCTACATCAAGTGGATTTATACTAATAAATCCTCTGGCAATGTCGGTTTGGGCAATATCGCTCTTGCTAAATACGTGGCTCCTGTCCCAGCCATCACGGTTGAATCGACCACAATTACTGCCACTGCCGCCGAAACCGAAGGCACCCTGAACGTGACCTATACCGCAATAGAAACCAGCCTTGGCGCGAGCATTTATTGGTACACTGATGCTACTGGTGTCACTGTTACTGATGAGCCTGAATGGGTTTCCGCTGAAATCAATGAGACTACTCTGACTGTTGATTACATAATTGCTGCCAACGAAGGCGAAGCCCGCACCGCTTACTTCAAGGTCTATGCTCTCGATGATGAGGCTAACGAGGTGTACTCCGACCTCGTCACCGTCAGCCAAGCCGCTTATGTGGCTCCGTTTGAGGGCGGCACATATACCTTGGCAACCAGCATTGAGGAAGGTCGGATTTATATCATCGTTGGCAAAGATGAAGAAGATGCTTATGCTATGGGAGACCAGAATAACAATAACCGCGGGGCTGTAGGCATCAGCATTGATGACAATACCGCGACTGTTGAAGAAGGAATTGAAGCCTATGAGTTCTACATTGAAAGTCTGGGTGAAGGAAGTTTGTATTGCATCTATGACTTTAGGAAAGAAGGTTTCCTATATGCTGCAAGTAGCAGTAGCAACTATCTGAGAACCGAAGATGCATTAGATAACAATGGCAAGTGGAATATTACATTTAATCAAGATGGTGTTGCTTCCATAGTTGCGCAAGGAGATTATACTCGCAATGTGATGCAGTACAATAGTGTCAGCACATTGTTCTCCTGCTATGCCTCTGATTCACAGAATCCTGTCTATCTCTATGTGAAGGAAGAAGAGACTCCCGAACCTGAAATTTACGAACTCACCATCAACGGTTACACCGATGCAGAGAGCAAGGCTGGTTACTACCTCATCGCTTCGCCCGTCACCGTGAATATCGCCGATGTCGCTGGCTTAACCGAAGGTGACTTCGACCTCTATTCCTATGACGAAAGCCAAGAACTTGAGTGGATCAATTATAAGCAGGAAGATGGCTCGCACCCCTTCACCACGCTCGAACCTGGTAAGGGCTACCTCTATGCCAAGAAGGCTACTGCCGAGACGCCAACCTATACCTTCACCCTTGCGGGCACGCCTTACGACGGAACTCCTATTGTCCTTTCCAAGCAAAGCACTGGGACCTTAGCGGGTTGGAACCTGATAGGCAATCCTTCGGCTACTTCTAACATTGCTCCTGGCCATGCCTTCTACATCATGAACTCAACCATTGGTGAGCTCATTGCAAGCGAGAGCAGTACGGTTGAGCCTAAGCAAGGCTTCTTCGTCATCGCGACCGAAGACGGCGAAGAATTCGAATGGACCGCTCCTCTGGATGGTAATCTTGGCAAGGTTGTCATGAACCTCAGCCGCAACCGTGGCACCGTCGTCGACCGCGCCATCGTCCGCTTCGGCGAAGGTGATCAACTGCCTAAGTTCCAACTCAACCCCAACAACACGAAGATCTACTTCGCCCAAGCCGACAACGACTACGCCGTGGTACGCAGCGCCAACGAAGGCGAGATGCCCGTGAGCTTCCGCGCCTCCGAGAACGGCACCTACACCCTCAGCTTCAGCGCCGAGAACACCGAGATGCGTTACATGCACCTTATTGATAATATGACCGGCAACGACATCGATCTGCTCCAAACCCCAAGCTACACCTTCGAAGCCAAGACCAGCGACTACGCCAGCCGCTTCCGCCTCGTGTTCAACGCCAACAACGGCGTCGACGAGATGGACGAAGATCAGTTCGCCTTCTTCAACGGCAGCGAATGGATGGTCAGCAACCTCGGTGAGGCCACCCTGCAAGTCGTCGACGTGATGGGCCGCGTGCTCAGCACCGAGACCATCAGCGGCAACGCCGAGCTCAGCCTCAACCAACCCGCCGGCGTCTATATGCTCCGCCTCATCAACGGCAATGACGTGAAAGTGCAAAAAGTAATCGTGAAGTAAAAACATAATCGAATAACAAAACAACAAAATACGATGAAGAAATTAGTTTTGACAATCGCAATCGTCCTCGGATTGGGTATGACCTCCTTCGCCGACCCCAACGGCGGCCTGTTCCAACGCGGCAACACGCCTGAGACTCCGGAGAACATCGACCGTACTGGTGGCATGGCCACTCCTGGTCTGCCGATCCATGGCAAGACTGAGAACCAAGACGCTCCCGTGGGCAGCGGCATCGCCGTGCTCTTGGGCCTCGGCGCCGCCTACCTCGTGGGCAAGAAACGCAGAGAGGAATAATCGAAGCCCCTCGTGGGTCCGATCAGCCAGTTTATCCGGCAAAAGAAACGGTTATGCAAGCCGACCGCAGCTGCGGTCGGCTTTTTTTTGCTACCTTTGTCCGCTGAAAACCACCTCGAAACGATAGATGCCGCAACGCCGACGATACATCCTGTTTTGGTTTGCCCTCCTGATGGCAGCCCCGCTCATGGCCCAGGTCCCGAGCGGCTACTACAACGCTGCCAACGGCAAGACCGGCGACGCACTGAAGGTGGCCTTGCACGACATCATCAAGGGACACACCACGGTCTCATACTATAATCTATGGAACGCCTTTTGGAGCACCGACAACAAAGGCAACGGCATCGTCTGGGACATGTATTCCGATGTGCCAGGCGGTACGCCGCCCTATACCTTTGAGATGGGCCAAAACCAATGTGGGAGCTATACTACCGAGGGCGACTGTTACAACCGTGAGCATTCGTGGCCACAGAGCTGGTTCAACGAGCAAACCACGCCGCGCACCGACTTGCACCACATTTTCCCTACCGATGGCTTCGTCAACCAAAAACGTGACAATTATCCCTACGGCGAAGTGCAATCCGCTTCTTGGACTTCAAGGAATGGCTCGAAGTTGGGGCCTTGCAAAACCTCTTTGGGCTACACGGGCACGGTGTTCGAGCCTATCGACGCCTATAAGGGCGATTTCGCCCGTGCGCTTATGTATATGAGCGTGCGTTATTATTCAGAGGATGGCAGTTGGGGCGCCAGCGGCATGACCAGCAAGTCGGAGCTCTTGCCGTGGGCCATCGCCATGCTCATGGAATGGAACGAACAAGACCCCGTGAGCCAAAAGGAAATCGACCGTAACAATGCCATTTACGCCGACTACCAGCACAACCGCAACCCCTTCATCGACCATCCCGAATACGCCCGCATGATTTGGGACGAGAACTGGAGTGGGGGAGGCGACGACCCAGGCGGCGACGACCCTGCCGAGGGCGATTACGTGAAAGTCACCGCCGCGCCCGACGACTGGAGCGGGGAATACTTGATTGTATACGAAAACGGCAGTTTGGCCTTTGACGGTGGTTTGATCACGCTCGATGCCACGGGGAATACCATCAGTGTTACGATCGAAAACAACACCATCGCAGCTACCGAAACCGTTGATGCGGCTATGTTTACGATTGCCGCTGTTGACGGCGGCTATTCCATTCGGAGTGCCAGTGGGTATTACATTGGGCAGACCACAGATGACAACGGCTTGAAATCAAGTCAAACCATGGCTTATGTCAACACGGTATCGTTTAACGACAACGACATCGACATCGTCGGAGCGGTGGGAGCGCATCTGCGATTCAACAATGCCTCAAACCAAAACCGTTTCCGCTATTTCAAGTCAAGTACATATACCAACCAACAACCCATTCAGCTCTACAAGAAGACGACGCCGACGGCCACGCAATCCGTCACCCTTTCTGCCGGCTGGAACTGGTGGGCGCCTACCGTTGAAGCGGACGTTGACGGCCTCTTCGATGCCGTGCAGGCCTATGGGCATGACGGCACGACACCGACCCACGTTGTCCCTGGACAGATGTACAAGATCTGGGCCGACAATGCCACGCAACTGGACTTCAGCGGCGCGCCCGCTGCCGATGTGAGTGTCGCCATCTATCCTGGCGTCGCCAATTGGTTCGGCTGTCCGACCGTCGAAGCCGTCGCCCTCGACGACCTCGGCATCACGCCTGCCAGCGGTGATAAAATCATCTCCGAAAACGAAGGCTTCGCCATTTACCAAGAGGGATGGCAAGGCACGCTGACAACGCTCCAGCCTGGCAAGGGTTATGTGTATTACTCTGCGGACACAGTGCAGAAGACGCTGGAGTTTTGAAAAAAGCCAAAAATTTTCCTAACCATTTTTCCAAAAACAAATTTTCCTATCTTTGAAGCGTCTAATACATAAATTATTTCTATGAAAAAGGTTCTATTCTCTTTGATGCTGATGGCCTCCCTGCCTGCGATGGCCTTTGCCGATTCCATCGACACAGCACGAGCGCAAAAGGCCGCCAAGACCTTCTTGAGTAACAATGGCGTAAACGCCACTCGCCTCATCGACCTCACAGAGGCCGCTGGCTTCCGCAACCTTTATATCTACAACGCCAACCCAGGCTTCATTGTGATGTCGGCCGACGACCGTGTTCAACCTGTGTTGGGCTATTCGCTGACGGGCAGTTTCGATCCTGCTACGATGCCCGACAACGTTCGTGCTTGGCTGCAGGGTTATAGCGACGAGATACAGTCGGCTATCGACTGCAGAGCTACAGCCACCGCCGAAGTCGCCCAGCAATGGCATGATCTCTATAGCGGAAACCGAGGCGCCCGCGCTACGGTGGTGGTCGCGCCATTGATCCAAACTTTTTGGGACCAAGACGACCCCTACAACCAGTTGTGCCCCACCGTTAGCGGAACGGCTACCTACACAGGTTGCGTTGCCACCGCCATGGCCCAAGTGATGAAGTTTTGGAACTGGCCTATCCAAGGCAATGGTTCGAAAAGTTATCGTTGGAACAGCCAAACGCTAAGTGTCAACTTCGGTAACACCACTTACGACTGGGCCAATATGACCAACACCTATGACGAAAACAGCACGGAAGCTCAACAAACCGCTGTGGCCACCTTGATGTACCATTGTGGCGTTTCTGTGTCGATGAGTTATGGCACTGATGGCAGCGGTGCCTATTCTACCGACGTTGACGATGCCTTGACTTCATACTTCCGCTATAACAGTAGCACCATCAGCTATAAGACAAAACAAAGTTATTCTAGTTCTTGGCTGAATTTGCTGAAAACCGATTTGAATGCAGGACGCCCCGTCTATTACAGTGGTAGTGGCACGGGTGGTGGTCATGCTTTCGTGTGCGACGGCTACGACAGCGACAACTACTTCCATTTCAACTGGGGCTGGAGCGGTATGTACGACGGCTACTTCTTGGTCAGCAACCTGAATCCCGGTACAGGCGGGGCAGGGTCGGGCTCATCGGGGACCTATAACTCTAGCCAAGCCGCTATTTTTGGCATTCAGCCTACCTATAGCAGTTTAAGTGCCCCTACGCTTACCGCCACTTTGGTGCAGGATGTCTCACAACGCGACGTCAACTTAAGCTGGAACACCGTATCGGGAGCGTCTAAATACCAACTCTTCAGAAACTCAGTGTTGATATATGAAGGCACAACAGCATCCTATTCCGACGTCACAGCTCCTTACGGCTCGAACCGCTATTATGTGAGGTGTGTCAACTCGAGCAATGGCATCTCGCAGAACTCGAATGTCGCTGAGATTTCCATCTCATTTCCCGCTCCTGAGAACTTTGTCGCGACAAACGACGAGGACCTGTTTGGCATCTCATGGGATGCCTCCGACTTGGCCGTTTCCTATAATGTGTATTGCAACGACATGCTGATAGGTTCGGGCTTGACGTCGACGGCATATACCTTCACCCTCAGTGTTTATGGCGACTTGTCGTTTTACGTGAGGGGCGTCGATTTCAATGGCGAGTTGTCGGAAATCTCGGAGGTGACCACGCTGTACCAGGAGTTTAAAGGCCCACTTGTCGATTTGACCGCGACTTTAGAGGGTGAAAAAGCGACAATCACTTGGGATGGTTTGGAAAGCGGCTCCTATGAAATTGAACAGCTGAATGGCTATAATGGCAGCATCTGGCTTTCGAGCCTTGGAACTACAGGAGCTTATTGGGCCATCCGTTTTCCGGTCTCACAGATGTCGTTTTATGCAGGCATGGCCATGACGAGCGTGGAGACCTACATCTATGAGGCAGGCACCTATCAGGTCTCAATCTATCAAGGAACCTCAAACGATGCCCCAGCAGGGTCGGCAATCGCCACTGCATCGGGCACCTATTCGAGCAATGCCGGATGGCAGACTTTGACATTCAGTAATCCAGTGGTTTTGGACTATACAAAGGATTTGTGGATTGTATATTATTCAAGTAATGTCACCCAATTCCTGTTGGCTGACATGGAGAATGAATATGGCGACTATTATTCTCTTAATGGAAGTACATGGAATCATGCTACAGGATGCACCTGGATTATCTATGCTGCGGTTACCGATGGCGACTACACCTATAACCTTTACCGCAATGGGGAATGCATAATGCAAAACATGACGGACACGACCTATATTGACTCGGGACTGGGTAACAATGCGGCATACAAATATACGGTGAGGACCAACTATTTTGGCCGTGAGTCTGAAGACTCCAATTTCTCAGCGTTTGTGCTGGGTAATGCCAGTTCCGATGAGGCTACTGAAATGGGTAGAAAAGACACACTGTTGCTGACAGAGAACAGTTGCTTCACCGTCAACGCTCGTTTGAGCAACAGCCGTCCAGGTAATCTCGTCATTGAGAATGGCGCACAACTCATCGCCAATGATGGAGTAGCCGTGACCATACGGAAAGACCTGCCGGCTTCGTGGAATTGGTGGGCACCTAACGTCGTGGCCAACGACCTCTTTGCTCAACTCAAGACGACGCTTGGCGGCGATGCCAACCTCATCAACTCACAAGACTTAGGCTTTGCACGTTATGAAAATGGCCAATGGAAGGGCACGTTGACTGACGTTGCTCCTGGACAGATGTACAAGATATGGATGGATCAAGGCCGATCCACCACGATGGTAGGCACTACCACCAGCGGTGTCGAGATGGCCATCGCTCCAGGAAGCAACTGGTTGGGTTGCCCCACAACAAGGAATGTGGGCCTCGCCGAACTGGGTATTAGCCCTGCCGAGGGTGATACCATCAGTTCGCCGACTCAAAACGCCGTCTATCAAAGTGGCGCTTGGACGGGCACACTGACGCATCTTCAACCTGGGCAAGGCTATATCTACTACTCGAACGCCCAAGTTGAGAAAACCCTTGTGTTACCATAAAATTCCAATGAGAAAAGGTTCCCGCGCGGGAACCTTTTCTGTTCCATGAAAAACCAAAAATAGGAAGCAAATTGTCTTGCGAGTCTAATTTTTTAGTAAATTTGCAGGTTAAAAATTCCAAAAAATGAAGCTTTTACGTTTTGCTTGCTTGTTTGTCGCCGTATGGATCGGCAACAGCGTCATGGCCCAAAGCCAACGAGAACTCCAACAACTCATGCGCGACCGCGGTGAGTATTATTTCACCCTCAGCGTCGACGACCCCACTGTAATCAACGAGATCAGCCAAGTCTGCTCCGTCGATGCCACCGACGGCCGGACCGTCGTCGCCTACGCCAACCAAAGGGAATACGACAAACTGCTCAGCCTGGGCTTCCAGCCCGAGTTGCAGACGCCGCCTTCGCTGCGTGCCAACGTCACCATGTGGAATGGACAAGGCACGTATAATTGGGACAGCTATCTGACCTATGATCAATACGTTGCTATGATGCAAAGCTTTCCTGGGAATGCCATTGAAGGCCGTGAATGCACTTTGTTCAGCTTGGGAACGCTTTCCACCACAAACCATCGCCAACTCTTAGGTGTCCGCATCAACAATGGGAACCCCGAGGGCAAGCCGAAGTTCCTCTACACTTCCACGATGCATGGCGACGAGGTGACCGGCATGATCCTCATGCTCCGCCTCATCGACGAACTCTGCACCAGCACCGACAGCCGTATTGTCGACCTGGTGAACGACCTTGATATCTATATCATGCCTTTGACCAACCCCGATGGTACTTACAAAGGGGGCAACAATACTGTCAATAGTGCCCAGCGCTATAATGGTAATAACGTCGACCTTAACCGCAATTACAAAGATTACTACCAAGGTGCTCATCCCGATGGTAACAGTTATGAGGATGAAACAGTTTGGACCATGGCCATGGGCGACGAGAACCTGTTCACCATGAGTGCCAACTATCACGGTGGAGCAGAGGTGATGAACTATCCTTGGGATGCCGTTTACGACGACCATGCTGACAAGGATTGGTACGAATATGTCTGCACCGAATATGTGCAAATTGCCCGTCAGACTTATTCTTCATATATGAAAGACACTTATCAAGATGGTGTCACTAACGGTGCTGCTTGGTATGTCATCACGGGTAGCCGGCAGGACTACATGAATGCCTACGGGCAATGCCGCGAGGTGACCGTGGAATGCTCCAGCACCAAAACTCCCAGTGCCTCATTGCTTCCAAGTTATTGGAACTATAACCACAATAGTATGTTAGCCTTCATGGAGCAATGCCGTAATGGCGTTCATGGCGTGGTGCGTGACGCCGACACAGGCCAACCTATCGAAGGCGTGAAAGTGACTGTGCTCAACCACGACAGCGAGACTTCGTTTGTCACTACGCATTCAGCGGGTGATTTCCACCGACCCATTAAAGGTGGCAGCTATACTTTTGAATTTAGGAAGAGCGGTTATTGCACCGAAACAGTTGATGTGACCATAACAGACGGACAGCGTGTGGATCTCACCGTGAATCTTGGCCATTGCGAAGTTCAGACGGATTGCTATAATGCAGTGACTGGCATTGACGCTGGCACATACATCATGGGTCATCTCGATGACACTACCCTTTATATGCCAGGTCAGAACAGCTCAAATGTGACAAGCATTTCGGCCACTGTAGAGCCTAACATCAACGGCTTCTCGGTAGAAGAAGGCACTACACTCCCTCAAGTCACTCTGACTGCCTATGGAAGCAATGGACAGTATTATATTTCCTATAATGGCCATTACCTTGCATTGTCCAGTAGTTGGTATAGCACCTCTCTTACATGGAGTAATTCATATAACAGCTCTTCCGCTAGATGGTATATCAACGAAAATGGCACTTATGTAACTGTTTCCAGCGGAGGTTGGGGAGGAGGAACTACGAATTATTACTTGTACTATATCAACGGCTCCTTTGCCCTAAGCACAACCCAGCAAAACAACATCAGTTTCTTCACTGAATGCGATTGTCCGGCCGTCAGTGCCGAGCAATCTGTGGTTTTGGTTGAAGGCTGGAATTGGTGGGCGCCAACGGTTGCGACGAGTCTGGAAGCATTGACGGCTGCGCTGGGCGATCACCTGGTGCAAATCGAAGGACAGGAAGAGGCTGTCGAGGAAGTCGTCCCAGGCAAGATGTACAAAATCAAGACCAACGCCGACTGCGAGTTTGTGATTGAGGGGATGCGCCCGTCCACGGTCAGCCTTTCCATCGAACCAGGCTTCAATTGGTTCGGGTATACGGGTGCGGGGACTGTCGTCATCCGTGCCGCTCTCAACGGCATCACGCCGCTCGAAGGCGACATGATCAACTCGCAAGATGAGAGCTTCGCCATCTTCGAAGACGGCCAGTGGAAGGGCGAACTGACCCATCTGCAACCCGGCCACGGCTACGTGTATTTCAGACCCAGTGGCTACACAGGCGAGTAATCCTAAATGAAACAACAAACAATCACCTAACGATATGAAAAAACTGTCTTTAACCCTTATCCTTGTTGCCTTCGGCCTCAGCGCCATGGCACAACAGATCCAGCTGCGTTCGGCCGACAAGGCTGAATGCGTCAAAAGCGACATGACGGGCCTCAAGGCTTCGTTCTCCTTCTCCACCATCGAGGCGGAGGACTACGACAGCGAACGCGGCACCTTCTCGTGGCTCTCCATGCCCAACACCGTCATCGGCGGCAACGAAGGCGATCCGCAGATCCCCGTCGTCAACCAGCTCATCGCCGTGCCCTTCGGCGCACAGCCGCGCATCGAGATCACGAGTTACAGCACGACGGACTACCGCCTCGAAGACCTCGGCATCCACACCTTGGTGCCACGTCAGCCTTCGCTGCGCAAGGACCAGCGACCCGAGGACGTGCCTTTCGTCTACAACGCATCGGCCTACCAGACCCGTGGCCTGCGCTCGACGCCCCAAGCCGTGGTGAGCGTGGAAGGCACCATGCGTGGCGTGCAGCTCGGCAAGATGACCATCGAGCCGGTGAGCTACGACCCTGTCAACAACACCCTCCGCGTGTTCAACGACATCGAGGTGGAAGTCCACTTCGACGATGCCGACACCCAAGCCACGGAGGATATGTTGGTGAAGACCTATAGCCCCGCTTTCGACAACGTCTATGCACAGCTGTTCAACAACAGGGCCATAACGGACGTCTATACCGACCATCCCGACCTCTACAACACGCCCGTGAGGATGTTGGTGATCTGCTATTCTGGATTCCAAGGCAATGCTGCCCTTGAGAGCTGGCTGCAATGGAAATTACAAAAGGGTTATTATGTAGACATTTATTATACAGGCACCGGCACCAACAACGCAGGCACCACGGCAACCGCCATCGCCTCGTTCATCAAGACAAAGTACAACGCATCGGTCTCAGCTGGAAACGCCTACACGTATCTGCTGGTGATTGGCGACACTGGACAAGTGCCGCAATACATGACCAAGACCGTCGACGAGTCATGTGCCTCCGACCTTGGCTATGCAAGCGTCAATTTCTCTTCAAGCACCAGCAACTACTTTCCCGACATGTACTACAGCCGTATGTCGGTGGAAAACACCACCCACCTGACCAACTATATCAACAAGGTGCTGACCTACGAAAAATACGAGTTCACCGACGGTGGCAACTACTTGAATAACGTCATCCTTGTCGGCGGTTGGGATTCGAGTTGGACAGCCAGAGTGGCCAAACCCACCATCAACTATGCTACGAACTATTACTTCAAGTCAAGTAACACCACCTATGGTGGCTTTGAAAACGGCACTATCAGTGCCACAGTGTCAACAAGCTCGACACAGGGTTATTCTGGAACGAACAACGGTTGCTATAATGGCATCAACAACGGTGTGTGCTTCCTGAACTACACCGCACACGGCGACAAGCAGGAATGGTATCAGCCTAAAATGACTGCTGCCCATGTGGCCACGCTTACCAACACGGGCAAGTATTTCTTTGGCGTGGGTAACTGCTGCCTGACAGGTAACTTCAACAATACCTCGACAACCTATTCACCTGGTTCTGCCATAGGCACCAACGCCTGTTTTGCGGAAACTATGATTCGTGTTCCCAATGCCGGTGCCGTTGCCTATGTTGGCTGCTCGCCCTATTCCTATTGGTATGAGGACTTTTATTGGGCAGTTGGAGCACATTCCTACTCGGCAGGCAACTACCCGACTCAGTCGGCTTCTTCAAAAGGTGTTTACGATATCATGTTTGAAGACCAATACTGGAACTCGGCATCGTCGTTGCTCTATGTCGGTAACCTCGCCGTGCAGCAAGCCGTCACCAACGGCAATACCACAAGTGGTGTCACCGATGGCGACTGCAACAACTCGGCCCACTATTACTTCCAGTTCTACCACACCTTCGGCGATGGTTCCGTGATGCCTTACATCACCAAGCCTGAAGCCAACACCGTGACGATACCCAGCACAGTCACCCCTGGCACCACCTCCATCACCGTGAATGCCGTGGCCGGCTCCTACGTCGCCGTCACCGACAACAGCTCGGTCATCTACGGCGTGGCCGAAGCCAACACATCAGGTGTGGCCACCGTGAACTTCACCAATGCCATCCCCAGCACTGGCACGCTCTATGTGGTCGTCACCCGCCAGCAGTACCAACCCTATTTCGGCACCATCAGCATCGTGGGCGGTACGCAATACACCATCACCGCTGAAGTCAACCCATCCGATGGAGGCACCGTGAGCGGCGCTGGTCGATATTACGGGAACACCTCCTGCACACTGACGGCAACCCCGAACGCCCATTACGACTTCGCTAACTGGAAGATGGACAACAGCGTGGTGAGCACCGACCCGACTTATACCTTTACGGTCACACAAAACGCCACCTATACGGCTAATTTCACAGCGCTGATGCCTCATGGTATCACTTGCAACCCCGTTGAGAACGGAAGCATCAGCGCCAACCCGACCACAGCCTACAAGAACGAGACCGTCACCCTGAGTGCCACCCCTGCTTCGGGTTATTTCTTCTCGACATGGGACGTCAGGGATGCCAACAACAACAGCATCGCCGTGACCGACAACCAGTTCACCATGCCCGACAGCGACGTGACAGTGAGTGCTACTTTCGTCAGCGGCTGTACCGTTACTGTGGCCGAGGTGGAACATGGAACGGTGGCGGCATCGGCCACAGGCGGCGCACCAGGCACCACCATCACTTTGACGGCTACGCCTGATGCCGATTACTTCTTGAGCACATGGCTCGTGTTCAAGACGGGCGATGTGAACACCACCGTGGCGGTGACGAACAACCAGTTTGTCCTGCCTGCCTACGACGTCACCGTCGTCGGCATCTTCAAGATGACCCAGGAGGCTGAAATAACCATTGGTAGCGGGACAAGTGCTAACCAATACCTGCCGACCTACGCATACTACAACTACAGCTTGACGCAACAAATCTATACTGCGGCTGAAGTCGGAAGTGCTGGCACCATCACCAAGGTGGCTTTCAAGGTGTCGAATAGCAAGTCGGCCACGAGAAACATTGATCTTTACCTGAAACACACCTCCAAGACCGCTTTCAGTAGTGGTACCGACTGGGCGACTTGCTCTAACAGTGACAAGGTGTTCAGTGGCAGCGTCACCTTCAATTCTTCAGGTTGGACTACCATCACTTTGGCCACTCCCTTCGAGTATGATGGTGAGAGCAACCTGCTCGTCTGCATGGACGATAACACGGGCTCCTATGTGAGCAGTTCGAGCAACTCGCCAAAATTCTATGTCTATTCTACTAGTGCTAACCGCGCTTTGTACATCTACAACGATAACACCAACTTTAATCCCGCCTCCGCCTCTTCCAATTCAGGCACTCAGGTCACTTCTAACAACCAGGTGACCTTCACGATGCAGGTGGGCAGTGCGAGCGCGAGCCTTGCCGTGTCGCCGAACGCCGTGTCCGGGTTCGGCTATGCCGAGGGAGACGGCCCGTCGGCGGTGCAGAGTTTTGCCGTCATCGGTGTCGACCTGTCGGGCGACATCACCGTCACCGCTCCCGCCGATTATGAGATCAGCGACGCGGAGAACGGCACCTTCGGTTCTACTTTGACCCTTACGGCAAGCAATAGAAGTGGCCGCGAAACGCTGACCTACGACTTCGAGGATGGCACCACGCAAGGATGGACTGTAGGTAGTGACGACAACGGCTCAACTACATGGGCCGTAGGACAAAGCGGCTATAATCCATCCGGTTCTTCGGGTACGGTTTATACAACGAATAGCGGAAACTATTATGTGGGATCCGTTTATGATGCCTCCAATGCCGTTGACGATTGGCTGATTTCACCTCAAATTACACTTGGTGGAAATATGGTTTTTTACATCAAGATTACGAACACCAGTTATACGGACTACTATTCTGTTCATTTGTCGACAGGAACCAATGCGATCGGTCAGTTTGCTACCGCATTACTACCTGCGACCCAAGTGACATCTACAGATTACACCATGGTGACTGTGGACTTGAGCGCATACACAGGTCAAGGTTATGTGGCCATCCGCCACACTGCCGATGCAGACCAAGCCTCGCTGTTGGTCGACGACATCACCATCGTGGAAGGTGGGGGAGAAGCTCCCGTCAACCCCACCAACCCGACCACAGACCTTCTCGCTGCTAACGTCTACGTCCGCCTCAAAGGGGACCTCAGCCAAGGCCAATACAACGAGACCTTGACTGTCGCTACGGGCGACGTCACCTCCAACGTAGGCCTCAATGGTGAAGTCTATCCTACTTTGTCCGCCGGCTCCAACTGGTGGACGCCCACCACGACGATGACGCTCGAGCAACTCGAAGAAGCCCTCGGTAGCAATGCCGTCCTCATCAACTCGCAAGACGGTGGCTTTGCGCGTTATGAGAACAACGCTTGGAGCGGCACGCTGACGGAGATTGTCCCCGGACAGATGTATAAGATCGAGACCACGGCTCCCGTCGGCCTCATCATGAGTGGCGCACCCGCTACAGGTGTCAGCCTGACCCTCATGCCTGGCCATAACTGGTTCGGCTACACGGGCCCACAAGCCGCCGACATCGCCACCGCCCTCGGCAGCCTCGGCATCACGCCCGTCAGCGGCGACACCATCACCGACCAGAACGACAACGTGTCCACCTACAACGGCACGACTTGGACGAGTGGTGTAACCTTACAACCTGGCCACGGCTACGTCTACTACCGGCAGCAGTGATTGATGCCGGAAAAAACAACGAGGCCGCCCCGCAAGGCGGCCTTTTTTTGTCCTCATCGCCGCTTCGCGCCTCCACGTCCGGCAGGCCTCCCCCCTTTGCTTCCCCCTTTGAAAGGGGGCAGGGGGATTAAGGGGGCCGGGGGGATTCGAAGACCCGCCTTGCGCCGCGTCGCTTCGCGCCTCCCCCTTCTAAGGGGGCGGGGGGATTCAAAAACCCGCCTCGCGCTCTAGTCCTCGCCTCGCGCCATTGAATACATCGAATCAAAGATTTGCAAGGATGCACAAGCCTGCCACGAGCAGAACGCGGTGGAAGCAATCCAGAGAGAGAACTTTCCGTCCAAAAGTGGGTAAAAAACCATAGATTTGGACAAAAATTGAATGATTTTCGTCCAAAAGTGTATTAAAAACTATAGATTTGGACAAAAACCGAAGGAAAAATAAGCTTAGGTTTCCCCTCAGGAGACCACCTGTCGCCGCCTCGCGCCGCGTCGCCTCGCGCCTCCCCCTTCTAAGGGGGGCAGGGGGGATTCGAAGCCCCGCCTCGCGCCCCACGTCCGGCAGGCCCTCCCCCTTTCCCCCTTTTGAGGGGGCAGGGGGAGTAACAAGGGGCCAGGGGGATTCCAAGCCCCCCCTCCCTTCAAATGCGATTTTTTCCCTTTTTTTGTATTATTTTTCCTATTTTTGTGGTCTCGAAATCAAGTAAAATCCCAAAAATATGAAAAAACATCTTACTCTGTCGTTATTGCTCGTCGCCGCCCTCTGGGCTTCGGCGCAGCAGGCCGCTCCCCAATGGACCTCCATTCTCGGCGACCAGCCCGAGACCTACCGCACCCAACTCATCAGCAGCTCGGAAAACAGCATCCAAGTCAACGTGCAGGTGCCTGGCTTCTACACCGCCAGTGTCACCACACCCCGTGGCGAAGCTAACATCGTCAGCCTGCCCAAGGCCGTCAGCACGGCCCACGCCGGCGAACCCGACATGCCCATGACTGGCATCCCCGTGCTCATCGGCGACAAGGCCCGTATGGGCATCCGCGTCGTGGAGGCACGGTACCGCGACTTCGAAGGCATCGAGGTGGCCCCGTCGAAGGGCGACTTCCCCCGCACCGTGAACCCCGACGACGTGCCTTACACCTACGGCGCCTGCTACAGTCAAGACGCTTTCTATCCCGCCAACAACGTGGGACTCTACGACCCTTACATCATCCGCGACTTCCGCGGACAGAACATGGTGGTCTATCCCTTCGCCTACAACCCCGCCACCAAGACGCTCCGCGTGTACTACGACATGACCGTTGAGATGTACAAGATTGACGACCATGGCGAAAACACCATCGAGAGCCGCCGCAGCAACGTGGTGAAGATGGACCCCGACTTCAAGAGCGTCTACCAACGCCACTTCATCAACTACGAAGCCGCGATGGGCCGCTACACACCCCTCGATGAGGAAGGCGACCTGCTCATCATCTGCTACGACAACTTCATCAGCTCGATGACCGATTTCGTCAACTGGAAGAAGACCCGTGGCGTCAACACCACCATCGTGGGCACCAGCACGGCAGGAAGCACCTACTCGGCCATCAAGACATACATCCAGAACCAATACAACGCCAACAACAACCTGACCCACGTGCTGCTCGTCGGCGATGTGGCGCAGATTTCTGGATATACCTATACTGGTGGTGGCTCCAGCTATGCTGGCAAGGGCGACAACGCCTATGGCCAAATTGTCGGTAGCGACATCTACAACGACGTGTTCATCGGTCGTTTCTCGGCCAGCAGCACGACTCAAGTGGCCACGCAAGTCAACCGTATCATCACTTACGAACGTGACCTTACCACATCTGCCACTTGGTGCCAAAATGGCTTGGGTATCAGCGCCTCGGCAGGCAGTGGCGGCCATAACAACGAAGATGATTACCAACATATCGAAAACCTTCGCACTGATTTGATGAACTATGGCTATAGCACTGTTTATCAAGATTATTACAATGTGAGCGGATATCCTTCATCTTCGTGCACTACCATTAGCAACCATATCAATAGTGGCGTGGGCATAATCAATTACTGCAACCATGGGCAGGAAACCGGATGGCAGTCCCACTCACCTTACTACACGAACACTTATGTCAACGCCCTAACCAACGACAATAAATTGCCTTTTATCTTCTCGGTGGCTTGCTTGGTGGGCAAGTATGACTACTCGAGTGGAGATTGCTTTGGTGAGACTTGGATGCATGCCACTAATGGTTCGAACCCTACGGGTGCCATCGGCGGTGCATTCTCTTACATCTCTCAACCATGGATTCCGCCCATGTGGGCACAAGACGAGTTTGTCGACATCCTCGTGGAGAGCTACAACAACAACATCAAACGCACCTTGGGTGGAACAATGGTCAATGGTATGATGGCTATTTTTGACAATTATAGCACTACCAATCAATCCGCCGTCGGCACCTACCAAGCCTGGATCCTCTACGGCGACCCCTCGCTGATGCTCCGCACCAAGACCCCGCAAGCCATGACGGTCACCCACGCTGGCAGCATTGACTTGGGCGCCACGTCCTACACCGTCACCGTCAGCAACGGCAACGGGGCAGTGGCCACCATCACCGATGCCAACCACAACATCTTGGGCAAAGCCACCGTGAGCGGCACCACCGCCACCATTAATATTAATGGTACGCTCACTGCGGGCGACGAACTCACCCTCTGCGTGTTCGGCTACAACAAGGTGACCTACCTCGGCACCATCACGGTGGTGGGCAATACGAACCAAGCCTACATCACCGCCACGGCCAATCCCGCCGAAGGCGGCACGGTGAGTGGTGGTGGCGTATACGAGTTGAGCGACCAATGCACCCTTACGGCCACACCCCATACGGGCTACACCTTCACCAACTGGAAGAAAGGCAACACCGTGGTGAGCACCAACGCCACCTACACCTTCACGGTGACAGAGAACGCCACCTACACGGCCACCTTCACCGCCATCCCGCAATACACCGTCACCATCGCCCCCAACCCCGTGGAAGGCGGCACCGTCGCCTTCGGCGGCAGAGGCAACAGGGACGAACTCACCTATGACTTTGAGGACGGCTGGCAGGGCTGGACAGCCCTGAAAGGCTCTGATGGCACATCATCGCACAATTGGATGCATAACACGGAATACGTTGCCTATGACTCCAATGGGAACCAGATTGTTCCAGAATGTCACAATTCTTCTTCTGGAATGATGCTTTCTGAATCCTATATTTCAGCATCCACATCGGGCGGCTCTGGTAGCGCGGTTTACCCTGACAATTATCTTGTCTCGCCACAAGTTCGTTTGGGCGGCAGCATTACTTTCTATGCAGCAGCTCGAATGAGCAACTATCCTGCAGAGACTTTCTATGTAGTGATATCGGAATCGGGCAACACTAGCACTAGCGACTTCACGCATTATGAGCTGGAAGTGACATTGGAGGACAACAGTTGGCACGAATATACTGTTGATTTGAGCGCCTATAGCGGCATGGGTTACATAGCCATTCGCCATTATAACTGCTATGACCAACATCTGCTTTATGTCGACGACATCACCATCGTGGAAGGCGAAATCGAGACAGGGGAGGTGAGTGCCACCTATTACGAAGGCGAGACCTGCACCGTGACGGCCACGCCCAACACGGGCTACGGCTTCGTGAACTGGACGGAGAACGACGCTGCCGTGCTGGCCGATGCCAGCTACACTTTCACCGTCACTGCCGACCGCAACTTAGTGGCCAACTTCGCTGAGGTCGCTACCCAAACGGTCAGTCTCATCAAAGGCGCCAACTGGTGGACACCCACCGTCAACGTCACCCTCGAGCAGATCGAGGCCGCCCTTGGCACTTCGGGCCTCCTCATCAACTCGCAGGACGGTGGCTTCGCCGAATATGCCAACGGTAGCTGGAGTGGTACGCTCACCAGCATCGAGCCCGGCAAGATGTATAAGATCGAGACCAGTGCCGCCTGTTCGCTGGCGCTCACCGGCGCCCCTGTCGGCAATGTCAGCCCGACCATTTTCTCAGGCCATAATTGGATTGGTTACACGGGCACGCAAGCCGCCGACATCGCCACCGCCCTCGGCAGCCTCGGCATCACGCCTGCCAATGGCGACACCATCACCGACAAGGACGGCAACGTGTCCACCTACGACGGCACGACCTGGACGGATGGGGTTGTAACCTTACAACCCGGCCACGGCTATGTCTATCAGCGGCAGTAATGACGCCTGAAAACACCGAGGCCGCCCCGCGGGGCGGCCTTTTTTTCTGCCCTCATCGTCGCCTCGCGCCTCACAAAGTTCTGCAATTTATGCGAAGCTAATCAGAAATATCTCGAAATATTACTATCTTTGAAGCGTCTAATTGTATTAAATATTTAATTATTTGATTATAAAATAATTACATAAATTCATCCAAAGAAAGGACACTCAAAAGAGTTTAGCCAATAAGTAAATTTACTTATAACCGTCTCAGAAATCATTGCTAATTTTGCGACCTGATCCACTAGAAATGAAAAGACTGCTTTATACAATCATCCTTGCCTGTCTCGCCATAGGGCTGAAGGCACAAGACGCCGACAGCCTTAGGGCCAAGATACTGCAATGCTTCAACGAGAGCCGTTTCGTTGAGGTGATCGACTACACCGAACAGGCCCTGGAGCTCTATGAACAGGCGGGCGACATGTACAACGTGGCCGGATGCTACAACACCATCGCTGGAGCCTATATGCGCATGGGGCAATACGACGAAGCCATCAGCAACTACAATATTTGCACCGAGATCATGGACGAAATTGGGGGCGAGATGGCCACCGTCAACAAACGGTACGTCATGAACAACATCGCCTCGATCTATTTCGACATGGAGGAATACGACCAGTCGGAGGAGATGTATTGGAAGTGTATCGAGATGTTGGGCGACGTGGGTACCGACACGATGGCCAACCTCAGTCTGGCCACCTATTACCAGAACCTGTCGGGGGTCCGACTGATGCAATTCGGACTGATGGAAGCCGACGACCCGCGACACGACAAAACCCAAGCCGAGGCCATCGACTTTGCCGAACAAGCCATGGCTTTGTCGCAACAATATGGCGACAACCAGGAAAAACTCATCAACCGCCGCATCGCCTTGTCGAAAGCCTACCAAGCGGCAGGACGCCATGACGATGCCCATGCCCAACTCGACACCGCACTCGTCATCGCCCAACGCGAAAAGGAACTCTACTTCGAGACCCTCATCATCATACTCAACGGCCAATACGCCCACGACCGCGGCGACGACATGGTCTCAGAGCAACTCTTCCTCCAAGCCCTTGACATAGCGAAACAGAACCAGTACAACCAGTTCCAAATGGAGTGCCTCGAAGGGGCCTTCTTGGCCACAAGGGCCTCGCACCCCGAACGGGCCGTCGGCTATCTCGAGGAATGCAACAAGATGAGAGACTCCATCTACAATGAAGACCAGCAAGCCTTGATTCGCGACTACCAAGTGAAATACCAAATGGCCGAGAAAGAACACCAACTGGAACTGCAAGAGGAGAAGACCCGGCAAAGCCGACGCTTGCTCTACTTGTCGCTGCTTGTGGTCGCCTTGCTGCTCGTCTTGGTCGTGGTGGTGGCCCGCAACGCCATGCAACGCAAGAAACACAACGAAACGTTGACCCGCCTCAACCATACCAAGGACCGATTGTTCTCCGTGGTCTCGCACGACATCAAGACACCAGTGGAAGGGCAGGGGAAAGTCCTCGACCTCATCTGCAAGTTCATCGACGACATGCCACACAAAGACCTGAAGGAGAACTTGTTTGTGCTAAGGTCGTCGAACAAGGAACTACAGTCCAAAATCCTTAACGTCATCAGCTGGGTGAAGGGCATGATTGGCGACACAGTAAGCCAGGCCGAGCCTTTCAACCTGGGCGAAATGGTCGACAGGGTGGCGCGCAGCCTCGCCTTCGAGATCGGACAGAAGCGGCTGAAGGTCACCAATGCCATTCCCAAGGATTGGATGGGCAACGACGACCGCAGAACCATCGAGATGGTGTTCCAGAATATCCTCTCGAATGCGGTGAAATACTCCTTCGCCGAAGGCGAGATCCGCTTGGAGGCCGAGGATGACGGCGAGCGCTACCAGCTCAAGGTCGTCGACCACGGCAAAGGCATCGGCAAGGAAAAATTAGGCAAGTTGCTGAAGGCGATACCCACGTCGGCCGAAGGCACCAGCGGCGAGTCGGGCACGGGCATCGGCCTCTTCGTCAGCCAGCAGATGATGGAACGCAACGGTGGAACCATGGCCATCGAAAGCGAAGAAGGCGTGGGGACCACGGTAACACTAAGCATAAAGAAATGAACCAACAACAGCCTATACGCATCCTCATCGTCGACGACCATCCGCTCTATCGCGTAGGCGCCCGCTTGTCGCTCAACTACTTGGGTATGAACTGCATCGTTGTCGGCGAAGCCGAAGACGTCGCATCGGCCAAGAGATTCCTTGAGCAACACGGCGATGAGGTGGACCTCATCCTGCTCGACTACTTCTTGCCCGACGGCGACGGCGTCAATGTGATTGATTGTGCGCGTGCTTTCAGCCCCAAGGCCAAAATCGTCCTGCTTTCGGGCGAGATCAGCAACCCCAAAGTCGTCGGTCGCACCCAAGGCATCGTGGATGACTATTGGGGCAAGAACATGGACCAGGAAGAGATGAAAGCCAAGCTCGACGCCCTGTTCAGGCGCGATGATGACACCGAAGCGTTGCAATACCGCATCAAGGCTAAAGCCGACCTGTCGGCTCGCGAAATAGAGATCATCCAGCTGTGCGCCAAAGGCTTGTCGGCCCAGCAGCTCGCCGACCACCTTGGCTTGAGCCGCCGCACGGTGGAAGTGCACAAAAGCCATATCTTCGAAAAGCTCGACCTCAAGACCACTTCCGACCTGGTAAAGTATGCCTACGACGCCGATTTGGTGGCAAAAAAATGAAAAAAAAGGGATTTTTTTGCCCTAATAAGTAAATTTACTTACAATCGTTCCCAAAATCTCCTGTAGTTTTACCGCCGTAAATACACCTTACCTTAATCAGGTGAAGGGCAGATCATGCAATTTAGTCTTGAACAATTACTAATTAAAACACATACTTAAAATATCAAATCTATGAAAAAAATTTTACTCGCAATCCTGTCGGTGATGGCTTTCGCCGGCATGACAGTGGCCCAAGACATTTGGTCTTGCGGCTACTACACAAGTAACAGCGTCCCACAGGCTGCTGTGTACAAAAACGGCACGATAATGTACAACACGTCATTAGGGAGCTCCTACGCTGGAGAGAGCACCGGCGTCGATGTGTATGGCAGTGATGTTTATTGGGTGAAAAACGTCTATTATAACAGTCTTCCCTACTATGCCGATGTGATGAAGAATGGCAGCACTTATTTGGATTCACCGACAGGTGAAGGCCGAAGGATCTACGACTTGTACAGGATGTCCTATAACAACAGCTTGTACGCAGTGGGTTGTAAGAGCATCAACAATGTGAGAACAGCCGTGATGTGGAAAGACAACGACGCAGCCGTTTACCGCCAGATGGGCGATGGCAACTATGAGAGTGGTGTCTACGGCGTTACGCACTATGAAGACTATCTTTATTCGTGCGGCTACCAATACACGAGCTCTTCCAACTATCATGGTGTGATTTGGAGAGGATCCGAGGTGTTCCATGAATTCCCTGCTAGCACAAGAATCTATGACATTTGCTACTATTATGGTTATGTTTGGACCGTAGGTGTCGTTGATGTTGGTATTAATTACACGGTGAAAGTGTGGAAAACCAGTATCACCGACGGCGCGACACAAGAGGTGTATACGCTCAATACATGTTCGTCTTCTGATTATGACCGTCATAAAATCTATATCGATGATGCGGGCAATATTTATGTGGTGGCCCAAGATTGTGGGCAGGACAAGGTTTATAAAAACGGCGTCCAACTCTATAGCTCGAGTGGCTATATCACCTCGGTGGTGGCCAATAGCAACGGTGTTTATTATGCTGGCCAAGAAGGCGGCACAGGTAGGATTTGGAGAAATGACTCTTACCTTTACTCGCCCTCCAGTTGCGAGAGAATCACGGGCCTCTTCATCGATGAACCTGAATGCACCGACAGCGAAATCCGCGCCCTCCCTTTCACCGAAGGCTTCGAGATGGGAAGCACCGATTGGCCCTGCTGGACCACTATTGACCAAGACAACAATAACGGTTCTCAGTTGTCGTTTTGGCAAAGGGTCGGCGACCGAGTATCGACACCCGCTACAGGCGACTATTGTGCAGGACACACGTTTGGGCCTTCGGGTGTAGCCCAGGAAGGCTGGCTCATCAGTCCCAGACTCTTCCTGCAACCTGGCAGAGACAACACTAAGCTGACCTTTAAGAGTTACGAGTTATACCCAAATGACTATAGTTATGAAGGCGTGTGGATTTCAACCACAGGCACCAATACTAGCGATTTCACGCAAGTGTGGACACAAAGTTCCCCGTCAAGCACATGGAAGGACGTTGAGATCAATCTAAATGGGTATCAAGGCCAAGCCATCTACATCGCCTTCAAATACACAGGCACCTATGCCCACACATGGCTTATTGACGACGTGAGCGTCACCGAGGAATGGAGTCCATGCGATACAGAAAGCGTACCTTATATATATAATTTCGACAATTGGAATCTGCAAAGCACCTGCTGGTATGTCGTCGACTACGACATGAGCGGCGGCAACAAGTGCTGGCAGTACAACACTTCAGAGCAATGCGCCTACCATCCGTGGGGGCAACAGGGCGTGGAACAATATGGCTGCCTCGTGTCGCCCAACATTACTTTGGAAAGCGGCAAGGACTATGTGCTGAGGTTTAAGACCAAGAGCTCCTCATCGGGTTCGGACATGTCGAACAAGGTTTGGATCTTGCTCGACGGCACGGGCATCCCCAATCCAAACAATAACTACCTCGAAATGATTTGGGACGATGGCAATTTCTCCAGCTCGTGGACGGATGTGGAAATCCCACTTTGGGCTTACGCTGGCCACAATATCTCATTCAGCTTTGAGTATGAAGGCACCTTCGCCCACAACTGGTACATCAAGGACGTACGCGTCGAGGAAGCCATCGCCCAATACACCATCACGGCCAACGCCAACAACAACGCCTGGGGCACGGTGACGGGTGGCGGCACCTACAACGCCGGTGTCACTTGCACGCTGACAGCTACGCCCGCCAGCGGCTATGAATTCCTGAAATGGACGAAAAACGGTGCAGAGGTGTCAACCAATCCTTCCTATTCCTTCACCGTCACCGAAAACGCTTCGTATACTGCGGTCTTCGGTGAACCATCAGTAAACTATTATACCATCACCACCAGTGTGTCGCCAGCTGGAGCCGGCACGGTGGAGGGTGCAGGCGTTTATCCACAAGGCACCACGACCTATCTCACTGCCACACCTAACATGGGCTGGACCTTCAGCCACTGGAACGATGGCATCACGACCAACCCGCGTAGCATCACCGTCAACGGCGATGCCACCTACACGGCTCACTTCTTGCAACAGAGCTACACCATCACCGTTGCGGCCGACCCGCCACAAGGCGGCACGGTGAGCGGCGGCGGCAGTTACCACTACGGCGACATGGCCACGCTGACAGCCACCGCCAACAGCGGCTACCAGTTCCAAGCTTGGAGCGACGGCTCAACCCAAAACCCGCACCCAGTGACGGTGACAGGCAACGCCGACTACAAAGCCATCTTCAGCGAAGTGGGCACCACCTACTATAACGTGTCGGCCAACGTCAGACCTGCCAACGCTGGCAGCGTGGACGGCACAGGCGCCTATCCCGCTGGAACCACCATTACCCTGACGGCCACCGCCAACCCGGGCTACATCTTCAGCCACTGGAACGACGGCATCACAAGCAACCCGCGCACCGTGACGGTGAACAGCAACCTCAGCTTCACGGCCAACTTCCTGGCCAGCACCTACACCATCACCGTCAACGCCGACCCAAGCAATGGCGGTACCGTAACAGGCGGCGGATCCTACCATTATGGCGAAACCGCCACACTGACAGCCACCCCCAACAGCGGCTTCACCTTTGTGGGCTGGAACGATGGTTCTACCGAATTGACGC
>CAMUYT010000009.1 GCA_947164955.1 uncultured Bacteroidales bacterium | reverse complement strand
GAAGGCATCGTGGTGCTGGCTGGTTTGGCTGGTGCCTACCTGCTTGGCAAGCGCAGAAAAGAAGACTAATCTAATCGTAAGAAGATACAAAAAAACCGTCCCTCCCGGGGACGGGTCATTTGATTCATTTGTATTACTTTTGGGATGACCCTGTCGTGAGACACGGCCATCCTTTTTTTTCTGACGGCTAGTCTTCCAGCAAAAACGGAATCACCCCCACATAGGTGATCCCTTCATCATCGACCCATGGCTTGGCCGAGCCGTCGAGAATGACCATCTTCCTGAAGAAATCGCCTGTGTTTTTCAGGGAATGGGTCTCCTGCAGTCGTTTCTCTTCAGTATCAACGTTCAAGGCAGACTGGATGTATATTTTTTCCCTGCCCGTATTTACGATAAAGTCGATCTCATATTGCGACTTCTGTTTTTTGCCGTCGATGACTTTGGTGAGTTCCACCACTCCGACATCGACATTATGGCCTCTGCGGACGAGCTCCATGAAAATCAGGTTCTCCATCAGATGTGAGCGCTCCTGTTGCCTGAAGTTGAGCCGGGCATTGCGCAACCCCAAATCCATGGAATAGTATTTCTGGGTGCTGTCAAAATACTTCTTTCCCTTTATGTCGTATCGCTTGGCGCCCATAAACAGGTAGGCGTCTTCCAGATAATCGATATAGTTCTTGATGGTGTGGTCGGATGTGCTACGATGCATCAGCGAACCTGCTGCATTGGCAAGGTTGTGCGGATTGGTGAGCGATCCCACCGACGACGATAAGGAATCCACCAAGGCCGACAACACCTCGTCATCCTTGATCCTGTAACGCTCAATGATGTCCTTTAAGAATACGTTTTCGAAAAGGTCCTTGAGATATTTTCTTTTTTCGGTTTCATCGGGTTGGAGGACAGCCAAAGGCATGCCGCCATGGGTCAGGTATTCTTCGAATGCTTCGGTTTTTTCCAGTCCTGAAACAGGGTAGTATTCCTTGAATGACAAAGGATAGACTTTGATTTCAGTGCCACGGTCACGGAAATTGGTGATGATGTCTTTTGACAACATCTTTGAGTTGGAGCCAGTCACATATACGTCAAGGTTCTTTCGTGATGCGAGCTCGTTGAGGATGTCGTAGAAAGTAGTGTAGAGCAGGTCGCGGTCTTCTTCGGGAACCAGACGCTCGTCGATGTCGGTGTTTTTGATCTTAAAAGACAATTGTATCTCGTCGATGAAAACATAGTATCGTTTGTCTGGGTCTTGCGTCTTGTTGACGACATAATCAAAAAGCAGGTTGGGGTTCCTGTATTTGATGTTTGTTTTCCTGTCGAGGGCTATCTCCACAAAACAATCATCGGTCACGCCTTCGTCAAGGAGACGTTTCTTGTAGAGTGTCGACAACAGAAACGACTTGCCGCAGCGTCGTATTCCGGTGATAATCTTGACTTTTCCGTTCCATCTTTTTGAGAGTAAGTCGTTTACGAGTTGTTTCCTTTCGATGATTTGTTCCATAGCACTTCTTGTTTACTGCAAAAATAGGTGTCGATGGCGACCGTTTTTGCAGTGCAAAGATACGTTTTTTTTGAAAAATGAAGCCAATTGGGCTCGGAATTGCAAAAAAAATGGCTGACCTGGAGAGGCCAGCCATTTTTGTTTTGGGCTTGTAGGGCTGTCGTATCACGGCAGCCGCAATTATTTTCATGGTTTGTAGGGCTGTCGTACCATGGTTGTAGGGCTGTCGTATCACGGTTGTAGGGCTGTCGTATCACGGCAGCCGCAGGACGTTCAACCTGCGGCTGCCACGATGTGACAGCCCTACAAACATTAACGGATCACTGTCACCCGTTTCACGCCCACGCCGTTCTCGGCATAGATGCGAACCATGAACACGCCCGTGCCGAAGGCACTCATGTTCAGGGTGGCGGAATCACCGTTCACTTCGGCGTCGTATACCACCTGGCCAAGTTCGTTCACCACGGTGAGGCGTTGCATACCCTCAGCTTCGATGGTGACGTTGCCGTCGGTCGGGTTGGGGTAGATGGCCGCGTTGAGGTTGTGTTCGTTCACATCGGTCGAGTTCTTGACAAGAATGTCCAGTGTGCCCTCGCCGTTGTTGCATTCCGAAACAGGCGTGGCGGTCAGCACCACTTGGCCTTTGTACTCGTTGCTCCAGGTGACCACGACGCTCTTGCCGTCGTTGGCGGGAACGAGGGTGCCAGCCTCTTCAGGCGCGATGCTGAAGCCCACTTCCACGTCGTTGCTGACGGTGTAGGTCGTGGTGGGCGTGAGGCGCACGTCCAATTCGGCGTCGCCACTGATTTCGGGCTGCTCGGCAATGGTGTTCACGGTGATGTTGACGGCCTGTTCAAAGGCGGTTTCGCAGCCGTTGGCGTCGGTTACCTTAGTGAAAGTGGCGCCGACGGTAGCGGCAGGAGTGAGCGTCATTGTGTAGTTGTCGCTTTCCGCCGTGAAGCCGTCCATCCCGTTGGCTTCCACGGTGAAGGGAGCCACGCCAGTGAAGTTGAATTCGACATTGACGGTTTCGCCTTCGCAGATGCTGGCGGGCACTTCGCCGATGGTCATCGTAGGTGCGGCATTCACTGTGACGGTGAAGGTGCGTTCGCCAGCTTCGTAATCGACTTGGCAGAAGTTGTTGCGCACCGAATTGATGTTGAACACGTGCTCTCCAGCTTCAAGGTTGCCGAGCTCGATGCTGTGGCTGCCAGCATTTTCATAGACATGTTCTTCGCCATCGAGGGTGACGACAAAGTGCAGGTCGACAGGAGGATAGATGTCGGTGCCGGCAAGCGTGAAACTCATGGAAGCGGGTTCGCCTTCGCAAATCTCGATGCTTTCGGCATTCAAGGTCAGTTGCGGAAGCTCGCTGAAGGTAAGATACATCGTCTCTGCGGCACTGCAAGCCTCTGAGGTGGCCGTTATGGTCAACTCAACATACATGTTTTCAATGTCTTGCGGGCCTGGGGTGTAGTTGGTCGTTAAGGCATGAGAATCTTCAAATGTACCGTCGCCGCTGGTAGTCCAAGTGATCTCGGTATAGTCTCCTCCAGCTACCGCGAATATGGGTTGAGGTTCGCTAACGGCACACATGGTAGCGCCATCAGGTGTTGTAACAGAAACGCTTTGGATAATGTTGACAGTCATCTCGTCGGTGATGGTCTCGCCGCCACCGTTGATGGTGAGCGTCAGTGTGGCTTGACCGTTGGCGATGTCTTGTGCGCCAGGGGTATAGATGGGCATCGGGATGGTGGCATCATCGAAGGTACCGTCGCCCGAGGTGGTCCATTGCAGGTTGTCGTAGTGGATGGCGTAGCCCACGATCTGGGCTTCATTACCAGCGCAGGTGGTCACGTCGTAGCCAGCGGTGCCCGCCATGACGCGTTCGGCAGGCAGGCCGATGAAGTCGATCCAGCCGCAGTCGCTGCCGCTGTTGACGCTTTGGTCCTTGGTGTAGCTCCATCGGTAGCTGTGCACGCCAGCACCGACGGGGAAGGTGGCCTTGGTCCAGCTCACATTGCCCGACCAGGTGCCCATTTCGGTGTTGTCGATGTAGAAATGCAGTTTGTCGTATCCGCTCTCCGACGACACCTTATAATAGAAGGAGATGCTGTCGTTCGAGCCGGCTTCGTGGCGCAGGGTTAGGCTGGAGGTCATGTTGCTCACGCCAGCGCCGCCGCTCTTCACGCAGTAGGTGCCTTCGTAGGCATCGTCGCCAACAAACGTCCATGGACGTTGTGGGTCGTTGGTCCAGCCTTCGCCAAACTCACCGAGTTCGAAGTCTTCCAGAATGAGGCCGACTTTCACGGCATAGTCGCGTTGGGCGGCATAGCGGCCCGAGGTGACGTTGAGGACGAGAGGGCAGGTATAGCCCGTCGGGGTCTCCTCACTGATGGTGATGTCGTAGACAGCAGTCGCCGTCTCGCCAGCGTTCAGGCTTTCGAAGCTGACGTTGCTTTCGGCTATGGTGATGTAGGGCGAAAGCATTTGCAGCGTTGCGGTGGTGACGGCGGCATCGGCGTGGCCTTTGTTCTCAATCGGGAAACTGAGTTGGGCGGTTTCGCCAGCATCCAAGCGACCGTTGCCGTTGCCGTTCACTTCGGTGATTTGCAGACCTTTGAGGTCGAAGATGGGGGCATAGGCTTTCATGGCCAGATTGCTGACATACACATCGTCGCCATTGGTCACCGTGATGGTGAAGCGGTTGCTGGTGTTGTCGGGAACGTTGTCGGCCACGGTGAACGAGAAGGCATTCGCAACGGTTTGGGTCGCATTGGGATTGAGGCCTTCAAATTGCGCGGTGCCGTTGGTAATGGTGATGTATTCCGACTCGCTCTCAAGCACGGCTTCGAAGGCTTGCATCGGGTCGCTACCGACGTTCTTCATGGCGATGTCGAGGTTGATGGTCTCGCCAAAGTCGAGCTGGTTGTTGCCGTTGTTGTCGTGGATGACCCTGCTGTCGTAAACAATGTAGGGACCATCGGCGGGGATGACGCCCATGACGGCCTCATAGCGGAGGTAGTTCTGTCCCGTGACGATGAGGTTGATTTCGGTGGGCGGCACTTGGGGCACAAACTCGATGGTTTGCGGGTCACCAGTGGCGGTGGCCACGGCCAGGATCTCCCAACCGCCTTCGCCGTTGTCTTTCACCAAGCTGATCATGCAGCCTTCAGGGGCGGTGATGGTGACTTCGCCCAGGCCTGCCAGCACCACTTCGGGATGGGTAACGTCCATCTGTTGCGGCACTTGGGTATAGACGCGCAGGAAGGCATCGCAGTGGGCGGTGAACATGGTGTAGGTGATGTCCTTGCTTTCAGTGTTGTAGGGCCAGTTGCTTTGGGCAAGGAAGTATTTGCCGGCCACGTTGCCGAAGGCGGGCATCCAGTTGCCGGTGTTGGCGGCATAGGGGCCGTAGGTGGGCATGAAATCGCCGTCGAAGAGGTCGTAGACACCCCAGACGTAGGCGTCGTTGACGAACGAATAGGAGGTCTCGGTGGGGCAGAGCACACCGACGGCACCGGCGTTCTCGCCGTTGTAGGTGCGGCGCATCCAAGCCTCGGCGAAGCAGTCGCTGTTGTAGTTGAACTTACCCGTGAGGCAGTTGATGGACATCACGAAGGGCAACTTGCCGACGTTGTTCATCTGGGCGACGTGGGTGTTGCGCACTGCGGGTTCGCCCCAGCCGGTCTCCAAGCCGTGGTCGCGGTGTTGCAGCCAGAAAGCGCCTTGGTTGACGGCTTGAACGACCATCTCGGGCGAGCCGTTGTTCCAGTCGCCAAGCTCACTCGGTGAGGCAGGGATGTAACCTGTGCCGTTGGGACCGAAGTAGCTGGTTACCATCGAGGTGTTTTGGTTGCTCGACCAAATGCTGCCCGGGCTGCCTTGGTAGATGCAGTTGATGCGGTTGGTGTTGTAGCCCTTGAGACGCATGTAGCCGCCAAACACCTCTGAGCAGAGCTGGAACCAACGTTCGGTCTGCCAGCCCAATGCGGTGATCGGACGCTCATAGAAGCTCGCATCCATGTTGGGGTTGGTGTATTCATATTCCAATTGCTTGCCGACGAACACGGGCAGTTGGGCGGGCGTCTCGGCAATCAGGCGCGAAAACACCATGTCGGGCAAGTTGTCGTTGCCCTCGGCATCGGCATAACGGTTGTCGGTGATGCAGCTGCCGTTGGAGGGGTGGCTGGTGGTCTCGGCAGGGATGTATTGGCCCATGTTGGTGCCGTGGTCACCGAGCAGGCAGACGGCCACAGGGGCGATGTCCCAGGTGTGGTAGGCATTGTGGAACCATTCCTTCATCTGGTTGGTAGTAGTGGCGGGCATCTCGTCGAGGCGATACACAGCGGTGAGGATGCCTTGGCGCGTGCGGTATTCTTTCAGCTGGTTGGCATATTCGGCCCAGGCGTCGTTGTTGGGCGTGATGATGAGGTATTCGGCACCGTCTTTGTCGTCGCGCAGCCATTCCTGCATACGTTTCTCATAGTCGATGACGGGCAGTTGGTCGTAGTTCAACAACTCGGTGGCGAGGATGGGGTCCCAGTAGGGCGAACGCAGCCGGTCTTCGCCAAAGTGCCCGTCGCCGCCTTCAAAGGTGACGGCAAGCTCCACATGGGTGAAGACGGTCAGGTCTCTCGTGACGGGGTTGTACTGGAAGGGCGTGATGGCCACCGTGACCGCGTCGACGCCACGGATGTAGCTGCTGCCCATGACGAAGGGCTCGACGGGGAAGTTGGCATTCTTGGTGTAGACGTTCATGTTCTTCACGTAGTTCATGTCGGGCTCTTCGTTCTCCGATTGGATGCGAAGGGCGGGCGCGATGTTGACGTTGTGGATGACTTCGGTCTCAACGTTCACCACGCTGAGGGTGGCAGTGGCGCCATTGGGGATGGCCATCATGCGGCTCTCTGTGGGGAGGTTGGGCATCCCGGCGTCACATGGGAGACCGATGGCCGAGATGCTGATTTCGGTCATCTCTTCGCCGCGGTAGGTGAGCTGATTCAGACTCATCTGCCCCAGATTATAGGTGATGTGAAGGCCGTCGCGGGTCTTCTCCGTTAGGTTGAAACCTTGCTTCCCTTTCACGGGGTAATCGAAGGTCTGTGCCCATGCGGTATGGCCAATCATGGCTAACAGCGCAACGGCAAGAAGAATAGGTAATGGTTTTCTCATGTTTGTTGAATTTATTGATGTTACTTGTTTGTCATGTTTACGAGGTGCAAAGTTAGCATAAAACAAAAAAGAGACGCAATTTTGCGTCTCTTTTTTTTGTTCTTTTTCCAATTTTTTAGTCATACTCGCCCCATCTGATGCAAGCACCTTGCAGTTGCTTCTTTAGCGGGAACATGAGGGTGATCTTCGCGGTGACGTCGGTGTTGAAGCGCTTGCCCAGCAGATAGGGGTCGATGTAGGAAGCACCGATGACGTTTTGCGACTCGCCGTTGATTTCTTCGCTGGTGAACGAGTTGATGACCGCGGCATGGCCCGAAACGTCGGCCTTGATGAGGAAATAATAGTTGCCGATGTTGAGCTTGTAGAGCAGACCGACGCCAGCCACCAAACCCACGTTGAATTGGCGGGCGTTTTGGCCGTTGAAGGTAACGGTGTCGATGCTGCCACCTGTTTCGCTGATCTGCTGCTCAGGCGTGCCATAGTTGAGGATCTCTTGTTTCGTCCACACGGAGGTGCCGTTGAGCGGCACGCTGACGCGCGGTCCAACAAATACGTAGGGTCTGAGGTTGCCCTTGGAGAGGTAGTAGGTAAGGATGGCTTGCACGTCCACCTCTTGGTATTCGGCGTCAAACTGACGGTAAAAGTCTTTGTTCTCGTTGAGGGCCACGGGGAAGTTGAGTACCTCGTAGTTGAGTTGCGTCTTGCGCATGGCATAGTATCCTTCGAGGCTGACGGAGGTGTTGCCGTTGATCATGCGTTCGAGGGTGAGGCCACCGATGAGGCCGAAGTTGAACGGGGCGTTGTATTGCGTCTTGGTCCCGCCGAAATGGACCCAATATGTTGAGGTGAGACCGCCCGAAAGGCCGATGTTGTACTTGGCCTCCGATGAATTCACTCTGTTGCTGGCCGATTGCAGGGGCTTCCTGAACTGGGCTTTGGCAGTGCCGCCAATGAAAAGAAGGGTGACGAGAATTATGATGGTTGACTTTTTCATTCTTCTAGCGTTCTTGGGTTGTTGTTATTCGGGAAATTCACCGGTGTGCACGACGCCTTCGTTCTTCAGGATCATCGCATCGCCTTTCGAGGGAAGGAAGCCTAAGCTGATGATTTGCGAGATGCTGGTGCCTTCGTGGTAGTATTTCATTGTCTCAATGCCCCATCTCAGGTCTCTGATGACGCGCATGTAGGTGGTGTCGCTGGTGTTGTTGACGGTGTCGGTCTGCACCACCATTTCCTTGTCGATCTTGCCGGAGAAAATCACGGCGTTCAGCGGCTGCGCCTTCGACTTGATGTCGCGGATTTCGTAGTAATAGGCCGTGAAGTAGGGGTCGTTACCCATGATGTACACATGGCTGAAGTTCTCTTCTTGGTAGTTGCCGTTCTGGAAATAGGAAGGGGCAATGGTGTCGTTGATGAAGAAATCGGGCGTGGCCGTGACGATGGCGAAGGTCGTGTCGGGGTCGGAACGCTCCACGAAGTAGGTGTATTCGCCAGGATTGCCTTTGGGGTATTTGAAACGCATCTTGGCAATGCCTTTGTGTTGCTCGAAGAATTCGAAGTACTGCGGTGTCGGGATGGGAGTGGGGGCATTCAGCCAGGGACTGCCAGGAGCCAGGATGACATCAGTGATAAAGGTGTTGTCGGCCACATAGCATCCTTCAATTCTGGGCGGCTCGTCGCCGTAATAAAGGTAATTGCTGAAAGCTTGCAACAGCGACTGCGGCATGAACTCGTTGATGTTCGGAATCTGTTGGTAACCGTAATAAATGGTCGAGTTGTGTTCCGGATCGTCTTTCATGCATGAGCTGAGCAGGGTCAACCCACAAATGAAAACCAAGGTTCTGAATACGTACTTCTTCATCTTTTTAGTGCTATGGATGAGTCTCTCAATGAGAGAGAAAAAAATAATCTGGCAAATGTAAGGATTTAGGCTTTATCTTTTACAATTTTCAACGATTTTTTTGATATTTTATTGTAATTGATTGGTTTTTATTTTGTTATGACGAACTTTTTTGTAGTGTTTTTGCCCTGTTGGTGGAATACCATGAGGTAAATGCCACTAGGATAGCCACCTAGGTTGTAGGCATATCGGCCTTGCGAATCGGTGTTGAGCACGAATTGGTCGACCAAAACACCGGTCATGTTGTAGACTTTGACTTCGGCATCGCCTTTCTCGCCTTGGGTGATGATGGTCATCGCGCCTTGGTTGGGGTTGGGGATGATGTCGAAAGTGGCGACGTCGTTTTCATCGACGCCATAGAAGGTGCAGAGCAGCCAATAGCGCCGCTCGATGCTTTCGCCAGGGTGGCATGGGTCATACACCTTGGCCACCAGCCAAACCGTGTCTTCCACGCGGTTGGTGACGACGACGTTGCAGCAGCGGTCGCCTTCGCCAAAGGGACGCAACTCCCACTCGTTGTTGTCGGTGGCGAAGCTCCAAACCACCGAGTCCCAAACCATGCCTGGGTTGCTGTCGTAGAGGGTGAAGTCGTAAGAGTGGATGTCGAACTCCGTGGCCGAGATGACCATGTGCGGGTTGGCGGTCAGCGTGTCCATAGGCTGGATCTCCGAGGGGTCGGGAGTGAGCGACATGGTGAGTTGGAGGTGCACAATGCTGTCGCAGCCGATGCTGTTGGGGATGGTGTCGGTATAGAAGCCAGGCTGGTCGTAGAAGTGACCGTGCCATTCGTAGGCGGTGCACATCCCGGCGATGGTGTCGGTGCCGCCTTCAACGGCTTCGTCCAGCACGATATGGAGCTGGATGATGCTGTCGCAGCCCATGTCCGAAACCAGCACTTGTTCGTAGTCGCCGCTCTCGGTATAGGTCACGTCGTTCCAGGTGAACGAGGCCTCGCAGCCGATGTATTCGATGGGGTCGGGGTTGACGATGCGGTCGGCTACCACGAGGTGCAAGTCGATGATGCTGTCGCAGCCTTCGGGGTTGGGATGGGTGATTTGCTCGTTGTATTCGCCAGGATGGTCATAAACGAAGTTGAAGCCGTACGCGTTGTAGGTCTCCGGCTCGCCAAACCAGCAACGGGTGTCGTTGTATGTGGCATAGATGGCAGGCAAGGCCGTGAAGTAGATCAGCAGGCTGTCTTTGCAGACAGGGTGTTGGTCGTTGTCGATTTCCAGGCCTAGAATGGTGTCGTTATAGATGGTCACGTTGAGGCCATGGCCGGTGTAGGTGCTGCCGCTGCAAATCTCTGCGTTTTCAGTGATGGTGTGGGTGCGCGTGTCGACGTAGTAGTGTGAGATGTCTTGGGCTCTGCCGCTGGCGGTGACCGTGAGGGTCACTTCATAGACGCGCTTCTCGGCATAGGTGTGGGTGGCAGGGTTCTGCGTGCTCGTGGCGCCATCGCCAAATTCCCATGTGAGCTCGTAGTTTTCGTAGTTGACGTCGGCCGCGAAGTTGATGGTTTCGTTGGGGCAGTATTCATAGGTGCCTTGTTTGGGCACCGTGGTCTCGTTGATGGTGACCTGTGTGCTGAGGTCGATGGTCTTCGAGCCCACCAGATAGGCATAGCCTTTGGCGGTGCCAAATCCGTAGACGTGGGCATTGAAACCGTGCTGACACTCCAGATGGTGCACGCCATGGGGGATGTCTTGGCGGGTGAAGGAATACTCGTTTGAGCCGGCCACGTTTTCGAATGCGCTGGCAGGCAGCAGGTTGCCGTCAAGACTGACCGTGCCGATGTCATTGCGGTCGACGATGATGTTGACGTGGTGGGTGTCGATGTTGATGTGTTCGTTGTTGAAGGTGGTGAAGGTGATGTCGTCGATGCGTTGCTCTATGGGGGCGATCCACACCACCGACGGGTCGCCGATGCTGTTGCCACCTCGGGTGTTGTTGTATAGGTAGACTGCGGCAGGACCGCTGGTCTCGATGAAACATGACTTTTCGTTGCTGGTCAGTTCGAAGATGTGGGACTCATTCTGGTTGAGCGTGGCAATCAACTCGCCGTTTTTCAGCACTTGGTTGCCGTTTTCCACAGAGGTCACTTTCACCCAGTCTCTCTCGCGTTCGAGCGAACCGGTCACCACGAATTTCTTGCCCCACGACTGTATGGGCATGGCTTGCTCAAAGATGTGGTCGTAGCTGCTGGCATTGGTGGGGATGGCGGTGAGGGTGTTGCCATTGAATACGGCGATGGGCTTGCCATCGTGGGCGGTGATGGTGCTACCACTGAGGTCGCGCTCGTTGACGCTATTGTTGGAACGCACTTGATAGGCCTGCCCCTTGTCCATCGTGATGCTGAAGGTCTGGTTGGCGGCATGGTTGCCCAAGGTCAGCGCTGTTGGCGTGATGTCGATGGTGGTGTTGTCTTCGGTGGCCACGATAAGGAAAGCGCTGGTTTCGTGGATGCGTTGGTAAGGGTTGGAGCTGCCTGCAGAATGCGACTGGTTGTAGGTCTGAACAATGTAGTCGCTTGCCAGGCTCTGTACGGGGAGCACATACGAGGCATCGAAGGAGAGGTGGGCGATGTTGGTGCAGAAGACCGACACGACACTGTCGGTGGTGATTTGCAGCCCTTTGCTCAACACCTGCTCCGATTGGTCGTCGATATAGGCTTGACTCTCGGGAATCTCAACGGTTGTGATGTTGTTGGCCTGCACCGTGAATGTCCTCGACCATCCCGTTTGCGGGTTGTTGATGGTGCCGTTGCAGTTGTGTTGCGAGCTGATGAGGAGCTGGGTGAGCACCCAGTTGCCGTCATTGGGCGCGTCGGGATGGTATTTGTGGCCGTTGCTCATAAACGAGACCCAGAACTCGGTACCTTGCGTCGAGGTGTCTTGGGCTTCAAGGGCCAAGGGAACGGCAAGGAAAAAGGCTATGGTGACAAAAATTGTTCTCAGATACTTCATGACTTTGAATTTTAATGAATTGTGCCGCTAAAATACAACTTTTTTCTGAAAAGCGGCAATTTTATGGGCAAATAATGACTTTTTTCGTCAGGCTACCTTCGCGGCCTGTGGCCACAAACAAGTAGACACCAGCAGCGCGGTGGCCGAGTTGATAAGGAAAAACGTTTTTGTCCATGTCGTTGAATAACTGTATGTTATCGATGATTTCGCCGCTCATGTCCAACACCTTGACGTCGATGGGGCCTGTCAGGTTGTCGAAATGCAGGGTCATCTGCCCCTTGCTGGGGTTGGGGGTCACATCGAAGGTAGCTGAAGTGGCTGAAGGATCGTCGATGCCATAGAACGAGCTGACGAACCAATAGCGGCGCTCGATGGGACCTGCTGTCGCGCAACCGTTGTATACTTTGGCGGTCAACCAAATGGTGTCCTCAATCCTGTCGAGCACATACATCTTGCAGCGTTCTCCTTTCTCGCCTTGGGGTTCCAGCACCCAATGCACGTTGCCTTCAAGGCTCCAGACTACAGTGTCCCAATAGCAGGCAGGGTTGTTGTCCCACAAGGTGAAATCGTAGTCGTTGATTTGGAACTCGGTGGAAGTGACAACCCAGTGCGGGGCCGTGTTGGCTGCGTCGACAGGGTAGATGTCGGTGGGGTTGGGGGAGTATTGAAGGTCAAGGTCGAGGTGGACGACACTGAGGCAGCCGTCACCGTTGGAAATGGTGTCGGTGTAGAGCCCAGGCTCAGTGTAGGTGTTGCCGTTCCACTCAAAAAAGTCGCAGTGTCCGCTTTCGCTGATGGTCTCACCGTTGAGGATGGGGGTACAAGTGATGGCGACGTTGACGAGCCGCATGCAGCTGGGGTTGATGGCGCTGGGCTCTTCGCGGGTCAACGTGGTGTCGCTCGTGATGAGGACGTCGGTGAAGCCGTATCCAGTATAGAATTCGCCAGCGCAGATGCTGTCGTTATAGTTGAGGTCGGGCTCGCGACGGGCATCGATGAAGAGGTCGTAGGTGTTGGAGGTGGAACCACCGCCACAAGGGGCGGCTTGGGTGTTGACTTGCAGCGTAGCCTTGTAGAAAGCGTATTCCTCATAGGTGTGTTGCACCGGATTTTCAGTACTTGAGGTGCCGTCGCCAAAGTCCCAAACCAAGGAATAGCCGCTCAGGTTGACGTCGGCGTTGAAGGTCAGGGTGACCAAGGAGCAGTTGATAATGGTGTCGTTGGGCACAGTGATCTCATCGTTGACGCTGATGGTGGTGGAGAGGTCGGCGGCTTTCGAGCCCACCATATAGGCATAACCCGTGGCGTTGCCGAAGCCGTACACATGGGCGTTGAAACCGTTGGGACACGACAGATGATGTGCAGCATGGTCGATTTCGGTCCTGTAGAACATGTAGTCGCTCGAACCATTCACTGGGCGGAATTGCGATGCGTCGATGACATTGTCGTCGAGGGTGACGTCGTTCACGTCTTCGCTGTCGACGATGATGTTCACGTAGTGCTTGTCGACAGTGACATGGCCAGGGCTGGGGTCGGTGAAGGTGGAAAACGTAAGTTCCTCGATGCGCTGCTCGATGGGGGCGATCCACACCATGCTGGGCGCACCTTTTGAAGTGGCACTGCCCGAGTTGGAATGGTTATATAGGTAGACGGCACAGCTATAAGTGGCCTCGATGTAGCACGAGGCATCGGTTTGCGACAGGCTGAAGGTTTGCGATTCGTTGGCGTTGAGGGTGGCAAACACAGTCCCGTTCCTATAGATGACGTTGTCGTCGTGCGCCGAAGTGATTTTGATGTAGTCGTTTTCTTGCGCCTGACGTCCCAGCGAGGCGGTAGCCACAAACTTCCTGCCCCATACCTGGATAGGCATGGCCTGCTCAAAGATGCAGTCGGAGTCGTTGCCTGTCTGCGGCACGGTGGTCAGCGTGTTGCCGTTGAAGACCGCGAGTTTCTTGCAGTCGCGCGCTGTCACTCTCGACCCGCTCAAATCGCGACTTTCGTTACTGCCCCAATATGAAAAGTCCTTGTGTGAACGCACTTGATAGGCCTGGCCTTTTTGGAGTGTGACCGAAAACTCTTCGCCAGCGGCCTTGCCGTCGAGGGTTTTCACGCTGGGCGTGATGTCGACAGTGGTCTCACCGTCTTCTGTGGCGATGACGAGGAATGCACTGGAGTGTTCACCAAAGTCGGATTCCGATTGGTCGTAGGTCTGGATGATGTAGTCGTCGCCCAAAGCTTCCACGGGCAATACGTTGGAGGCATCGAAGGAATAGCGGGCCGCGTTGACGCAGTAGACCGAGACGGGGGCCGTGGTATGTACAAAGATGCCTTTGTTGACAGGACTGCTGTACTCCGTGAGCTCAGCGTAGGCTTGCTCCTTGGGAATGTCGATAAACTCGATGTTGTTGGCGGCCACGGTGAAGTCGATGGACCAATTGGGGTTGTTGGGATTGGTGACGGTGCCTGTGCAGTCTTGTTTTGAACTGATCAACAACTGGTTGATAAGGTAGGGACTACCGTTGGTGCTGTTGTTTTCAAATCCATTGCCCATAAACGACACCCAGAAATCGGTGCCTTCGGTCGTGACGTCTTGTGCTTTCAGTCCTTGTATGGATAATACAAGGGCTATGAATATCAATAGTTTGTCGTATAAGCCTCTCATTTTGTCAGTTTTAGTGCGCAAATATATATTAATTAGGTGCACCTCATGACAAAATAATAACGCAGTGGAATTATTGGACAATGATTTTTCTTGTCACGGTTCCTTCTTTGCCAGTGACGACGAAGCAGTAGATGCCTTTTGCACGCGAAGTGCATTGGTAGGGCAGGGTGTGGCGGTCGGTCGCACTGTAAGTCTGCAAGTGGTCGATGAGGCTGCCGCTCATGTCGTACACCTTGATGTCGATCTTGCCTGTCAGATGCTCGAAGTTGAGGCTCATCTCACCGTTGTTGGGGTTGGGGATCACGGTGAAGGTTGCAGGATGGGCGGCAGGGTCGATGTCGTCGAGGCCATAGAACGAGCACACAAACCAATAGCGTCGTTCAACGCCTTGGGGATGGCACTGGTTATAGACCTTTGCGTTGAGCCACACGGTGTCGTCGATGTGGTTCAAGACATAAATCTTGCAGGTTCGTCCTGGGAGATTACCGCTCGTGTCAGGTTCGAGCACCCACTGAACACTGGGGTCTTCGAAGGCCCAAGCGACGGAGTCCCAATGACATGATGGGTTGTTGTCCCACAACGTGAACTCATAATCGTTGATTTGGAATTCGGTGGCCGTGACGACCCAATGGGGGGCTGTGTTTTCGGGGTCGGCGGGATAGATGTCGGTGGGGTTGGGGGTGTATTCCAAATCGAGGTTGAGCCTCACGAGGCTGTCGCATCCCAAGGCGGTCGAGAGTGTCTTCTCATAGAGGCCGGATTGGGTATAGGTGGAGTCGATCCAGAAATAGGAGTCGCATTCGGATATGTTGGCCGTGGCGCCTTCAACGTTGCCCGAGAGGGTGAGGTGGCAGTCCACGATGCTGTCGCAGCCATCGATGGTGGTGAACGTCTGCTGGTAGGTGCCGCTTTGGCTGTAGGCTTGCCCGTTCCAGTGGAAGGTGCTGCATGTGATGGTGTCGAATGTGGTGTGTTGGGGCATCCCCATGGTGAGGTGCATGGTGACGATGCTGTCGCAACCGCCTAAGGCAACGTAGGCTCGTTCGTAATCGCCTGGGGCAGTGTAGGTTTGTCCATCCCAAACGTAACTGCTGCCACATTCATGGTGACTGAATTCGTGGGTCACTTGCGAGGCAACAGTAAGATGGAGGTTGAGTATGCTGTCGCAGCCTTGCACGGTGAGCAGGTTGAGCTGACGGTCGTAGGTGCCGGGCTGGTCATATACGAAGCTGAAGCCATAGTCGTCGTAGAGCCCAGGCTCGCCTTGCCAGCAACGGCTGTCTTCGATGGGGATGTGGTACTGTTCGTTGGCGGTGATGTAAACCAACACCGAATCTTGGCATTCGCCATGGATGGGATTGGCTTGCAGGCGCGTCAGTAGGGTGTCGTTGAGGATGTGCACATTGTTGAACCCAAAGCCGCTGTATAGCTCGCCCGAACAAACCTCGTCATGTTCGACGATGTATTGTTGTGTGGCGTCGATACTAAATGTGGTCGTGTTGCTCGCCGATCCGGTACAACCGCCTTCGCTGGTGGTGATGGCTACCGAAACATCGTAGACCCTGCTTTCGCTGAAGGTGTGTGTGGTGGGGTTTTGGTCGCTGGTGGTGCCATCGCCAAAGTCCCAAAGGATTTCATAGTCGGGTTGGTTGACTTCTGCACTGAAGGTGATGGGCATGTCGGCACAATATTGGAAGCTTTCGTTGGGCAGTATCACCTCACCGTTGATGGTGAGGTTGGTGCTCAAGTCGATGGCGTTGGAGCCGACGAGATAGGCATAGCCCTTGGCATCGCCGAAGCCGTACACGTGGGCGTTGAAACCGTTGGGGCAAACGATTCGGTGTACGCCGTGGTCGATATCTAATCTTGTGAAACTCAAAGAGTCGTTTCCGTTTACGCGACTAAACGAACGAGGTTGGATTTGCGCGTCGTCGAGGTAGACGTTGGCGGTGTCGGCGGTTTCCACGATGATGTTGACGCAATGGTTGGTGATGTTGATGCCCGCATGGTCGAAGGTGGAGAAGGTGACGTCACTGATGCGTTGCTCGACGGGGGCGATCCAAACCATCGAGGGGTCGCCAAGCTCGCGGGGGTTGTAGTAGAAGTCGTGACTCGAGTTGTGGGTGAGGTAGACCGCGCTGGGTTGCGTGGTTTCGAGGTAGCACGACTGTTCGGCTACGGGCATATAGAAAGTGTAGGACTGACCTTCCCTCAGGGTGGTCAGTTCCTCACCGTTCTTGGTGACGATGTTGTCGTTGGCGCTCGAGGTGATCTTGATGAAGTCGCGGGTGCGGTGCAGCGATGAGGTCACCACAAACTGCTTGCCCCATGAGCGCAAGGGCATGGCTTGCTCGAAGATGTGGTCGAAGCCGTTGCCGGTGTTGGTGGGTACGCAGGTGAGGGTGTTGCCGTTGAAGACGGCGATTTTCTTGCAGTCGGCGGCCAAAATCTTGGTGCCGCTGAGGTCGCGGTTGACTCCCGACCTCGTCGAGCGCACATGGTAGGTCTCGCCGGCATTCATGGTGATGCTGAAGGTCTCGCCCGCCTGCCTTCCGCCTAAGGTGTTGCATTTCGGTGTGATGTCGATGACGGTGTTGTCTTCGGTGGCCACGATAGCGAAAGCACTGGTCTCGTTATAGATGACATAACCGTTGCCGGCATTGCCTCCATCGGTCGATTGGTCGAAACTCTGGATGATGTATTCATCGCCCAGGCTTTCGGTGGGCAACACGAAGGAAGCGTCGAAGGAAACGTAGGCGATGTTGGTGCAATACACCGAGATGGTGTCGTTGGCCTCCACCTTGATGCCTTTCTGGCTGATTGTCTCGTAATTGTTTTGGTCGTGATAGCCTTGAGCCTCAGGAATTTCCACCGTGGTGATGCTGTTGGCCCTGACCGAGAACTCCTGCTGCCATCCTGTGAGTGGATTGGCTACTGTGCCTGTGCAGTCGCGCTTGGCGCTGATGAGCACCTGCGTGGTAATCCAACCACCGCCACTGGTGTGGTCCCTGAACCCGTTGTGCATGAAGGTGAGCCAAAACTCCTTGCCTTGGGTAGAGGTGTTTTGTGCGGCTGCGGGAGAGAGGAAGCAGCCGAAGACAAGAACAAATCCGATAATATAGTAAAGGCGTTTCATAATGGTTTATAAATGGGGTTGAGACGCGCCTTGGCGCGTCTCAACAAATTCTTATTGCTGGATAATGACTTTCTTGGTCATAGTGCCCCTCTTGCAGGTGGCAACAAAGAAGTAGATGCCGTCAGCCGTGGCACTCATGTCATAGTCGTAGTAACTTTCGTTTTGGGTTTGGAATTGGTCGATGAGCGTGCCTCTCATGTCGTAGACGCGCACTTCGACGTTCCCTTCCATCGGGTCGAAATGGAGCTGCATCAGTCCGTTGTTGGGGTTGGGCGTCACGTCAAATGACACGGGAAGGTCGTTGTCGTCGATGCCGTAGAACGAGCAGACAAGCCAATAACGCTGTGTGATACCTTGTGGCGCGCAGCGGTTGTAGGCATGGGCTTCGAGCCACACAGTGTCGTCCACTTGTTCAAGGACGTGTACTTTGCAGCAGGTGTTACGGTCGCCAAAAGGCTCAAGCACCCAGTCGACGGGTTGGTCGAAACTCCAACTGACGCTGTCCCAATAGCAGTTGGGATTGGTGTCCCATAGGTTGAAGTCGTAGGAGTTGATTTGGAACTCCGTAGCGGTAATCACCCAATGGGGAGTGGTGTTGGAGGGATCCATCGGTTGGATGTCTGTGGGTTGGGGCGTGTATTCGAAATCAACGGTCATGGTCACCACGCTGTCGCAGCCCATTTGGTCGAGATAGGTCCTGTGGTAGGTCCCCGAACGGTCAAAGGTGGGATTTTCGTGGTCGGTAGAAACGATGGTGTGTCCCATAGGATCCCAATAGTAACTGTCGCAACTCTCGCTTTCTTCCACAGTGAAGTCACTCACCTGCAGGGGATGGACGACGATAGTCACGCTGACATCCACGGTGGTGATGCCGTCGCTGATGTGGCAACTATAGGTGGTGCTCCCCAGCGGTGGGGTGGCAGTGGGATTGGCCGTGTTGGGGTTGCTGAGCGAGCTAGCAGGGGTCCAACTGTAGGTGTAATTACCGGTGCCCGCAATGGGGAGGGCGTGTATGGTGGTCGATTCGCCGTTGCAGAGCGAGTAATCGTCGGCCGTGGCGGTGGCACTCATGTTAGAGCCTGCCATCACTGCGGTGACTTGTGCCGTGCTTGTGCAACCGCCTTCGTTGTTGGTGACGGTCACGGTGTAGACCTGTGTCTCTTCGAGCGGCACGGTCTGTGTCGTTGCCGAGTTGGGGTTGGTCACCATGTTGGCTGGTTCCCAATGGTAGTTGAACGAGCCTTCGACGCCTGCCGTGGCGCTGAGTGTCGCCACGCCGCCAAACATGACCGAAGTGGGATTGACACTGGCCGTGGGCACCGGCATGGTGTTGACGGTGACTTCTTGAGTGATGGCATCTTCACATCTGCCGTTGCCGGTGTGCACCGTATACGTCACGGTATAGGTACCAGCCGAAGCGTAGGTGTGGCTGGGATTTTCCTCTTCAGAGGTGCTGCCGTCGCCGAAGTCCCAATGGAAACCGTCGATTTCGTGCCCTGCGGGGGAGGTCGAAGCCGTGCTCGTAAACTGTGTGGTCTCGCCTTCGCAAACGGCAGGTGCATTGAAGCTGGCCACGGGTTCGGGGAAGACGACTACCTCCGTTTCGCCGCTGGTGGTTTGTCCGTCAACGGTGGTCACACAGCTGTAGATGCCGCCCATCTCATAGGTGCAGTTGGGCAAGACCGGGTTTTGCAAAGTCGAAGTGTAGCCGTTGGGACCAGACCATGCATAGGTGGCTCCGGCTTGTGTGGTGACTGTCAGGTTGATGGTCTCGCCCACGCAGTAGGGACCATCGTTGGTGGCGATGCCAGGCAAGATGCCGCAGTCGGTGGTGCCAGGACCAGAGTTCTCGGTCTTGGTGAACGAGATCGTACAAGGTTGGCGCGAATAGTTGGTGATCATCAGGATGTAGTACTCACCTGTCTCAGGCATGTGGTAGTTGATCGTGCCATGGCTGGTTTGGTGTACATGACTATCGCCGTCATAGCCCAAATAAATGTCTTCCGAATACGATGCTGAGAAGTTGCAGTCGATGATTTTGTCTATGGTGAGTTGAGCCACGCAAGGTGAGGTGGGGTCTTCATAAGGCCCCCACATGCAGAAGTCCACGTCTCTTTCAACATTCGTGGTGGGATCGTGGCCTTCCACGTGGATGACAAATTGGCCCGAAGTGTTGATTCTCATGTGATACCATGAAGGATTGTAAGACGAACCAATGCAGCCGTCTTCAATTGGGGTTCCTTCAAGCTCGTCGGCGGTTTGGCTCGTCATGGCGGCATCGAAGGTGATGACATCAGAGGTGCAGAAGGGGTCGGAATCGATGCAGTGGTTGTTGATGGTGGGCACGCGGTCGGCGAAGAGGTCCATCATGATTGACGTGAAGTGGAACGGTGAGACGCTTTCCTTCCATACGGGGAAGCGGTCGAGAATGTCGTTCTTCGAGAGAAGGACGAAATCGGCGTACGTGTCGTTGTAGAACGACTCGAAGGCCTCAAAAAAACTGCTGTTGGAACGCGTGCTGCCAGGGGTTACCACGAAGTGGCCGTTTTCTTCCTCGGCGAGAAGCGAGAACCTCTCGTCCATACCCATGTTATACAGTAGGTAAAGCCTGAAGTCGATATTCTCGATTTCATGGAAGTTCAACAAAACGCCTTCATCGGCATATTGCCTATAGGGTGTTTGCGCCCATTGTCTCAAGGGTGCGCAAAGCAGCAAAAGTGCCACAACAGCGATTCTGCAAAAATTGTTCATCTTAGGTTAGAAATTAAAATAGGTGTATTTGTGTAGTTGAAAATAAGTTAGCGTTGTATTACGACTTTCTTCGCTACGGTGCCTTCCTTACTGGTGGCCACAAAGAAGTAGATGCCGTCGTTCTTGGCCTTCATGTTGTAGGTGTATGAATAAGGTCCGTTGGCGTTGAAGGTCTGGAATTTGTCGATGAGGCAACCCTTCATGTCGTATACCCTCACGTCGATGTTGCCGGTGAGGTATTCGAAGTCGAGTCGCATCTGTCCGTTGTTGGGGTTGGGGATGACGTCGAAGTTGGCGAGGCTGCTCTCCATCTCTTCCACGCCATAGAACGAGCAAACGAGCCAGTAGCGCTGCTCCACGCCTTCGTTGGTGCAACGGTTAAAGGCGCGTGCTCTCAGCCAAAGGGTGTCCTCTACATAGTTCAGCACATATACCTTACAACATTGGCCAATGGAACCGAAGGGCTCAAGCACCCAGTTGGGCGCCTCGTCACAGGTCCATGTGACGGTGTCCCAGTGGCAGTTGGGGTTGGTGTCCCAGAAGTTGAAGTCGTAGGAGTTGATTTGGAACTCGGTGGCAGTGACTACCCAGTGGGGAGCCTCGTTGGTGGCGTCCATGGGTTGGATGTCGGTGGGATGGGGCGTGTATTCAAACTGAACGTTCATCGTCACCAAGCTGTCGCAATCGTAGATGTTCTTGTAGGTGCGGTGATAGGTACCCGACATGGTGTATTCCAGGTCGTCGTGGTCGGTGTAAATGATCTCGTGGCCTTGCGGATCCCAGAAATAGCTGTCGCAGCTCTCCTCTTCGGCAACGGTGAAGTCCTCCTCGTCGTGGTCGTTCACGGTAAGGTAAAGCGTCGCCTCACTGTTGCAGCCATAGGAGTTGATGTAGGAATGGTGGTAGACACCGCTCTCCGTGTAGGTGATGTCCACGTTGTAGGCATCGTTCTTCCAGCGGTAGCTGTCGCAACTGGTAACGACGACATCGTTGCTGTAGCTGGGCCTCAGCTCAAGGTTGAGCACAAGGGTGCTGTCGCAGGAGTTGGGATAGGATATGGTGTCGTAGTAAGTTCCTGATTCATAATATGTTTCACCATTTGAAGGCCAAGTGTATTGCTCAGCGCAGATGGAGACATTGTAGTTCTTGGAGTTGTATTCCGATTCCTCGACAAGGAGGAGCACAATGCTGTCGCAGCCAGCGGTGGTCTCGAAGTCGAGCGAGTATGCACCAGGCTGGAGGAAGATGTCCAAGGGGGAGAAGTAATAGCCAGGGCCGCCTTCGCAGGTCGACTCGGTGAGGAACACTTCGTAGCTCGGGTCTTGGATGAGGTTGAGCTTGATGACACTGTCGCAGCCGTGTACCGACTCGAGGGTGTGGTAATAGATGCCGCTAGCCGAAAGGCTTTGGTCGAAGAACTGGTAGCTTTCGCCTTGGCAGAAATGGCGCGTGATGGGCGTTTCATACACTTGCCAGTTGTCGAGATGGAGATGGATGGTGCTGTCGCAGCCATATTGGGTCTCGATGGTGTGGTCATACACGCCGGGTGTGTTCAGGTCTTGGCCGAAGAAGTTGTAGGTGTCGTCTTCGCAGATGGTTTGGTAGATGTCGGCTTCGGTGTTGGGGTGGACCATTACTGTGACGCTGACGTTTTGTCCGGTGATGCCATCGCTCACGTTGCAGGTATAGGTGGTGACGCCAACGGGGGGAGTGGCCACGGGGTTGGCAATGCTAGCGTTGTTAAGCGTGTTGGCTGGGCTCCAGGTATAGGTGTAGTTGCCAGTGCCGCCTGAGGCTTGGGCATGGAGTGTGGTCGACTCGCCTTCGCAGAGCTCATAGGCATCGGCAGAGGCCATGGCGGTCATGTTGGAGCCTTCCATGCTGACGGTGACTTGGGCCGTGCTGTTACAGCCGCCCTGTGGGTTGGTGACAGTCACGGTGTAGGTCTGCGAAGCGGTCAAAGGAACGGTCTGTGTGGTCTGCGCATTGGCGTTGACGACCATGTTGGCGGGCTCCCAATGGAAGTTGAACGAGCCGGTGGCACCGGCATTGGCGGTGAGGGTCGACACGCCGCCATAGATGACGGTGTTGGGTTGGGCCGTGGCCGAGGCTACAGGGGCGGCATACACGGGCACGCTTTGGGTCTTGGTGCTGGTGCACAGCCCGTTGCCACACGAGGTGGTGAGCGTCACGGTGTAGTTGCCAGCGTTGGCATAGGTGTGCGTGACGTTTTGCCCCGTCCCAGTCTGGCCATCGCCGAAGTTCCACTGGTAGCTTTGGATCTGTTGGCCGCTGGGATTGGTGGTGGAGGTGCTGGTGAACTGCGTCGGCGTGCCACGGCATACCGAGGTGAAGTTGAAGTTGGCCGTAGGCTGGGGATAGATAGTTACCTCTGTGGTAGCAGTGGTAGATTGGGTTCCAACACTAGTAACGCAGGTGTAAATACCTGCCATAGCCATAGTACAGTTTGGACGGGTAGGGTTTTGTTGGGTAGAGGTGAATCCTCCAGGCCCAGTCCAATTGTAAGAGGCTCCATCTTGAGCATTTACATTTAATTGTATTGTTTCGCCTACGCAATAAGGCCCATTATTGGTAGCGATACCTGGTAAAATGCCACAGTCAGTTTCTCCGGGGCCACTGCCTGGTACCTTTTGAAATGTAATGTCGGTTGAACCAGAAGAGTATTTCGTGATAACCAAAAGATAGTATTGTCCAACTTGAGCAGACGCAGGTACAGTGCATTCTTGTACTGTGTTCCATGGGGAATCGCAGTCGATGATTTTATCGGCAGTAAGTTGATTCGGACAAGGAGCTACAGGGTCGCTGAAAGGACCCCAAGCGCAGAAATCCAAATCAAGCCCATTACTATTGGTTATTTGGATGGTAAACGTCCCAGCTACACCGATTTTCATATGAAACCAAAATGGAGGTCTCTGGGTGTAACTGCTCATGCATCCGTAATCTGGTCCATTTTCACAAACTCCACTTGCACTAGCGTCTACATGGAATGTAACAACATCAGTGGTGCAGAAAGGATCGGAGTTGGCACATGTTTGATTTCCATCTCTAAAGCTCGGATTCTCGATAAGTAGTTGTCTAAATAACAAAACGAAAAGATCTTGAGGCAGGGCTTCTTTCCAAGAGGAGAAGGTGATTCCTTGGGCTTCTTTGTTCGCTTGTGTATAAAAATTGAATTCATTGGTGGCACGATTCATTATATCATTATAGTAAAAATGAAATTGCTGATCGTCCCATGAATCATTTGCACAAGATAACAGAACACTGCTGGATTCTTCATCTATTAAATATGAGATGTTGTTATCACTGGCGATTGCTGAAAGTAGACAATACCGAAAGTCGGGGTTACTGAAAGTAGACAATTCAATTTCAATAATGTTCTCATTGAATCTTTGCCCAAACTGTTTCAACGGCATGACCAGGAGCATCATGGCCACACAAAGGATTCTCGTAATCTTGTTCATAAGGTGATATTGTTTATCGATTGTTTTCTAATTCAACCGACAAATGTACACAAAATCCCGAATAATAACACCTTAAATGGGAAAAAAGTTGAAAAAAAGACAAAAAAAGCGGCTTAAGGCCGCTTTTTGAGGATTGAAATCGATACAGATGGAGGAAATCGCACTTATTTGGCGACAGTCAATCGCTGTGTGCCTACACCTTGTTCGGTATAGATGCGCATTAGGTACATGCCCCGACCGAAGCGACTCAGGTCCAACGTATGCTCGTCGGCACGGAGCTCAACGTCGACGACGACTTGGCCGAGGGCATTCACCACGAGCAATCGACATAGGCCTTTGGCCTGAACAGTGACATGACCTTGTGTCGGATTGGGGAAGACCTTGGCATCGATGGCTTGCTCGTCGACACCCGTCGAGTTCTTGACGTTGACGTTCAAACGCTGCTCGGTGGCGCCACAGTCGTTCGTTGCGGTCACCATGATGCAGGCTTCGCCCTTGTAGGTGCTGCTCCAGGTTACGATGGCTGTGTCGCTCTCCATGCTTATCGTTCCTGCCTCGCTGGGCACGATGGCCCAAACAAGGGTGTCGACAAAGGCATCGCCGGTCACGGCATAGGTGCTGCTGGGCTCATAGAACACGTCGATTTCGCTCTTGCCTTCAATGGCTTCAACAATGGGTGTGTATCCCATGGAGAGATGAAGGGTGACGATGCTGTCGCAGCCATAGGCTGTCTGCATGATGTGTTGGAAGTCGCCACTCTCCGTGTAGGTCTCGCCAAACCATTCGTAGCTGTCGCAGCCGGTCGCTTCAAACTCCGATTCATAGATGGTGTCAACAAGGCTGAGGTGCATCGTGACGATACTGTCGCAGCCATAAACGCTTTGCAGGGTTTGTTCGTAGTCGCCTTCCTCGCCATATTCGATGCCGTTCCAAGTGTAGGGATTGCACGAGGACACATTGAATTCGATGCTTTGGGGTCGGTGGATGTTGAGTGTGAATTCGGCTAGTGCGTCACCGCATAGCCCGTGGGCGTAGAGATAGAAAGGAACGAAGCCGTTTTCGATGTCCATCGGGCCAGGGATGTAGGTGGTGACGGGGTTGTTTGGGTCGCCTATTTGACCGTCGCCAACGAAGTCCCAATCGAAATGATCCGATTCGGTCACGATGGCGTTGAGTTGGTAGGTCTCGCCTTCGCAGATGTCGGCTGAGGCTACCATCTCGATGTTGGCTTCCTCGTGAAGGGTGCCTGTCGCATGGTCGCTAAGCGTGTCGCCTGCAGCGTTGACGGCGGTGAGGGTGAAGTTGACGGTTTTTCGTTGGCAGTCCAGGGTGCCGGGTTGGTATGTCGTGGCGAGTTCGTTGGGATGGCTGAAGATTCCGTCGCCGTCACTGGTCCATTCCACGGTTTCATATCCGATGGCGGTGCCTGTCAATTCAAATTCTCCAAAGAAACATGTCTCTTGGTCGTTGCCGGCTTCGCAAGCGAAGGAAATATGTTGCACAGGGAAGAGGATCTCGTCAATCCAGACGTGGTCGGCGCCTGAGGTCATGCTGGCGTTTTTTTCGTAAGCCCAAGTGAAGGTGTGTTCGCCTTGGGTCACGGGGAAGCTCATCTCACGCCAGTTGAGGGCTCCGCTCCATTCTTGTTGCAGTTCGTTGTCGATATAGAAACGCAGGAAGTCACCGCTCAGTTCGCTGTCAGCCTTCCTAAAGAAACGGATTTCGTCGGACTCGTTCTCCACATCAAAGAGGATACTCAGCGTCGAAGTCTCGTTATTGCCGATGGTGCCCGACTGCAGACAGTAACTCCCAGAATAGGGATCGGTACCGACGATGGTCCAAGGATGGTCGGAGTCGTTTTCCCATTCAAGGACCTCCATGCCGTTTTCGAAGCTTTCAATGTCAAGTCCAACGCGTTGGGCGAAGACGTAAGTGTTGGAGTAGGGACCGGCGGTCACTTCCAAATGGAGTTCGGCGGTCTCACCGCGTGGCATGTTGGCATCGATGCCGACGGTGTAGGTCAATTCAATGCTTTGGCTGGGGGCCACGGTGGCCGTGTTGATGGTCGGGTCGCTGATGCTGATGTATTCGCTAAGTGAAGTGAGGGTGGCCACAACGTCGTGCGCTTCGGCGTCGCCGTTGTTGGTGTAAAGTAAGTGCACTTGTGCAGTCTCGCCTGGGTCGAGGCGGCCATTGCCGTTGCTGCCATCGTCGACGGTCATCGTCTCGCTAATGCTGAAGGCAGGTGCATAGGCGGTCACGTTGAAGTTGGAGGTCCAAGTGTGGTTGCCGCTGACCATCGTGAGGGTGAAGTCGATCCGGGTATTGTTGGGCACGTTGCTGGCCACGGTGATGCCGAACACTTCGGTGAGGTCGGTGGTTTGGTTGGGACTCAGTGCGGGGATGGTGGCTGTGTTTTGGTTGATGGTGACAAATAGGGGTGTGCGGGTGCTGAGCGTGGCTGTGGCAAGGGACGATGCCAAGTCGCCCACATTTTTGATGACCATGTCGAACGAAGCCTGCTCTCCGTATTCAAGTTGGGCGTTGTTGCCATCATTGACGGTCACCTCAGTGAGGACCAGTTCGGGTTCGCTAATGACGGTGATGCTGCCCACGTAGCGACGATAGTCTTGCTTGGTGCCCACGACGGTGATGGTGCTGTTGGAGGGTTGGGTGGCAAAGGTGATGGTCTGACTGGCACCGGTAGCCGTTGCCACGGCAAGGATTTGGTTGTTGCGCGTCAAGGCGATGACGGTGCCCTGAGGGGCACTCACGTTGATGCTGGTCGTGGAGGAGGTGATTTGTGTGGGATGGGTGACGGTCATCGTTTGTGGGACCTGGGTGTAGAGCGTCAGGAAAGCGTCGCAGTGGGCGGTGAACATCTTGTGGGTGATGGCTTTGTTTTGGGTGTTGTAAGGCCATGAGCTTTGTTGCAGGAAGTATTTTCCGGCCACGTTGCCGAAAGCGGGACGCCAGTTGCCCTCGTAGTTGGCATAGGGACCGAAGTCAGGAAGGAACTGCGGGTCGTATTGGTCGTACATGCCCCAAGCGTAGGTGTCGTTGACGAACGAATAGGAGGTCTGCGTGGGCCCGATGCAGCCCACGGCTCCCGCGTTCTGGTTGTTGTAGGTGCGTCGCATGAAGGCCTCGATGAGGCAACCGTTGTTATAGTCGAAGGTACCGGTCTGGCAGTTGATGGTGTTGACGAAGGTCATCTTGCCTACGTTGTTCATTTGGGCCACGTTGCTAGTGCTGAAGTCGGGTTCGCCCCAGCCTTGGTAGTAGCCGTGGTCGCGATGTTGGAGCAGCATGCAGCCGTTGTTGACGGCTTGCACGACTTGGGCACCGGTGCCACCGGTCCAGCCACCGAGTTCGGAAGGCGTGGCGGGGATGTAGCCCGTACCGTTGGGACCGAAGTAGTTGACGACCATATAGGTGTTTTGGTTGCTCGACCAGCTGTTGCCAGGCGTGCCGCTATAGATGGCGTTGATGCGCACGGGGTGCTTGCCTTGGTTGCGCCAATAGCCGCCCACCACTTCGGAGCAGATCTGGAACCAGCGTTGCGTCTGCCAGCCCAAGGCGGTGATGGGGTGGTCGTAGGAGGCCGCGTCCATGTTGGGGTTGGTGTATTCGTATTCGAGCTGCTTGCTCACCATCATTTGGGCTTCGTTGGCGTTGGCGGCCACGAGGCGGCTGAAGGCCATCTCCGGCAGCAGGTCGCCGTTGACGTCGGCATAGCCGTTGTCGGTGATGCAGTTGCCGTAGTCGGAGGAGTGCCAGGTGTATTCGGCGGGAATGCCCGTGCCCATGTTGGTGTTGTGGTCGGCAAGGAGCAATACGGCCGCCGGCGGGATGTCCCATGAGTTATAGGCATTGTGGAAATAGGCCTTCATCATGTCGGTGGTGGTGCAGCCCATGTCGGCGAGGCTCTTCACCTCGGTGAGGATGCCTTGCTGGATGCGGTAGTCGCGCAGCTGGTTGGCATAGGTGCGGAAGCTCTCGTTGTTGGGGATGACGATGAGGTATTCGCAACCCGTGGGACGGCTGTTTGCCCATTCTTGCATACGGGCTTCATAGTCGACTTGGGGCAGCTGGTCGTAGTTGGCTAAGTTCTGCATAAGGATAGGATCCCAATAAGGTGAGCGCAGACGCGTGTCGCCAAACTCGCCGTTGCCGCCGTCGAAGCGCACGCCAAACTGGAGGTCGTCATACACGCGCAGCTCCTTGGTGACAGGGTTGTATTGGTAGGGCACCACGGTGACGGCCACAGTTTGCACGCCACGCAGGCTGAAAGGCTCGCTGACGGTGACGGGCTGTTCGGGGAAGAAGGCGTTGGTGTTGTAGATGCCAGGGTTTTTCTCGTAGGTGTTGGGCGTGTCGTCGGTGTCGAACTTGATGGGTGCTGCGGCCATCAGGTCGACGTTGCGGACGGTGGTCATGCTGCGGTAGCCCATCTCGATGTGGGCGGTGGCACCGTTGGGCACGGCCACGAAGCGGCTGAAGGCAGGCAGGTTAGGCTCGCCCGCGTTGGCGGGAAGGCTGATGCCGGTGCCGCCTTGGATGACGTCGCCCGTATAGCCGTTGTCGGTGATGCCGATGATGCTCACTTGCTTCAGGGCATGGCGCATCTGGATGCCCGAGCGGGTGTCTTGCTCAACGGTGAGGCCTTCTCTTGGGGCCGTGTTGGTGAAGCTGAAGTCTCGCGTCTGGGCGTTGGCAACCATGGTCCAAGCCATCATGGCGGTCACGAGGGAAATGCGTAAGGACAATTTCATAGGCTGTTGTTTTATACCAAATTATAAAATAAAAAACGCGTAAAGATACGCACTTTTTTTGGATTGTGAAACTTTTTCTCTGCGAAATGCAGTTTTTTTCGTTACAGCGTGATTTTTTGGGTTTTAGTTCCCCCAAATGCCCCGATGAGAGGCCGTTTTATTCCTTCACCACCTTGCGGACGCATTTGCGTCCTTCGCTGTCGATGACCTGCAACGCCGGATTGGCACGGGGTAGAGACGCAAGATTTTGCGTCTCAACAGGTCGGTTGCAGGCCGAAAACGCCACAATGCACGACAGGAACGCTATGGGTAACCACCGTTTCATGCCTGCAAAACTACAAAAAAATCATTTGTGGCGGCCAATGGGCATGCCTCCCTTTTGTCTACATCTTTATGATCCTGCTGCTCCAGCGTCGTCCGTCCTGCTCTACCACGATGTGGTACATCCCGGCGGGATGGCCTTTCAGCTCGACCACCTTGGCGTTGCGCTGCTGTTCTACAAGCTGGCCCTTGGCATCGTAGACTTTCACGGTGAAGTCGCCGTCGCGCTCAAGCTCGACGGTGATTTGGTCGGTGGTGGGGTTGGGATGCACGATCAAGGGGGCACCGCTTTGCTCGTCGTTGCCGTCCAAATGTGGCGGCAAGGTGATGTAGTCGATCCAAGCACAGTCGGAGCCGCTGCTGACGGAGTGGTCCTTGGTGTATGACCATTTGTACACGTGTCGCCCAGGTGCGGTGTTATAGCCGTATTCCGTCCACCAATGCTCACCCGACCAATTGTCGCGCTCCTCGTCGTCAATAAAGAAGTTGAGGAAGTCGTAGTTGGCCTCGCTCGACACTCTGCGGAAGAAGTGGATCTTTCCCGATTCCGTCGATGTGAAGGTCAAAGTCAATTCCGAGCTCTCGCTGTGGTCGATGGTGCCCGACTTGGCACTGTATTCTCCGTCGGGAGCGTTTGCGCCGCTGATGATTTGCCATGGATGCAGCGGGTCGTTGGTCCAATAGTCAGGCTCGAAAAAGCCTTTTTCGAAGCTGTCCATCACGAAGCCTATCGTGCATTGGACGTCTTGCTCTAACCGCAGTCCGTTGATGGCAGTGCGGAACAACAGGTGGAGGTAGGGCACCTCGCCCGCACTGTACTCGACGTAGACGTCGAAGGCGACCGTCGTCACATCGTCCACTTCCATATCGCCTATCGTGGTTTCGGGGGTGATAACGCGGACGTATCCTTCGTTGTTGGCCAACGAGATGCGCGGGCTCTCGGCGACATAATGGCCGGTGTTGGACACACGGAAGATGAGACGGGCGTATTCGCCAGGGTCGAGTCTACCGTTGCTGTTGCCTGCCGCGTCGTCAATCTCGATCAACTCGGCTGTGATGTTGGGCGCCATGACTTCAATCTCGAATTCTTGGGTGAAAGTCTCGTCTCCGAATTGGGTGGTGAGGGTGAAGGGCAGGTGGGTCAAGTCATGGATGTCGTCGCTGAGGGCGATTTGGAAGGCATCGCCGATGAACTGGCTCGTTCCTGATGGGAGGGGGCCAAACGAGGTCTCGCCTTGCGTGACGGTGAGTTGCTCTGAAGCTGCGGTCATGGTGACAGTGCCTCCATTGCAAGCCTGCAAACCTATGTTGGTCATTTGGATGTCGGCGAAAGCCTGCTGGTTGTAGTGCAACGCGAGCCCGACATCGTTCATCGCTATGCTGTCGACTACGACGAAAGGCCTGTCGAAGGGTGTGAGTGGGAGGTCCTCCTCATGACGCAAGAGGTTCTTTCCGGTGATGGTGAGGTGGATGTTCTGGACGGGGACGTTTTCCGAAATGGTCATCGTCTGCTCCTCTCCCGTGCCCGTGGCCGTGGCTACAATGTGCCATTGCCGTCCGTACTGCGCTGTCAAGGCGATTTGCGAGCCTTCGGGTGCGGTGATGTGGAACGGCTCGTAGCATTGAATGCTATCGTCGTGGATGGTGGTGATGGGTTGTGGAATGTCGGTGAAAATCCTCAAGAAGGCATCGCCATGGGTGTGAAAGGTGTTGAAGATGGTGGTGCACTGGCTTTCGTTGGAGTTGGGGAAGACGTGGGTGTTCAGGAAATATTTGCCTGCCACGCAAGCAAAGGAAGGCATCCAAGTGCTGGGATGGTCCGCAAAAGGCCCGTAGTCGGGGAGGAAGGAGGGATCGAAATGGTCCCATACACCCCAAAGGAAGGCGTCGTTGGCGAAGGAATAGGTCTGCCCCACAGGGGCGATGGCGCCTACGATGCCGGCGTTTTGGCCGTCGCGTGTCATGCGGAGGAGGGCTTCGGTGAAGCAGGTGGTCGACGAGTCGAACATACCCGTGCGGCAGTTGACGGAAATAAGGTAACTCACCTTGTTCACATTGTAGATGTCGCCGAAGTCGGTGGTATAGATTTCGGGTTGGTACCATTTGGTGTTCCAGCCGTGGTCGCGGTGTTGTATGAGATAGGCGCCATGGTTGATGGCTCTGATGACTTGGTCAGCCGTGCCGCCTGTCCAGCCCCCTAGTTCGTCGGGCGTGGCAGGTATGTAGCCTAAGCCATTTGGACCAAAATAGTTGACCACGGTCGAGGTATTGGCGGCAGTCGACCAGTTGGGGCCCTGCGTGCCGGAGTAGACCTCGTTGATGCGCTCGGGTGTCTTGCCGTGTAGGGTCAAGTAGCCGCTGATGGTGGCGATGACCACTTGGAACCATTTGGTGTCCTGCCACCCTGATGCCGTCAGCGGATGGTTGTAATAGTATAGGTCGGTGACGGGGTTGGTGTACTCGTATTCAATCTGTTTGCCAAGGATGACGGGCAGTTCCGACTCGTTTTGGGCGATGAGGCGGCTGAAACAGATGTCGGGCAGGTGGTCGTCGTCGATGTCGGCGTATGGGTTGTCGGATGTGATGAAGTCGTCGATGGGATGCAGCGTGCGGTAACCTGGCACGTATTGCTGCAGGTTGGTGCCGCTCTCGCCGACGAGGCAAACGGCCACGGGAGGGATGTCCCAATTGGCATAGATATCCCTGAACCATTGTCTTAATGTAATATGGTCGTAGGCGCCAGTCTCGGTGACACGCATCACTTTGGTGAGGATGCCCTGCCTTAGGCGGTAGTCGGCAAGCTCCTTTGCCGCGGCATAGAAGGCGTCGTTGTCGGGCGTGATGATGAGGTATTCGCAGCCAGTGGCCCTGGTTTGCGACCATTGTTGCTTGCGGGCGTCGTAGTCAATGGGTTCAAGGCTCTCGTGGTTGAGGATGTTGTTTCGGAGGATGGGATCCCAATAGGGCGAGCGTAGGCGGTCGTCGCCAAAATGGCCGTTACCGCCTTCGAAACGGATGTCAATATCCATCTCACGGTGGACGGTCAACTCGTGCGTCACCGGGTTGAATTGGAACGGGCTGATGCCCAGGTGGATGGCATCCACGCCTCGCAACTGCTGGGGTTCGGCAACACAATAGGTCTCGGAGGGGTAAAAGCTGTTGGAAGCATACACTTTCGGATCCTTTAAGAAGGGCAACTCTGGCTCGTTCTCGAATTGGCCGCCTTCCGATGGTACGATGTTGATGCCGTCGATGCGCTCGTCGCGCCTTGTCCTGACTTCAACGATGGCTTTTGCGCCCTGCGGCAGGGCGATATAGCGGTTGAAGGTGGGTAGGGCGGGGAAGCCGTAGTCGTTGGGCACGACGATGCCTTTCGAGGCGATGGCGTGCATTTGTTCGCCATTGCGAACCACGGTGTCGATGCTGAAGTCGTCGAAGCTGAAGCGCAGGCTGACGTGGTTGCGGTCGGAGTCGACGACGGTGAATGTTTGCCCGAAGGCGGCGGCGCTGAGCGCAAGTGCCATTGTTAAAGTGAGTAGCGTATGTTTCATAATGTCACGATTCGATGCAAAACAAAAAGAAGCCGTAAAGTTACGACTTTGTTTTGATAATCAATTAGATAATCGATTAAAACCGAAAAAATCCTTTGTGAAATGGCGTTGAAGGCGGTTCATTCCTTCACCACCTTGTCCGAAAACGTCGTGCCGTCCGCCATGGTGACCTTCATCACGTATTGCTTTATCGCTGCAAAAAAAGTAACACGGATTGCCAGGATTTTCACGGAAAAATATGTTCCGTGTCCATCCGTACAATCCGTGTCCTACAAAGTCCCGTAGGGACGGCATATTGGTAAGCAGGCGACGTGAGTCCCTGCGTTTTGGGCACATGTCTATGGACGAACTGTCCGCGAAGTTGGCAATCTGTGGACGAGCTGTCCGCAGGCCTTAAACCACGCCCGTAAAGCCCATGAAGGCCATAGCCAAAATGCCAGCGGTGATGAGGGCGATAGGCGTGCCTTTCATGCCCTTGGGTGGCTCCATCAGGTCGATATGCTCACGGATGCCCGCAAAGATGATCAAGGCCATGGCGAAACCTAAGGCGATGCCGACGGCATACACCACCGATTCGCCAAGGCTCAGCATGTGGGCCACACCGCCATAGTTGAACTCCTTCGTGACCACGGTCAGCGAAACGCCCAACACGGCGCAGTTGGTCGTAATCAGCGGCAGGAACACGCCCAAAGCGGTATACAACGACGGACTGATTTTCTTCAGGATGATCTCCACCATCTGCACCAAGGCGGCGATGATGAGGATGAAGGCGATGGTCTGCATGAACTTGTCCAAGCCCAACGGCATCAGGATGTAGCGGTTGGTGAGCCATGTCACGAGGGTGGCCAACGTCAAGACGAAGATGACGGCGGCACCCATGCCCAATGCGGTAGAGGTCTTCTTGGAAGTGCCCAGGAAAGGGCAGATGCCCAAGAACTGGCTGAAGATCACGTTGTTGACCAAGATGGTCGAAAGTATGATGATAAGGTATTTCATGGCTTAGTGATTTTCTTTCTTGAATTGGTTGACAATAGCGATAAGGAAGCCGAGGCAGATGAAAGCGCCTGGAGGCAGGATGAAGAGCAGGATGTTGGCCGTCTCAGGAAGGATGGTGAGGCCAAACACCGAGCCACTGCCGAGGAACTCGCGGATGCAGCCCAACACGGTCAAGGCGAGGGTGAAGCCCAAGCCCATGCCGGCACCGTCGAGGATCGAAGGCCACACGGGGTTCTTCGAGGCGAAAGCCTCAGCGCGACCGAGAACGATGCAGTTCACCACAATAAGCGGGATGAACAGTCCAAGGGTCTCGTAGATGTCGGGCACGTAAGCCTGCATTACCAACTGCACGATGGTCACGAATGAAGCGATGACGACGATGAAGCAGGGGATGCGCACCTTGTCGGGAATGAAGTTCTTGAGCAAGGAGATCACCAAGTTCGACATGATGAGGACGAAGGTGGTGGCCAAGCCCATCGACATGCCGTTGATGGCGCTGGTGGTGGTGGCCAGGGTGGGACAGCAGCCCAACAGTAGCACTAAGATCGGGTTCTCTTTGATGAGGCCCTTGGTAAAGGTTTTCAAGTTGTTACTCATTGTGCATTTCCTCCTTTCATGAATTCGGCTTTGTGGGCTTCAAAAGCGTCGCAGGCCAGCTGCACGGCACCACTGAAGGCGCGTGAGGTGATGGTGGCGGCGGTGATGGCGTCCACGTCGCCGCCGTCTTTCTTGACGGTCAGCTTGTAGCCATTGTTCGGGTTCTTGCCGTTGAATTGGTCTTTGAATTTCGGGTTCACCATGTTGGCGCCCAAGCCTGGGGTCTCGCTTTGCGAGAGCACCGAGACGGCGTTGATGGTGCCGTCGGTCAGGATGCCGACCATCAGCTCGATGCGGCCGTTGAAACCGGCGTTCGAGTAGGTCTTGACGGCAGCGCCAAGCAGGTTGCCTTGTGCGTCGTAGGCTAAGTTGCAGGGCAATTCGTCGATGGTGGCCTCCTCGAGGCGGTCGATGGGCGTACCCGTCTGGAGCACCGCTTCGATGGCGGCTTGGTTCTTCTTCAAGTCGACCTCGGCGATAGCGTCTTTGGTCATGCCGTAGACGAGGCCAAGGAGCCCGCCCGAAATCGCCGTGATGACGAAGAGGGCGATGAGCATATTCTTAAGTGAAGATTCTTTCTTTGCCATAACACTTACTTTTTAGCGGTTTTGACGACTCCGAAAACTTGCGGCTTGAAGGCCTTGTTGATGAGCGGCGTGAGGGCGTTCATGATCAGGATGGCGAACGAAACGCCTTCGGGATAGGCTCCCCAAAGACGGATCACCACCGTGATGACACCCACACCGAAGCCAAATAGGATTTTGCCTTGTGTGGTCATGGGTGTGGTCACCATGTCGGTGGCCATGAAGAAGGCACCGAGGATGAGACCGCCATAAACCAAATGATACCACGGGGCGATGTATTGGGCTGGGTTGATGAGGTGGCAAATGCCAGTGAACACAAACACGGTGAGCAGGATGCTCAGCGGTGTCCAGAGGTCGATGACCTTGCGGCAGATGAGGTAAATCGCACCGAGCAGCAGGGCGATGGCGCAAACCTCGCCGAAGGCACCGCCACGGTTACCGAGAACCATGTCCAAGAACTGCATGTCGCCGGCTTCGGCCAACGTGCCAACGCCCGATTCCTTCAAGATGCCGAGTGGGGTGGGACCCGTGACGGCATCGGCGAAGAAGCCTTTCTCAAAGATGGGCTGGGCTTGCGGCCAGGTGGTCATGGCGGTCGGGAATGACACGAGCATGAACACACGGCCTACCAGAGCGGGGTTGAAGGGGTTTTTACCCAAACCGCCAAAAGCCATCTTGCCAACGCCGATGGCGATGACGCTGCCCACGATGACCATCCAGATGGGAAGGTTGGCAGGCACGTTGAAGGCAAGGAGCAGACCCGTCAGCGCGGCCGAGCCGTCGTTGATGGTCAAAGGGCCCTTGATGAGGAATTTCTGGATGAGCCATTCGGTCAGCATGCAGGCTGCCACCGAAACGATGGTGAGGCGCAAGGCATACCAGCCGAAATAGTAAATGGCCACAAGCAGGGCCGGAACCAATGCGAGAATCACGCGATACATGATCTTCCTCGTGTTTTCCGTCGAATGCACATGCGGCGAACCGGATATTGTGTATTTGTTCATTGTTGAAATGTTTTTTCGAGTTGTTCAGTTAATCAGTTGTTTAGTTGTTCAGTTAGTCGTTTGTTTCAACTGAATAACTGAACAACTGCAAACTACAAACTATTTTTGGTTTCGGGCGCGGATAATCGCACCGGTCTTGGCCTTGCCGTAGCGTATGTAGTCGAGCAGCGGGATGTTGGCGGGGCAGGTGAATTCACACGAGCCGCATTCGATGCAGTCCATGATGTGGTTCTTCTCCGTCTCGTCAAAATCGTTGTGCTTGGCGATCTTGTGGAGCAGGAACGGCTGCAAGCCCATCGGGCAGGCCATCGCGCAGCGACCGCAGCGGATGCAGTTGGTCACGCGACGGTCCTGGGCCTCGTCCAAGGTCATCAGCAGGATGCCCGATGTGCCTTTGATGCAC
>CAMUYT010000008.1 GCA_947164955.1 uncultured Bacteroidales bacterium | reverse complement strand
CGACACGATTTGCGGGAAGGCCATCTCCAAGGCGGGCATCAGCTCGTGGCGCACCACCTCGTTCTCCTCGCTGATGACGAGGATGACCATGAACTCGCCCTTCGAGTTGCAGCGGATGACGAGGTTGCGTAGCAGTCCCTCATGGGCGCGGAAGTTGTAGTAGGGGAGATGACGCTCCAGCGTGAACCTCCTGACAAACAGACGGATGTCGTTTGACGGGTCGGCCTGAAGGTGGCATTGCTCGATGTCGACCACGCGGTCGAAGAGCTGGGGCAGGTGGAAGCCGAGGCCCTTGCAGGCTTCTTCGTCGTGCGAGCCAGGGGCACCATCTGTGAGCCATTTGCGGTTTGAGAAGGTGTATTCCAGCTTGTTGCGATAGAAAAACTGCTTCTCGCATCCCAAAATCGGGCGTATCTCTGGATACTCGATCTTGCCGATACGGTCGAAATTATCCTTCACCTGTTTCTGTTTGTAGTAGGTCTGCCATTGGTAGTCCATGTGTTGCCATTTGCAGCCGCCGCAGAGGCCGAAGTGCTGGCACACAGGCTCTACGCGCTTGTCTGACCTTTTCTTGAAGTTCAAGATCTTGCCTTCAAAGAAGTTCTTTTTGCGCTTGTAGACTTCGATGTCGACCACGTCGCCAGGCACGCCAAAGGGGATGAAGACCACGCGCCCTTCGGGCTTGGCCACCGACATGCCTTCGGATCCTGCGTCGACGATTTCGACGTCTTCGATGTATTCGGGTTCTCGTTTTGCTTTGTTTCTTGCCATGCTTCTTTTTATTCGTCACAAAACCGACAAAACAATCAAAACCTCTTGTTTGTATGTCGACTCACCAACCGGTTCGTCGGCAGGCTCGCTTGCGAGCCGTTAGGGAAGCCGCCAGTTGGCAGGCTTCCAAAAGTTCCACTATTGTTTTGTGAGTTTTGCATGTTTTGTGATTAATTACTAAATATCTCCCAGGTTTTCTTCGCCTGTTCCTCAAACATTTGCATGCCGCCATACACCTTGGCGCCCCAGGTATTGCCCAACTCCATGAAGGCGGTCTCTTTCGGGTTGTAAATCAAATCGATAAGGATGTGCTTCTTGCCTAAGGCTTGGTAGTGAAGGTCTGGGAATTCGTCCACGTGTGGGAACATACCCACGGGGGTGGTATTAATGATAAGGTGGTTTTTCTGGAGGATGTCGTCGGTAAGGTCGTCGTAGGTGTAGTCGCCACGATCGGCACTGCGACTGACGGTGGAGTAGGGTATCCCGTTCTTTTTCAGCACGTATTGCACCGCTTTGGAGGCACCGCCCGTGCCCAAGACCAAGGCGTGGTCGATGCTTTTTCCGTTGATGGCACGGTCGAGCAGTTGCCCGAAGCCATAAACGTCGCTATTGTAGCCTTTCAGCTTGCCATCAGTGATTTTCACCACGTTGACGGCACCGATTTCTTTTGCCTCGGGGTCGATGTCGTCGAGCAGTGGGATGATGCTTTCTTTATAAGGTATCGTCACATTGAAGCCGCAGAGGTCGGGATATTTGTCCATGACGTCTTTGAGCTCGTCCAACGATTTGAGGTCGAAATGCTGATAGAGGCAATCCAAGCCTTCGTATTCGAATTTCTCGTTGAAGAGGAAGCGTGATTGCGAGTGCTTCAATGGGTGTCCGATAAGTCCGTAGCGTTTCATTTGCGTTTATTTTGACGGTTTCTCTTTCTTCGTGGCAAGCTGTTCGGTGACGATGATGATGGCTGCGCCTAACATCATGATAACCAATGCGATGAAAAACTCAGCGTTGATGGCGGGCCATTGCCATTGGTAGCCGACCACTTTCTCCGTTCCGTCCTTCAGCGCATTAGTGATGGCGTGTTTCCAAGGCCAAATAATGGGCGTTGAGCCGAGGATGAACCCCGTCAGTAGGGCAACGGTTTGGTCGTGGAAGTTCTTGAAGATCCACGAGAGCAAGTGGGCGAAGGCCAGCAAGCCGATAACCGCACCAATCACCACGGGAATCAATATCTTGATGCCTTCCCAAGGCGAGGTGGTCAGCAGGTTGACGGCATCGATCATCACATATTCGTAGTTGCCCATCAAGAGCAGGACGTAAGAGCCTGAAAGTCCGGGGAGTATCATGCTGCAAGTGCCTACCACGCCGCAGAGAATCAGGTAGAGGAAGTTGTGGTTTTCCTGAGCGGGTGTCCCAAAAGCGATGAGCAAGGCAATGCCTGTGCCGATGGCGAAAAACAGGATGCTGCCGAGGCTCCATTTGTTCACCGTGCGTCCCACATAATAGATGGAAGCGATGATGAGGCCGAAGAAAAACGCCCAGATGTAGACGGGGTAGTTCTCGAAGAGGAACTTGAACAGCTTGGCGACAGAAAGGATGGCGGTGGCGATGCCGAGAAACACAGCGACAAGGAATTTCAGGTCGACATGTTGGGCGAAGGTCTTCCACTTACCGGTGAAAAACAGTTTCAATGCCGTGAGGTTGAACGACTTGATGCTGTTGATAAGGCGCTCGAAGATGCCGGTGATCAAGGCGATTGTGCCGCCCGAAACGCCTGGGATGACATTGGCGGCACCCATTCCCATGCCTTTTAGGAAGTTGTATATGAAGTCTTTCATGGGTTGTTATTCGTTGGTGGTGTTGGTGGTTTGTTGGTTCTGTTTGTGCCGTTCGATGAGTTGGAGAATCTCGGTGTCGTTGGCCAACAGCTCGCGGTCGTATTCGATGAAGTCGGGCCACAACTCGAAGTCGGCGTCAAGGGCTTGGTCCAGGGCTTCGAGGCCTTCGCTGTGGTTGCCTTTGACGAAGTAGGCGTAGGCTAGGAGATAGAGCAGCGACGCCTCGTTGTCGGTTTGTAGTAGGCCGAACTTGATGGTGTTGATGGCCTCGTCGATTTTGTCCTGTTGGCCGTAGAGGTCGGCGATGTAGTAGTAAGCATCAGGGTCGGTGGGGGTCATCTCCTGTATTTTGCGCAGGCTCTCCATGGCTTTGTCGTATTCCTTGAGTTTCATATAGTCGGTGGCGATGGAGAAGAGGTGGTCGGTCTCCCAAGGCTCCAACTCGATGGCTTTCTCGAAATATTTGATGGCTTTTCGGCTTTGGCCTCGGTCGCTGAAGACATAGCCGAGACCTGCGTATCCAGCACCTATCATTGGATTGATTTCCAATGCTTTTTGAAAATGCTCTTCGGCCGATTGCAGGTCGTTGAGACGGTAGTAGCAGTCGCCGATGGTGGTGTGAATCATTGATGTCTCGATGCCGTTGCGCAGGGCTTCTTCGAGCGTGTCGATGGCTTCTTTGTAGCGGCCTAGGTCGTAATAGATGTCGGCCAGGTGCATGTTGGTCCAGAGGTCTTCGGGGTCGATGCTAAGGGCAAACTCGTAAGGGTCGATGCTTTCCTCGTATTGTCCCATCATACGGTAGATGTCGCCGATGTTGGTCCAGGCCTTGCTATTGTGCGGGTCCTTGTCGATCATGGCTTGGAAGAAGGCGAGGGCTTCGTCTCGCCGGCCAGCGCTGAGGAAGCAGCAACGGATCTCGTGGTAGATGGTGTCGCGGTCGTCGGCATAGGGGAGGGCTCTTTGGTAGAACTCGAGGGCACGGTCGTATTGGTGCATGTGCTGGTACTCGTAGGCGATGGCGTTATAAAGGTCGAATTTCTCGTCTTCGTCGAAGTAAGGCAGGGCACTGAAATAGTTTTCCAAGGCTTCTTTCGACTTGCCCAACACAGCCAGGCACGAGCCAAGGGTGAGGAAATAGTCGGGGTCGTCGTCATCGTCGCGTTCCACGTGTTGCATGATATCGAAGGCACGCTGGGCATCGTTTTCGAGCAGATACTGTCGTGCCATTTTGATTTTCAACATGTTGCTTTCTGGATGCTGCTCCATGGCCATCTCCACAGCCTGCCGCGAGCGTTTCAGCTGGTTGTGCTGTGTGTAGTGGTCGATGATGTATTCAAACTCCTCGCTGTCAAAGTAAACCGATTCGTGATCCTTGAGCATCGACTCATACTTCTCGATGGCTTTTTCCATCTCTTCCTCGTGTTCTTGATAAAAATCTTCGTCCTCAAACATGGTCCTTTTTTCAAAAATTTGGTGCAAAAATAATAAAAAGTGCCGAATGGAAGGTCAACTGGGGCATGCAATCTTATTTTTCTGCTCTTTCTCCTTTGACAATCGAAAAAAACGCTATATTTGCTTTTCGGTTCGAACCTTTGAAATGGATTTGTAAATTATTATATATCAAATAAATAAATTATGACTATCAACGAATTGGAAAGAATTGCCTCGCAGGTGCGCCGCGATATCATTCGCATGGTGCATGGGTGCCAGTCGGGACATCCGGGCGGTTCTTTGGGCGCGACAGATATCGTTACGGCCCTTTATTTCGACCAAATGCAAATCGACCCCGCTAATTTCCGCATGGACGGCAATGGTGAGGACATGTTTTTCCTCTCCAACGGCCACATCAGCCCAATGCTGTATAGCATCATGGCGCGACGTGGCTATTTTCCTGTGAGCGAATTGGCTACATTCCGCCGCCTTGGTACACGCCTGCAAGGCCATCCCACCCCGATGGAAGGCCTGCCGGGCATCCGCATTGCCTCAGGCTCATTGGGACAAGGGCTCTCGGTGGCTTGTGGTGCCGCACAGGCCAAGAAACTGAATGGCGACAAGCACCTCGTCTTCGTCCTCATGGGCGACGGCGAGCAGGAGGAAGGCCAAATCTGGGAAGGTGCGATGTATGCTCCCGCCAAAGGCGTCGACAACCTGGTGGCCATCATCGACTACAACAAGAAACAGATCGACGGCTCGACCGACGATGTGATGAACCTCGGCGACCTCCGTGCCAAGTACGAGGCTTTCGGATGGAACGTCCTCGAGGTGAGTGGCAACAATATGCAGGCAGTGGTCAACACGCTGAAGTTCGCCCGCGAGAATGCTTTCCAGGGAAAACCTCAACTCATTCTGGCACATACTGTTATGGGCAAGGGCGTCGATTTCATGGAGAACAACCACAAGTGGCATGGCTCAGCCCCCAACGACGAGCAAGCCGCCAGTGCACTTTCGCAATTAGAGGAAACCTTAGGTGATTATTAGAATTTTAAATATCAAATTTTAAATTCTTGATTATATGGACTTTACAATTCAAAACCAAAAAGATACAAGATCGGGATTCGGTGAAGGCTTGCTTGAAGCAGGTCGCCGTAACCCCAAGGTGGTGGCTTTTTGTGCCGACCTCACACCTTCAGTCAAAATGGGTGACTTCGCCAAGGAGTTTCCCGAGCGTTTCTTCCAGACGGGTATCGCCGAAGCCAACATGATTGATATGGCAGCTGGCATGGCGCTGAGCGGTTTCGTGCCGTTCACAGGTACCTTCGCAGCCTTCTCGACGGGACGTGTATACGACCAAATCCGCCAATGTGTGGCTTATTCCAACAAGAACGTGAAAATTGCTGCATCTCATGCGGGCGTGACCCTCGGCGAAGACGGTGCCACGCACCAGATCCTCGAGGACATTGCTTTGATGAAGGTGTTGCCCAACATGACCGTCATCGTGCCTTGCGACTTCAACCAGACCAAGGCTGCTACCATAGCCGCTGCCGAGTATGATGGTCCGGTTTACCTGCGCTTCGGTCGCCCGAAAGTGCCGAACTTCACTCCTGCTGACGAGAAATTCGTCATCGGCAAGGCCCAGATGCTGCAAGAAGGCAGCGATGTAACCATCTTCGCTTGTGGTCACCTTGTTTGGAAGGCTGTGCAGGCGTTGCCAATTCTGAAAGAGATGGGCATCAATGCCGAGCTGATCAACATCCATACCATCAAACCGTTGGATGTAGAGGCTGTGCTGAAGTCGGTGAAGAAGACCCGTTGCGTGGTCACCGCCGAGGAACATCAGCGTAACGGCGGCTTGGGCGACAGCATTGCGCAGGTCTTGGCCTTGAACGACCCTTGCCCGATGGAGATGGTGGCCGTCAACGACGTATTTGGTCAAAGCGGCACGCCCGACGAGCTGCTGACCTACTTCCACCTCGACACGCCCGACATCGTGGAGGCCGTGAAAAAAGTTGTTTCGCGCAAACAATAAAGTTTTATACAAATATGAGAAAAACACCTAAACTATTTTTAATCGCTCTAATGGCAATGGCTATGTTGTCCTCGTGTGACAACAAAAAAGAAACGCCACAAGAGCCCGCGAAGGCAATGAACGTCATCTATTTTATTGGTGATGGCACCGCTTTGCCACAGGTCTATGCCGGCATGTTGGCCACGCGACAGGAAATGGTGTTTCCCAAGTTCCCTTACATTGGTGTCGTCGACACGCACTCGTCGAGCAATGACATCACAGACTCGGCAGCGGGAGGCACGGCCTTGTGCAGCGACCACAAGACCAAGAATGCCATGGTGGGCATGAACCCCGATACTATTCCCGTCAAGACCCTGCTTGAGGTTTTCCATGAGCAAGGCAAGGAGACGGGTCTCGTCGTGACGAGTTATATCACCCACGCCACGCCCGCCTGTTTCTATGCCAAAGTGCCGCATCGTCGTCAGTATGAAGACATCGCCATGCAGTTGGCTGAGGCCGACAACATCAACCTGGCCATCGGCGGCGGTCGCAAGCACTTCAACCAACGCAAGGACAGCGTCGATTTGATTCAACGCATGGAGAACGAGTTGGGCTGGAAAGTGTATGACACCTTAGATAATATTGACGTGACCTGCAAGAAATATGCTGTGTTGGCCAACGACGGACACATGCCCCCTGCGGCTGAGCGTGGCGACTTCCTGCCACGTGCCGTAAAGACTGCTTTGAAGACCCTTGACGGCGCTGAAAACGGTTTCTTCCTCATGGTGGAAGGCTCGCAAATCGACTTTGCCTGTCATGCCAACGACTCCGCTTATATGGTCGATGAGCTGGTCGACTTCAGCTATGCCATCCAGGTCGCTTTGGACTATGCCGAGGAGCATGGCAACACCTTGGTTGTGGTCACTGCCGACCACGAGACGGGTGGCCTGACCATGCCCGATCCGCAAGGCAAGTACACCAACGTTGTGTTCAATTATTCAACCAGCAGTCATACCTGCCTGCCCGTGATGGTCTATGCCTATGGTCCAGGTGCCGAGCAGTTCACGGGTTGGATGCAGAATACGGCTATCAAAGGCAAGATATTGAATGCCTGTGGATTGGAGAATATCGGCGATGGTCTGCCAGAAGGTGAAGGACCCAAAATCAAGGCCGTAAAGGTCAATCTCGATACGAAGCCCGAATAAGCATATGAAACTGTCCGTCGTCATCGTCAACTATAACGTCGAGTACTTTCTCGAACAATGCCTCTATTCGGTGCGTCGTGCCATGCAAGGCATTGAGGGCGAAGTGTTTGTGGTCGACAACAATTCGGTCGACGGTTCGCTGAAGATGTTGACGCAGAAATTCCCTGAGGTGAAGGTCATCGCCAACAAGGAGAATGTGGGTTTTGCGAAGGCCAACAACCAAGCCATCCGCGTCTCGTCGGGCGAATACGTACTTCTCCTCAATCCCGACACGGTGGTGGAGGACGATACATTCACAAAATGCATCGCCTTCATGGATAGCCATCCCGATGCGGGTGGATTAGGGGTGAAGATGGTAGATGGCAAGGGGCAGTTTCTGCCTGAATCGAAGCGAGGCCTGCCAACGGCGGCAACCGCGTTCTATAAAATGTTTGGTCTGGCCAAACTTTTTCCCCATAGTAAGCGTTTTGCGCACTATTATATGGGGCATCTCTCCAACGACGAGACCAACGAGGTGGAAATCCTTGCGGGTGCTTTTATGCTGATGCGCAAGGAGACCCTCGACAAAGTGGGTCTTTTGGATGAGACTTTCTTCATGTATGGCGAGGACATCGACCTGTCTTATCGTATCACTCAGGGTGGTTATAAAAACTATTACTTCCCCGAGACACGCATCATCCACTACAAGGGCGAGAGCACAAAAAAAACGAGTGTCAACTATGTCTTTGTATTCTATCGCGCCATGGAGATTTTCGCCAAGAAACACTTTGGTAACTCTTGGGCCAAGTCGTTCTCTTTCCTTATTAATATGGCCATCTACATCAAGGCGTTCTTTGCTTTGGTTTCGCAGTTCTTCCACAAGGCGGCCATCCCTTTCCTCGATGCAGTGTTGGGTTATGGCGGACTGGCGGCCATCAGTTATTTCTGGGGTCATGGCACGATTTACGGCGGAGCAGGTACCTATCCGCTCATGTTGTTTGCCGTTGTCTTGCCGATCTATATCTTGATATGGCTGGTGTCGACTTATTTCACAGGGGGGTATGACAAACCCTACAGCATTGCTAAAGCCATACTTGGTGTGGCGTTCGGCAGCGCTGTGATTTTGGTGCTCTATGCCTTGCTTCCCGAGAGTCTGCGTTTCTCAAGGGCGTTGATTCTCTTTGGCATGATATGGCTTGCCATGGAGATGAGCCTGACGAGGTTCATCGGCATCTTGTTGGGCAACGAGAACTTCCAGTCGAAGCGTACGGAGAAGAAACGCTTTTTGGTCATCGGTAGTCCCGAAGAGACGCAACGGGTGAACACCATCTTGGAAAGCACTTCCATCAAGCCCGACTTCATCGGTTTGGTGAGCTCGGAGACGCAAGGCGAGGCCCCCGAGGGTTTCATAGGCAACCTTTCGCAAGTACCTGATATCATTGAGATCTACAAGATTACGGAGGTTATCTTCTGCTCAAAAGATGTGCCGCATCAGGTCATCATCGACAAGATGGTGGACTGGCACGCCACCAATGTCGACTACAAGATAGCGCCCGAGGACAGCCTCTCCATCATTGGTAGCAACAGCATCAACACGCGAGGTGATCTTTACACCGTCGATATCAAGGCCATCGACACCAAGTCAAATCGTCGCAACAAACGCCTTTTCGACTTGGTGATGAGCCTGTTCAGTATTATCTTTTGGCTGCCACTGGCCTTGGTGGTGAAGAAGCCTTGGCGTTTCCTGAAGAATGCCTTATTGGTGTTGGTAGGAAAACGCACTTGGGTGGGGTATTGCACACCCGCCGACGAGGCGCAAAAACTGCCCAAGATCCGCAAGGGCATATACACCCCCGCTTCCTATATGGAAAAGGACATCGAAACCGATGTCCTTAATCAGATGAATCTGCTTTATGCCCGTGACTATACCGTGTGGAAAGATGCCGAAATCTTCTTTAGGTCAGTAACAGCGAAGTGATTCTTTTACTTTGCGTGCTTATATCCTTGCACCTTGTTCCAGTCGCCGCGTGTGAAGTCAGGCATCTGGACGGGCATGCCGCCGTTGGCGATAGAGGCGGCCGTGAGCTCGCCGAGGCATGACCATTCGGCGGCGTCGTAAACGTCTTGGTCGAGGGGCAGACCGTGTTGCAGGCAGTAGATGAGGCGGTAGTCCATGACGAAGTCCATGCCGCCGTGACCGCCTACTTCCTTGGCCTTTTCTTCAATTTCGACGGCGATGGGGTGGAGGTATTCCTTCATGATCTTGTCGCGCACCTCGGCAGGCACAAAGCCGTGAGGATTGAGATGCTGACCTTCGGTCAAGAAACCTTCGGGTAACTTGTCTTCAAGCAGGGTGAAGCCCTCAATGGGGTATTTGTTGGCAAAGCCTTCTGTTCCAGTGAGCTGATAGAGTCGGTTGTAAGGACGATAGGTGTAGACGTCATGCTCGATGAGCAGGGTCTTGCCTTTCTCGGTTTGGATCATTGTGGTGGTCATGTCGCCGTTGGCGAAATCGTCGACCCCCATCATCTCCTTGGCGATTTTCTTGCCATTATAGGAAGGCGTGCCCATGGCCACGAGGGTCTTCATGCGGTCGCCGCGATGGATGTTGAAGGCTTGGCAGAGCGGTCCGAGGCCGTGGGTGGGATAGACATCGCCAGCGTGGCTTTGGTTGAACTCAAGGCGCCAGTTCTCGTAATATTCGTGCCAATATGGCTCGAGGTTGTGGATGTAGGCACCTTCGCCGTGGATAAGTTCGCCGAACATGCCCTGTTGTGCCATGTTGAGTGCGGTGAGTTCAAAGAAGTCGTAGCAGCAGTTTTCGAGCATCATGCAGTGGCGTTGGGTTTGTTCGGCCACGTCGACGAGTTGCCAACATTCCTCGATAGAGGTAGCGGCAGGCACTTCGACGGCCACATGCTTGCCCTGCTGCATGGCGTAGACGGCCATCGGGACGTGCATTTTCCAGTCGGTGCAGATATAGACGAGGTCGATGTCGTCGCGTTGGCAGAGTTCTTTCCAACCTTCACGACCCGTATAGGCAGCGGCGCGGGGCAGGCCTTTCTTCTCCAAGATGTTGGTCTGCACGGCCTCCACACGGTCGGGCTCGATGTCGCACAAGGCATTGACGGTCACGCCATCGATATAGGTCATGCGGTCGACGGCATCGGGACCGCGCATGCCGAGGCCGATGAATCCGATGCGGACGTTCTCGATGGGGTCGACGGTGAATTGGAGGACGCTTTTCTGTCCTTCGATGCGTTGCGGCTCGTCGAAGACGATGGTGTTGTCGACGATGCGGTAGTTGCCCTTGCGGACTTCAGTTTCAGCGGCTTGCTTTTCTGTGCATGCCGTAGCCATGCCGAGGAACAGCAGGCCGAGGAGGAGAGAGGTGAGTTGGCGTTTCATAGGCTTGTTATTTGCTTGTTAGCTCAGGGAATTACGTCGCCTGTTTACTGGTCTGTCGCCCCTACGGGGCTTTGTGGTCGCTTTGCGTCATGCAGTCCAGGTAGATAAATTTGAAATTTGTGCAAAAATATGAATTAGAATGATAAAAATCCCTATCTTCGCCAAAAATTTATCATCATGAACGCACTTTTCACCATCGCGGGCCATTTCGTTGACCCAAAAGCCATCGAAACCATCCAGCCGTTGGGCAACGGACTCATCAACGACACCTATAAAATCATAATGGGTGGCCAGCCGAAATTTGTGCTGCAGCGCATCAACAATGCTGTGTTCACCGACGTGGAAATGCTGCAAAACAACATTGAAGCGGTGACGAATCATATCCGTCAGAAATATGAAAACCAAGGCGTTAAGGATATTGATCGTCGTGTGTTGCATTTCTTGAAGGCCGACACAGGCAAGACTTACGTCGTTGAAGACGGCAAGTATTGGCGCATGATGGACTTCATTGCCGACAGCTATACCTACGAAGCCGTGACGCCAGAGTATGCCTATTATGCTGGCCGTTCGTTCGGTGATTTCGAGTCGCTACTGACAGACTTGGAAGCACCGATAGGGGAGATCATTCCCGATTTCCACAATATCGAGTTCCGCCTGAAGCAGCTGGAGGACGCTGTGGCTGCCGACCCCATCGGGCAGATGCGCGAGGTGGAGGTGCAGAAGTTGGTGGCCAAGGTGCGCGAGGCATCGGAGTGGATGTGTCTTGGCGAGATACTCTACAGCCAGGGCAAGCTGCCGAAGCGTATATGCCATTGCGACACCAAGGTGAACAATATGCTCTTCGATAAGGATGGCAACGTGCTCTGCGTCATCGACTTGGATACTGTGATGCCGAGTTTCGTCTTCTCCGACTTTGGCGACTTTCTGCGTTCGGCGGCCAACACGGGTGCCGAGGACGACCCCGACTTGGACAACATCCATTTCAACATGGCGATCTTCGAGGCGTTCACGAAAGGCTATCTGGAAGGCACAAAGTCGTTCCTCACGCCGCTTGAAAAGGAGCTGTTGCCTTATGCCGCCACGCTGTTCCCCTACATGCAGGCCGTGCGTTTTCTGACCGACTACATCAACGGCAACACCTATTATAAAATAAAGTACCCGACGCACAACCTCGTGCGGACGCGGGCGCAGTGGCGGCTGTTTGAGGAAGCATGTGCGCACACCGATGAGATGAAAAAGGTGATTGATGGCATAGACGACACTCAATAGTTTCAGTTTCACGGCCAAGTCGCCCATTGATACCGACAATGTGATGCGCATTTTGTTGCCGAGTGAGCCGAAAAAGGTGGAAGTCGGCGTGGAAAGCCGTTCGTCATGGGACGAGGCCAGCCACACGCTCCTCTTGGAGTTTGAAAACCACCCCGAAGGCGTCCAAGTAACCTTGGAATGGTGAAAATGGCTTAAAACTCGGAATTGCGTTCCGAAAATTCATGGTTTTTCTTTTGTTGTCTCATGCAAAATGGGAATTTTTCCCATAGCCATCCGTTTTTTTCGCTATATTTTTGCTGCGTGGAATTGTGTATTAATAACGAATTAAATAAATGACTTTATGAAACGCAAACATTTACTATTAACATTGCTTCTGGCTTTATTCTTGCCTTGGGCAGCAATGGCACAGACACAGAATGTTCTTTTCTCCGACGATTTCGAAGGTTCCTCTTGCGAATGGAATCTGATGGACGGCTCTCAACCCAACCAATGGGCTTGGGGCACGGCCATCAACAACGGCGGCACCCATGCCCTTTATATCTCCAACGATGGCGGAGGATCCAATGCCTATACCAATTCTTTGTATAGCATTGTGTATGCCACTAGGCACCTCGCATTTGGAACTGGCGAATACACTATTGAATACGACTGGAAGGCTTATGGGGAAAGCAATTATGACTACCTCAGGGCTTGGCTTGCTCCTGGAAGCACCCAACTGATCGCAGGACAGCTTCCCAATGGCAATGGGGCGAGTGGTATATCCTCTTACATTAATACGACTCCCGAAGGATGGGTGCCTTTGGATGGCGGTGGTAAACTGAACTTGTCGGACGCATGGCAAAGTCAGAGCAGCACAGTTAACGTTGAAGCAGGCAATTATATGCTCGTCTTCATGTGGGCCAACGACGGCAGTGTGGGCACAAATCCTCCTGCGGCCATCGATAATGTGAGCATCGTGTCGAATTGCGCAATAATCCCCACAGCCAGTCTTCCTTATGTTGAGGACTTCGACAGCTACCCGTATTATTCGGCCAACGACCTGCCTATCTGTTGGAGCTACATTAATACTAGCACTGGCAGTCACACCTACCCACAAATGGAAAGTGGTTCTTCTCATAATTCATCCGCGAACGCATTATCGCTTTATTCCTATTCCTACTGCAATGAAAGCACAATCTTTGTGAATGACCCACAGCCGCAATATGCCATACTACCTGAAATTCAAGATGTGAGCAGGCTGAAAATGACCCTCTGGGCAAGAGCCAGGAGTATGGATAACAGTGCCACTGTTACCTACGATGCTACCTTCAAAGTAGGAGTCATGACCGACCCGACCGATGCCAGCACCTTTGTGCAAATAGGAGACCCGATCACACCTCAAAGCACAACGTATGAACAATATACCATCAGCTTCGACAATTACACAGGCAATGGCACATACATTGCCATTATGATAGATGCCGCCTCGACTATAAGCGATCAACCCCAAGCAAGTCATGATTATCACCGTTGGGTCTGTATCGACGACATCACCGTTGAGCTGAACTGTGGCGCGCCCACCAACGTGACCGTGAGCAGCATCACCACCACAACGGCCACCGCCGACTGGGTAGGCTCGCCTGCTGCACAAAGCTACACGGTGAGATACAGAGAGGCCATTGCTGCGACGCCTTCTTTCTCAGAAGGCTTCGAGAATGGCCTTGGCGATTGGACTTTCTATAGTGGCAACCAGGCAAATGATATAGGAAGTACCAGTTCGAATGAGCCTGCTGGCATTTTCCCTTCCGCGGCACATTCGGGCGATAATGGCTTCAGGTTCTCGTCGTTCCAAAACTTTGTGGATCAGGGTGAAACTAACGCTTCTTATTGGCAATACCTGACCTCGCCCGAGTTTGAACTGAGCGGGCCGAGTGTCCTTCGGTTTTACCACAAAAAGTATTCTAACCTTTACTACGAATCATTATATGTGGGATATATAACAGACTTAGACAATCCGCAAGAAACGACATTTACCAGCCCGGAAATTCATCCCACCGAAGATTGGCAGTGCTACATATTGGATCTCCCATCCGATGCGAAAAAAGTGTTCTTCTCCTATTATGGAGAACATACATATTTTATTTACCTCGACGACATCACCATTGCGCCTGCGGGCGAGTGGCAATCCGTCAACAACATTGCTGCTACCACCTTTATGCTCAGCAATCTTACGATGGACACGGAGTATGATTTTCAGGTGAAGAGCGACTGCTCCGACGAGTGGAGCCAAGCGGTCTCGTTCGCCACGCAGGGTTGCACCTATCCCGTGCTTTCCACATGGGACTTTGAAGATGCTACCCCAGGTCAATTGCCTCAGTGCTGGACGCGCATGGGCTCGAGTCCAACCAAGCCGTTGGTCCATAATATTTATCATTTTTCAGGAACTCAATATTTGGAATTCTATCATGCATCCCCAGACGATGCCACCCTAATAGCAGTCATGCCGGCCATCGATGCCGACCTCAACACGCTGAGAGTGGAATTCTATGGCAAACAGACCTATGGCAATGATCCTGCCTTTATCCAAGTGGGATATGTGACCGATTTGAACGATCCCGAATCGTATGGCCACGCGAAGACTTTCTACATGACCGATACGCCTGCGAAATACACGGCTTTCTTCAACAACGCACCCACTGATGGCTATATCGTATTCAAGACTTCCTACCTTAACCAAAATTTCGCCATCGTCATCGACGACGTGACCGTGAAGGAACTCGGCTGCGAGGCTGTCACCAACCTTCAAGTCACCGAGACGGGTTCAAATTCCATTACCTTGGACTGGGACGGACAAGACGATGCGGAATTCTACATCTACTATCTCAACCAAACCACTCAAGAAAGTATGAGTACGCCGGGAACCGTTCGTCCTCCTTATACTCTTGAGGACCTTACCAGCAATACGTCCTACACCATTCGGGTGACTGCCGAATGCAACGTGGTGAACTCCAATCCCTACGACCAGAGTTTGGTGGCCACTATGGATGTCCGCACGAATTTCTGCCCTGCACCCACCGACATAACCGTAACCCCCATCGATGCCACCAGCGTCGACGTCAGCTGGACGGGAAGCAGTGAGGCAGCAAGCTATACGCTGAGCTACCGTACGATGGCTATAGCCGGTGACAATCCTATTCACACCCAAGGCTTCGAGGACGGCATGGGCGATTGGTTTATTGGTAACGAATCAATGGGATATCCAACTTACGCAGGGATTTGCACGGAAGCAGCACACAGTGGCGATCATAGCTTCAAGTTGACGGGCTTCATTGAAGAGGGAAATGCCAGAGAAGCGCTGCTGTTTGGAATGTCTCAAATCACAGAACCAAGCGTATTGAGGTTCTATTATAAAAGGAATGCAGCATCATCCGATGTATTTTTGATCTTTAGTTTTTATAGTGAGTATTATGGCCAACAATGGTGGCCCCTTAATCCCACCGAAGATTGGCAGTTGTTTACGATGGACCTGCCAGACGATGTTGTGGGGATTGAGTTCGACTATTACGGCCCAGGTTTAAATTCCGATGCGGGTGTCTATATCGACGACATCACCATTTCACCTGTGGCACAGGCCGCCGGCGAAATGCAAACTGTGGATAACATTACAGACACGAACCATACGCTCACCGGCCTTGTGGAGGACACCGATTATGAATTGTATGTGTATAGCGACTGTTCCATGGCAGCAAGCCCAGTGTTCTTCAGCACGACGCCTTGCTTTGCACCCACCGATGTTGAGGTGAGTGACATTTTGCATACCAGCGCCACTGTCACTTGGACGAGCGAGAGCGAGAATTACACCATGAGCTATAGAGAGGCAGAGCGGCCTGCAATCCTTCTTGAAGAGGATTTTAGCTCAAGCAGTATCCCATCCGGTTGGTCGACATATACTGGTGCGTTGAGCGATGTAATGAATGGTACCGCCCAGCTCGTTGAAAACAATGCAACTAACTACACTAATTGGAGAATGGCCAATACTACTATATTTGGAGCTTATAGTGCTTGTTGTAATATCTATTCAACTACTAATAAATGGCTTGTAACTCCTGAGTTCACTTTCAGCACCAGTTGCTCTCTTTGTTTTGACCTTGCACAGACGAGTTACAATAGCTCATCTGCTCCCACAGGTGATCGAACGGATGACAGATTTGTTGTCTTGATTTTCTCAGATGACCAATGGACCATTCTGCGTGAGTGGAATAACTCTGGCTCTGATTATGTTTTCAATGATATCACTAACACACGTCAAACCATATCCGATATTGACCTTTCCGCTTACGTTGGGAAGACCGTGAAAATCGCTTTTTACGGCGAGTCAACAGAGAATAACGGCGACAACGATATGCACATTGACAACATGGCTATCAATGTCATGGTTCCAGCCTCTCCATGGCAAACCCTAGAGAACATTGCTGCAACTACTTATGACCTTACTAACCTCACCGCAGGAACTGAGTATGAAGTGAAAGTGCAAGCTGCTTGCGGCGAAGAGAGTGAGGTGGTCTCTTTCACTACCTTGTCTCTCAACCATAAGATCTTTGTCAATGAAGGCTACTGGAACGAGCCTAACAACTGGCTCCCTGTGGGCGCTCCCACCATCGATCAAGATGTGGAACTGCGCGCCGATGTCACCATTCCGAACGGTTATTTGGCTACTGCCAACCAAATTGAAGAAACTTGGGAGCATGGCATCACCATTGAAGATGGCGGTCAGTTGTATCACACAAACTACCTCCTCGCTACAGTGAAGAAGCATGTCGGAGGTTACGGCCAAGAGAATCAAGGCACAAACAACGGATATATCTTATTGGCTCAACCTATCCAATACACTGTATCCGTTGAACCCAACGATGAATCAAATATCAGAACTGGAGTCTATGACTTTTATGCTTGGAGTCGTTTGGGCGACAACGAAGGAAAAGAATGGATCAACTATGGTGCCAGCAACACTTCAGGTCTACCGATGGATGAGGGCAATGGTTATCTTTATGCCAGCCAAGAAGACAGGGAATTGACCTTCCTGGCTAATACTCGCGGCAATGCTGATGCCTACCCGATAAATAATATGGAATACACAGTTCCTACTTCAGGCGCCATGTTTACGGCATGGAATCTTATTGGCAACTCGTTTGCATGCAATGTCTACTTGACCAATGCCCGCACTAACGGCAGTGCTCTGCCTTTCTACAAGATGAATGCCGATGGAAACGGCTTCGAGGCTGCCATCGGTACGACTATTGCCCCAATGGAAGGCGTGTTTTATGAAAAGCCAGCTTCAACTACTAGTTATCAACCATGGTTCACCAGAACGCAACCCACGCGTAGCAGCAACATCAACATCAGTTTGGCTCAGGGCTCAACGACCGCCACTATCGACAACGCCATCATCCGTTTCGACGATGGAGAAACGATGGGCAAGTTAAGCTTCCGCGAAGGCAGCTCAAAGGTCTACATCCCCGTCGAAGGCAAGGACCTCGCTGTGGCGCAGGCCGAAGGCCAGGTGGGCGAATTCCCTGTCAACTTCAAGGCCGAGGAGGACGGCACCTATACGCTGAGCTTTACGAGCGAAGAAGTTGAATTTAGCTACTTGCACCTCATCGACAATCTGATTGGTAACGATGTGGATTTGCTGTCCCAGGATGTCATTTCGACCGAAGGGAAGAAATCTCCTTCTTATACCTTCACTGCCAAGACCACAGACGGCGAGAACCGCTTCAAGTTGGTGTTTGCCACCGATGGTAGCCAAGTCGACCATCTGGCTTTCGAAGCAAAGGATGCTGGCGGTCTTCGCAGTGCAGCGTTGACACCTCATGTGCCCGAACATCAGCTGACAGAGAATCAAGATGCAGATTTGTTCGTCCAAGCGATCTCATTGGTGCAAGGCTGGAACTGGTGGGCTCCCATGGCGAAGATTTCAGCAGCCCAGCTCCGTACGGTCCTTGGCTCGACACTTCTTGAACTCAAAGCAAAAGAGGGTGATGTTGCCGCTGATGACGACTTGATGCCAGGAAAGATGTACAAGCTTCAAACCAATGCCGATGTCGAGAGTGTCGTGAATGGCGTCTTGGCTCCTGCCAGCAATATCAGTGAACCAGGTGTCTATTGGATTGGCTACACTGGAGAGACCTCTTCCAGCATAACCCAGGCTCTTGTTAGCGTCAATATCTTTCCTAATGCTGGCGACAAGATTATTTCGCAAGACGGAGGTTTCGCCATCTTTGTTTACCCAGGTTGGACGTGGCAAGGCACCATCACTGAGCTTACACATGGTCAAGGCTACGTGTATATCCATGTCGCACAATGATGTTTTGGCCACAGGTTGCCTATAAAAGACTATCTTTGCATCATCATAAAGAAATGAACAATTGATGAAAAGACTGTGTGTCATCTGTTTGTGCCTTTTCTTGTCGATAGGCTGTTTCGCCCAAGACGCCGACAGCCTTGACCAGCTCAAGAAGCGCATCTATGCCCACTATTACCAATCGGAGTTCTCGGAAGTGGTGGAGTGTGGCCGCGAAGCCCTTGAGGTGTTTGAGGCCAACAACGACCTATTCGACGTGGCCGGATGCTACAACGTCATGGGCAACGCCTACCAACGCCTCGGACAGTTCAAGGAAGCCATCGAGTGCTACGAGTGTTGCGCCGAGACCATGGAGCTGCTGAAGGCCAGTGAGGACGAGGGAAGCCGTGAAGACGCGGCGGCGTTTTACGACAAGAATATCCGCTACACGCGCAACAACATCGCCGAAATCCACACCACCTTGGGCGAATATGACGAGGCCGAGATGCTCTATCGCAAGTGCATCGAGATGCTCGGCACGCCCACCGACACCATCGACTTCCTCGACCTCTCGGTCTACCTGCAAAACCTCGCCGGCGTGAACCTCAAACGGGCGGCGCAGTCGGAGGGCATCGAGAAGATGACGCAGATCGATTCGGCGGTGGTGATGGCCGAACAAGCCAATGCCCTTTCGGAAAAGTACGGCGACAAGCCTTTCAAGCGCGTCAACAAGACCTTTACGCTCGCACAGGCCTACTTCGCCGCTGGTCGTACCGACGAGGGCATCGCCCTTGCCCGCCAAGCCTTGGAAATGGCTGAAACCCAAGACGACGCCTTCCTGCAAGCCGAGATACACGCCATCATGGGAGGATTTGAGTCCCAGCTTGAGAACTACGCGACGGCTGAACGGCATTACCGCACCGCTGTGGCCATCGCCGAAGAGAACAGTTTCGACGAACTGCTGATGACGGCGCTCAGCGGAGGCTACGAATCAGCGAAACACTTCGACCGCAGCCTCGCCCTCGACTATTTCGAGCGTAGCACAGCCATCAAGGACTCTATCTTCAATGCCGAGCAACAACAGCTCTTGCGCGACTACCAGGCACGTTACGACCTCAGCGAGAAGGAGCACCAAATCGCGTTGCAAGAGGAGAAAAACAAAATCAGTCGGATGCAAGTCGTTGTGTTGCTGGTATTGGCCATCTTGCTCCTGGTGTTGATGGTCATCGGCTTCTATGTGGGCTTCAGGCGCAAGCGTCAGAATGCTGCCTTGGCCCATCTCAACAAGTCGAAGGACCAGTTGCTCTCGGCCGTTTCGCACGACTTCAAGACGGCGGTCAGCTCGCAGAACCTGATGCTCGACGTGATGGACAAGAGCCTCGAAAAGATGCCGATGGAGCAGATGAAAGAGAAAGTCCGTATGCTGAAAACTTCGTCGGATGGCTTGTACGAGAAGATGCTCAACCTGTTTGAGTGGATGAAGCTGGAATTGGGCAGCGGCGAGACCAACCGCGAGGCGTTTGACATGCTGGCCTTGGTGAACGAATGTGTTAAGGCTCAGGAAACCGAAATCCGCCGGAAGGAAATCGAGGTGGCCGTCGACATTGGCGAAGGCTTGATTGCCATGGACAACAAGAACATAGTGCGACTTGTGCTCCAGAATGTGCTTGGCAACGCGGTCAAGTTTTCATGGCCTCGGAGCCAGGTGAACATCAGGGTTGTCGAGGAATCGGAGCGGTTTTGGATTGAGGTGGAGGACCACGGCATGGGCATGAGCCAAGAGAGGAAGGCTGTGGTGCTGAAAGAGATCGTGAACCCCACAAAGGGCACCAACGACGAGTCGGGCACTGGCATCGGGCTGGTGCTGTGCGCCCGACTCTTGGACCGCAACGGCGCAAAGATAACAATTGAAAGCACCGAAAGCATCGGCACCACCGTCCGCTTCAGCATCAAGGCTATGACATGATAAAGGACACAGTCTCGCGTCCCGCAGTCCCGCGTCAAAAAAAAAGAACTACCAATGGAAAGAAAAACCAGAATACTACTCGTTGAAGACCATCCGATATTCCGTGAGGGGCTGCATTTGGCGTTGAGCTTCGCCGAAGCCGATTTCGACGTGGTGGCGCAGGTGCGCGACGTGCGCCAGGCCGTCGACTACATCCAGTCGCATCCCGATGGCATCGACGTGGCCATCCTCGACTACTTTTTGCCCGACGGCAACGCCAGCAATGTGATGGACAGCCTGAAATCGTTTTCGCCACGCGCCAAGGCGCTCATCGTGACCGGCGACGTCGACCATCCTAACGTCAGGAAATTGGCGGGAACCCAAGGTGTGGCGGGTGTCATCAGCAAAAACGTGCAGTCCGCCGAGTTGGTGCAGCTCATCACGGCCATCATGAAAGGGGAACGTGTCAGCGCTTCCGGAACGCCTTCTCCAACCGACTGGGTGGCGGAGACTGGTCTTACCCAACGTGAGGTGGAGATCATCCATCTTTTTGCGCAAGGCAAGGATGCCAAAGAGATTGCCGATGCGTTGTTCATCAGCCCGAAAACCGTCTATCGCCATAGGGAAAACATCTTCCTGAAGACGGGAACCACCTCGACGGTGGAGCTGTTGCGTTTTGCCATCAAGAACGGTTTGCTTTAGGGGGGGGCGGTTGTCGCTTTGCGTCACTGCGAGGCTCGAAGCAGTCCAGGAATTATAGTTTGGAGTTTTCAGTTGTTCAGCTAACGGCTAACTTCAAACTAAAAACTATCAACTACCAACTCAATCTGTCGAGCCCGTATCTTTTTGGCAATGATGCGCTTGTCGCGGTCAAGGACGTAGATAAGCGGCGTGGTTTCGATGTCATAAATATCGTACAGAACGTCGAAACGAACGTCGTCGGTATTCATGTCGATGGCCAGTACGGTAATTCGGGGACGGACAGCGCACACCGAGTCCAAGTCCTGCATTTCCTGTTGGCAGAGGTCGCAGTCGTGGTCGTAGAAAAACAGCACGGTGTAGTCGCTCTCGATGGCTTGAAGGTCGATGGAGTCGCCGATTTTGATTTCGGGAGCCGGATTGAACAAGGCCAAACGGCGCAAACGGTCGGCTTTTTGTTTTATCAACGGTCGGTTGATCTCGTTCAAGTCATTGATTTCCAGCTTGGAGAAATATTGGTCGTAGAGGAAGACGAACACTTGGTCTTGGCTCATGTATTCGGGATGGCGGTATTTTTCAAGCAGGTGCCACAGGATGAAGTCGCGGAGGTCGGGGTTGAAACTCGTCCTTTCGACTAACCGGTCGATTTCAGGAGTGATGGAATCGGGTAGGGGAGCCACCATCTTGTCGAAATAGAAGTCGATTTGTGCGGCCAAAACAGGGTTTTCGTCCGTCGGTCCGTCGAAGGCTTCGATGCCATCCCAGAAATGGGCATTTTGGGCATTAATCGTGCCGCAAAATAATAGGGAAAGGGCTATTATGAAGGGTTTGAGCTTCAAAATTTGTGTAGTTTGCCTGCAAAATTACGATTTTTTCCCGAAAAGCCCTACCTTTGCCCCGAAAACATGACCGTCCGATGAAAAAAACACTCGTTTTGCTCGTGCTTTTGGCTGTTGTCTTCTATGCGGAGGCACAACAAGAAACCATCCGCGTTGCCTTTTGGAACATGGAGAACTTCTTCGACCCGTTTGTGGACAGCACCAAGGCCTACAATGCCTTCACCGAAGAAGGGATGCAACATTGGACGAAAAGCCGTTTCTACAAGAAGCGCAACAACATGTACAAGGCTATCCTCGCCATGTCAGAGAACCGGCCGATGGGCATCATCGGGATGTGCGAGGTGGAGAACGAATATGTGCTGAGCGCGATTTTCGACCAAACTCCGCTGAAGAAACACAACTATCGTTTCGTGCACTACGAAGGCCCCGACAAGCGCGGCATCGACCCGGCCATCGTGTATTCGCTCGATCATTTCCAGCTGGTGGAGAGCGCGGTGATTCCTTATTATAATCCCGAGGACACGGCGTATCATTCGAGGGATATCCTTTATGCAAAGTTCATCAGTAATGACGGCCCTTCGACAGGCTCAGGGACCTTAGTAGACACCCTCCACGTCTTCGTCAACCACTGGCCATCGCGTTACAGCGGTGAGTTGGAGACCGTAGGCTCACGCTCGTGTTCGGCGGCCATCTTGCGTGCCAAGGTCGACTCCATCGTGGCGGCTGCGCCTGAAGGCTACCAGCCTAAAGTCATCATGATGGGCGACTTGAACGACTGTCCCACCGACCCGAGCGTCTACGACGTGCTGCGTGCCCGTCATCCTTCTGAGATGGAACCTGGCTGCTTCTTCAACCTGTTTGGGAAAAAGGACGGTTTGGGCTTCGAAGGCACCTTGAAGCACCAGACCGACTGGCAGATCTTCGACCAGATCATCGTCACCGAGGGCGTGATGAACGACAGGGAAGGGCTTCATTACCAAGAAGGTAGCGCCCGCATCTTCCATGCCGACTTCATGCTGGAGGACGACGAAGTGTATCATGGCAAGAAACTCTTCCGCACCTATATCGGTCCTCGCTATTTCGGCGGCTTCAGCGACCATTTGCCGGTGTATATTGATTTGATAAGGTAAGACGTTGTTGTTTTTTTATATAAAACGATTTGTTATTATGAGAATTTATTATTTTTGCAACGGAAATAGGAATAGACGACCATGGTAACAGACAAGGTGTCATATTGGACAGAAATTGCCGACTACGACATAGGCACAGCTGAATCTTTGTATAAGACAAGGCGATGGCTTTAATTCGCCTTCATGTGTCATCAAGCCATCGAAAAAACGCTGAAAGCCTACTGGTGTGGAACGCGCACTGATGACCCGCCGTATATCCATAACCATATGCGGTTGGCCTTTATGACGATGTGATGCTAACCGGCATCGCTGTATAAATAATAGTATAGAACTGAAGTTTAACAAAAACACATCGAATGAAATAACCCTCCCGAATCCGACATATTCATAGAAATAGCGTTAGCTTATAATTGACTTGTTCTTAGAAACTACCACCTCTAAAAACAATGCAAGCGAGTAGGCTGGTGCTCACGTGTTTTCGCGTGGGCTTTACTCAAAATCAATGTTGCATTGTTTGGGCTGTGGTAGGCCTCTAAGAACGACCGAGAGAAATACAGTAAAGCCTTCGTTTTTTTATTGCCCGCTCGGGAAGAGGATAAAAATAGTGAAAACACAAACTTTAAATATCAAACAAATGACCGTAAATCTTTTACAAATGAAGAAGGCTCTGAGTGTAGCCTTGTTCGTCCTGTTGCTGAGTGTGGTGGGATTGTCGAAAATGTACGCCGATAACATTACCTTTGCAGACAACAATGTCGAAGTTCTTTGTGTGGCTAATTGGGATGCTGATGGAGATGGTGGATTGAGTTATGATGAGGCTGCTGCGGTGACGGATTTGGGAGCAGTATTCAAGAACACAATCATTACATCGTTTGATGAACTTCAATATTTCATCGGATTGGCTTCTATTGGAGATTACACGTTTCATCATTGTAGTGGTCTATCCTCGATAGTAATTCCCAATTCCGTGACTTCCATTGGAGAACGCGCGTTTTCTGGTTGTTGTAGCTTGACCTCTATAGAAATCCCCAATTCTGTGATAGGTATCGGGGATTTTGCATTTGAATCTAGTGGCCTAATTACGATAGAAATCCCGTATTCAGTAACTGGAATGGGAGTTAATCCATTTGTAGGGTGCAATTTGGAGCAGATTAATGTGAATCCGGAGAATCCGGTGTTTGACTCTCGGAACAACTGTAATGCTATAATCTGGACCAGCATGAATGATATAATTTCAGGTTGTAGGAATACAGTTATTCCTAATGACGTGACTATATTAGATCAATGGTCTTTCGGTTGTTGTAACGGACTAACTACGATAGAAATCCCCAACTCTGTGATTATTATTGGTCCAAGCTCGTTTAATAGTTGTAGAGATCTAATTACTATAGAAATCCCCGAATCTGTAAATAGTATCTATTTACATGCGTTTGCTGGTTGCAGCAATCTGACCACTGTAGAGATCTCAAATTCTGTGACATTTATTGGTGAAAGTGTTTTTTCAGCTTGCAGTAGTTTGGCTCATATTATTGTTGATGTAGGGAACACGGTGTATGATTCTCGCGAAGACTGTAACGCTATCATCAAAACCAGCACCAACGAGTTGGTCACGGGCTGTAAGAACACGATTATCCCTAATTCTGTGACTTCAATAGGAAGTAATGCGTTTTTTAATTGCAATGGCCTGACTTCTATAATTATCCCTAATTCTGTGACTTTAATAGGAAGTAATGCGTTTTTTAATTGCAATGGCCTGACTTCTATAATTATCCCTAATTCCGTGACCTCCATCGGAGACCATGCGTTTGGTGGTTGCACTGGCCTGACCTCGATAAATATCCCCAATTCCGTGACTTCTATTGGAGATTACACGTTTGATTATTGTAGTGGTCTGACTTCAATTGAAATTCCCAATTCCGTGACTTTCATAGGAACTAATCCTTTTCGAAGATGTAGCAGTATAGAACAAATCATTGTTGATTTGGGTAATACGGTGTATGACTCTCGAAATAATTGCAACGCCATCGTAAAAACTAGTTCTAACGAGTTGATAGCAGGCTGCAAGAACACGGTTATTCCAAATGAAGCGACGTCTATCTTAGAATATGCATTTGCTGATTGCACTGAATTGAACTCGATAGAAATACCGAATTCCGTTACTACCATAGGGAACTATGCGTTTTCTGGTTGTTGTAGTTTAACCTCTATGACCATCCATGCAGAGATTCCTCCTGTTTTGGGTGACTCTGTTTTTGAAAATGTGATAAAAACCATCCCTGTGTTTGTGCCAACTGGCACGGTAAGTGACTATCAAACCAGAGAGGGCTGGAACGAATTCACCAACTATATAGAAAACACACCTTTTAGCGACAATATCAGTTTTGCAGATGCCAATGTGAAAGCACTCTGCGTAGCTAACTGGGATACTGATGGCGATGGTGAACTGAGTTATGTTGAAGCTGCTTCGGTGTTGGATTTAGGGCAGGTATTTAAGGGAGGTACTACTATTACATCATTTGACGAATTACAATATTTTACAGGGTTGATTTCTATCGGGATTAACGCGTTTTGGTATTGCAGGAATATGACCTCAATAGTTATTCCGAATTCCGTGACTCGTATAGAATACGATGCATTTTATAAATGTAGTAGTTTGACCACAATAAATATTCCTAATACTGTGACCTCAATTGGAAATTTTGCATTTTCTAACTGCACAGGACTGACCTCGGTGAGCATTCCTAATTCTGTGACTTACATCGGAGACGGTGCATTTATTAGTTGTACAAGCCTGACCTCAATATATATTCCCAATCCCGTTACTACTATTGGAACTAATCCTTTTCGAAGATGTAGCAGTATAGAACAAATCATTGTGGATATAGGTAATAAGGTGTATGACTCTCGAAATAATTGCAACGCCATCGTAAAAACTAGCTCTAATGAGTTGATTGCAGGCTGCAAGAACACAGTCATCCCCGAAGGCGTGAAGGCTATCGGCATCTCGACCTTCGAGAACGCTACGGGTCTCACCGAAATCACCTTACCCGAATCGCTGGTTAGCATTGGCGAGTATGCCTTCTCCAACTGCGAAAGCCTCACCACCATCAATGCGGAAGGCCTAGTGCCACCCACCATTTACGGCAACACCTTCATAAACCTGAATCATACCAACATCACTTTGTATGTGCCTTGCGGGAGCGCGTCGGATTACCGGAGCGCGACCTATTGGAACGACTTCCCCAACATGATCGATAAGGACTGCTCCCAAACGGTAGTATTAGAAGCTGGTTGGACCTGGTGGGCACCCACCGTCGAGACGAACGTGGATGCCATTGCGGATGCCTTGGGCGACAACATGGAGGCCATCCAAGCCAAGGAGGGCACGCCTAGCGGCAACACAGTACCGGGTCAAATGTACAGGATAAAGGTTAGGAACTCATGCAACCTCTCGGTGGACGGTGTCAGACCATCCACGGTCACGGTCAACATCCTGCTTGGCACCAACTGGTTCGGCTATGCGGGAACGCAGTCCATGGACATTGAAAGCCTGAGCATCACTCCCGCCGAAGGCGACAAAATCATCTCCCAAGACGGAGGCTTCGCCATCTTCAATGGAACGTCGTGGCAGGGCACGCTGGAAACGCTCCAACCTGGCCATGGCTATGTGTATTACTCCACTGCCAACGCGCCTAAGACCCTATTCATGGGGCAATGAGGCAACTGTATGCATTCCAAAAAAACAAAAGCACCGTCACTATTGGCAGTGCTTTTTTTGCGCTTAGGAAGAAGACATCATGCCTTCATCCCTTTTTTTGAGAAAGATATACCGCACTATCCCCTAAGTTTTGTAATTTTGCTGACTGAAAAATATACTTTCACCTATGAATACCAAACGTTTACTTATGTGCAGCACATTGTTGGCCGCCTTTGTTTTTCTGCTCTCGAACCGTGGTGTGGCCCAAAGTGGCACGCGTTTCCTCGATCCCGTTTTCGATGAGGTGGTCACCACCGAGGCCGTCCCTTTCAGTAGCGCCATCCGCGAAGGCGAAACGACGCCCACCACGTTGTACCTCGATTTCTATGAGCCAGAAGGCGATACCATGGCAGCTCGACCGCTGGTGATTACGGTTTTTGGCGGCGCGTTTGTGACGGGTAGCCGCGATTATGTCGACATGGTGGCCTATTGCACCCGTCTCGCCAAGCTTGGCTATGCCACGGCTTCCATCGACTACCGCTTGCTCTCTTGGCTGCAACTTTCGGAGTCGGCGCTCATGCGCGATGCCTATATGGCCGCACAAGATGTGAGTTCGGCCATCCGTTTTTTCAAGCTCCACAACGAGGACTATCGTATCGATCCCGATCGTATCTTCCTGTTGGGCAATTCGGCAGGATCCATCGCCATCCTTGCGGAGATGTTCATGGGTGAGGAGGAACGTCCCGAGCAGACCTTCACCGAGCCTGATTTGGGAACGATGCACAGCGCTGGCTTTGAGGAATATGCAGACATTTCGCCACAAGTGGCCGGTGCCATCCCGCATTGGGGCGGCGTGAATGCGCTCGATGTGATTGACGTTGAGGAATATACCCCGATTTGCATGATTCATGGCACCGAGGATCTTACCGTTCCCTTCGATTCTGGCTATTGCTTCTCCAATTTCAGCCTGCCTTACATGCCGTATATGTATGGCTCACACGCTATTGCCTCACATCTCGAATCCATGGGCGTCACCGATTTCGAGTTCCATCCCTTCGAGGGCGAGGAGCACGCTTTCTATTATAACGCCACTTACCAGTTGGACGAGGAGAAATTCGGTTGGTGTTTCAACATCACCCGCGATTTCCTGTGGGCGCATTTGGGCTGGCCTACATCGACACAGGAGGCTACCATGCAAGAGGTGACACTCTATCCCAATCCCGTCACGGCATCCATCGTTTTCCAGGACGAGACCTTGCTCCAAAACGGTCCGTATCAGTTGCAGGTGCTTGATGTGTTGGGTCGCGAAATGGCCAATGTGCTGGTATCGTCGCCCCACTTTTCCATCGATGTTTCAGGTTGGCCGTCGGGTGTGTATGTGGCTCGTTTTGGGCAGAATGACATTAGCTCTTGCAGGAAGTTCGTGAAACGGTAGGCTTATTCCTTCAAGCTCTGCCGTGCATACGGCACCAAATCCTGCGAGGCAAACTCGCCTTTCAAGTACTTGAAATAGCCGGCCACGGCGACCATCGCGGCGTTGTCGGTCGAGTAGGAGAGGCGCGGGATGAAGACCTTCCAATGGTATTTTTCGCCAAGCTTAAGCATGGCATCGTGCAAGCCGCTGTTGGCACTCACGCCACCGGCGATGGCCACCGTCTTGATGCCTGTCTGCTTGCTGGCTTTCACCAACTTGTTCATCAAAATATCGATGATGGTCTTTTGCACCGAGGCACAGAGGTCGGCTTTGTTGTCCTCGATAAAATTCGGGTTGAGTTTCAGGTTGTCACGAACGGTGTATAAGATGCTGGTCTTCAGTCCGCTGAAGCTATAGTCCAAATCGGGAATTTGCGGCTTGGCGAAAGTGAAGGCATCAGGATTGCCGATTTTGGCCAACTTGTCGATGACAGGGCCGCCAGGGTAGGGTAGGCCGAGTATTTTGGCCGTCTTGTCGAAGGCCTCGCCAGCCGCATCGTCGATGGTCTTGCCGATGACTTCCATGTCGAAATAGTCCTTCACGACCACGATTTGGGTGTGCCCACCCGACACGGTGAGACATAAAAATGGGAACTCTGGCACCTCAGTATGGGTGTCATCAGTGGCAAAGTGCACCAAAATATGCGCGTTCATGTGGTCGATTTCAACCATCGGGATGTCCAGGGTCTGAGCGAAAGCCTTTGCAAATGAGGTTCCTACGAGCAAAGAACCTAAAAGTCCGGGGCCACGTGTAAAAGCGATGGCGGATAACTGATTTTTTTCTATTTTTGCAGTCTTCAAGGCCGTGTCGATGACGGGGATGATATTTTGCTGGTGCGCACGTGATGCGAGCTCGGGCACAACGCCACCATATTGCTCGTGAACTTTCTGACTAGCAATGACATTGGAGAGCACACGCGTGCCTTGGAGCACTGCGGCTGAGGTGTCGTCGCATGAAGATTCGATGCCTAAAATGTATTCGTTCATTGGTCTCAATTTGGAGGGTCAAAATTATTAAAAAAAAGATTATCCATAGCATTCTGATTTTTTTTGTGGTGTTGCTTGCCATCATCACCAGTCTGTTTATTGCTATACAAGATCCTATCATTCAGAAGTTTGCGGTGCGTTTTGCAGGCGGATATCTTTCTGAAAAAACTGGCGCAGATATTAAGGTGGGCCGATTGGCCGTAACACCAGATTTCAAGGTCTTTGTTGACGATGTCACGGTCAAGGACTTGAAAGGCAATGATTTGGCGAATGTTGGCGCATTGCGCACGAGGATTAGCATCGGCGACCTTTTGGATGGCAAGATCCATCTCGAAAAGGTCGAATTGAGGGATGTAGACGCCAATTTGGTGCAGTATGAAGGCGAAGACAAGTTCAATTTTGCGTTTCTCGCCGAGGCTTTTCCGAGCGACACGACAAAAGAATCGAAGCCAATGCCCATCATCATCGATAAGATCTCGTTGAAAAACGTGGATTTCGTCATGTGGAACCAAAGCAAGTCGGATTCCTTGAAGACGGCGAATCACCTTATGGATTATGCCCATCTCGACCTTGACAATGTCAATTTGGAAGCCACTGATTTCTATATGTTTGGCGATTCCATTCATGCCAATATCGCCAGCTTGAATGCGAAGGAGTGGAGCGGATTGGAACTGAAAAGTTTCATGGCCGACGCCACCGTCACACAAAAAGGCATTTTCCTCGACGACATGCTAATGGAGACCAACAACAGCCGTTTTGACCTCGACCTCAATATGTTGTATAACGGTTTCGATGATTTCCAGTATTTCGTCGATTCTGTCGTGTTCGATGCTACGATTCGGCCCACCGACGTGATGCTTTCCGACATCGGCGTGTTCTCCAATGTGATGTACAAAATGCCTGACAAGGTGCACTTTGAAGGGAAATTCACCGGACCGATCGAGCATTTCCGCGTCGACGACATCAAGGCCGAATTGGGCAAGTCGACTTCGTTCCAAGGCAGCATTAGTATGCATCCTTTGAATTTCGAAAACGGTTATCACACCTTGAATATCAAGGATATGCATTTCACTTACGACGATTTGGTGAACTTCTATATCCCTTCTTCAACGAAAACGATTCCATTGCCCGAATCGTTACGCCCGATGAATGAAGGCCGCATCAATCTCGATTTTCAAGGGTCGTATAACAATTTCACTTCCGATATCAGTCTGCTGTCGGACATCGGCGACATCGATGCCTCCATTGCGCGAGCAAAAGACCTTAAGGGCGACAACGTGTTTTCGGGATACGTCAATGCTCAACGGGTGAAGGCAGGCACGGTGGCCAATGCCTCGAAGTTTGTTGGCGATTTGGACTTGAACGCCGATTTTACAGCCCGGTTTCCTCGAAAAGGGTCGCCAGAGATTCGGGTCGATGGTGTAGCTTCTGATGCGCAACTGCTTGGCAACCATATCGATGAAGTGAAATTGGACGGCAACCTTCAAGAAAACCGTTTTAAAGGTAAGATTAAGGTTGACGACGATGACTTGGCGCTCGATTTCAATGGCTTGATTGATTTCAAGAACAAGAAATATCCCAAGTCGGACTTTGAGGCCGACATTAAATATGCCAATCTTCACGCCTTGCAACTGTCGAAAGACGATTCCATCTCGGAAATCAGCACCAGGGTTTATGTGAATATGACAGGATTCGACCTCGACGACCTCGAGGGTGAGGTGCACATCGACAGCACCTTATATCGCGATAGCCGTGGGGCCTATCGGATGAACGATTTCAATGCATACATCGTCAACGACAACCTGATGCAACGCCGTATCAATATCGACTGCGACTTCTTCGATTTCGAGATGGCTGGTCAAATCAATTTTGCCACCTTGCCGCAGGCACTCAACGAATATTTCGATTCGTTCGTCCATTTCCCGATGTTTGAGGACCAACAGCAGTCGTACCAGAACTACAAGCTCAAGCATGATGTGGAACAGGACTTCATCGTGTCGCTCAATCTGAAGGATACCAAAACCATCAGCCAACTTTTGATGCCATCGTTGAAAGTCGCCAAAAACACCACGTTTAACGGGACCTTCACTTCGCGGAACAATTCGCTTAACCTGACGATGCGCTCGAAAAGCATACAATTCGGTAAGTTTAACTTCAATAACTTGGAATTGAGGAATTTCAATGCAAGAAACGCGGCTTTTACCGCGCTGAAATTGGATGAAATCAAATACAGCAACCTCACGGAGTCGGACACCTTGGAGCTTGGTCTCGATAATTTCGCTTTTTCCACCAGAATGACCAATGACACGGTGTTTGCCCGCATCAATTGGGACGATGTCGAGAATGACGACTCCAACAAAGCCTCGATAGAGACCTATTTCCATCCCCATGAGTTAGGGGGCATTTTCTCTATCACTTCGGCCGACATTAGCATCAACGACTCGATATGGTATGTGTCGCCCAACAATTTTGTTGATGTCAGCGATGGACGGGTGAACATCTCCAATCTGATGTTCGGCCATAAGGATCAGTCGATCCGCGTCGATGGTTTCAGCCCGATGCAGGAGGGCGACACCCTGTCGGTGCAGATGCGGAAGTTCGACATCTCCAATTTCGATTTCATCTTCCAAAACAAGGGCTTTGATATCGACGGTTTCGTTTCGGGCGACGCCATGTTGAGCAGCCTGAAGACCAACCCAATGATTCTGGCGGATATTGGTGTCGACAAGTTGGGCGTGAACGGAGAGCAGATTGGCAGTGCTGCCATCGTGAGTTCATGGGACAACGAAGACCGTTTCGTGGAAGTGGATGCCAACATCTTCAACCAAGACAAGAGAATGCTGAACGTGTATGGCATGTACTATACCGAAAAGGAAGATAATCTCGATTTCACCGTTACGTTGGATTCGCTTCGTTTGGTGACCTTCAGTCCGTTCCTGGTGGGTGTTGTGTCGCGGATGCAAGGTTATGGCAATGGTAGGGTAGATGTTGGCGGGTCGCTGAAGGCTCCCGTCATACAAGGCAAAATTGAAATGGTCGACAGCGGCTGTAAAATCAACTATCTGAACACATTCTATACTTTTGAGCCCACCATACTCGTCGACAATAAATCCATTTCGTTTGAGAATATGGTGCTCACCGACACCTTGGGCCACAAGGCCGCCGTGGAAGGCAGGATCGATCATGACGGGTTCAAGGATTTCTCGCTTGATTTGAAGATCCACCCACGGGAGTTTCTGGCTATGGCCACCACAAGCGAAGATAATGATTCGTTCTATGGCTCGGCTGTTGCCAATGGCCTTATCACCATCAAAGGACCGTTTGACAACATCTATCTTGGAATCAAGGCGTTGACAAGGAAAGGTACCGAATTGACCATCCCTCTCAATCGCGCTTCGACGGTGAAGGAGAACGATTTCATTGTCTTCGTTAATCATAATGCTGTTGAAGAAGAGGAAGAACCCGTTGTGACAAAGCCAAAGAAGAAGAGCAACTTTGCGCTCGACCTTGACGTTGATGCCACCAATGACGCTTCGCTAAAAATCATCCTTCCTTCCGATTTGGGCACTATTGACGCATCGGGAAGTGGCAACGTCAAGTTGGGAACGGCCACCAAGCAAGACCTGACGATGTATGGTAAATATACCATTGAATCGGGACGCTTCATGCTGAATTTCAGAAATTTGGTTACGAAGATCTTTACGCTTCAGCAGGGAGGCACCATCTCCTGGTCGGGCAGTCCGACCGATGGCCGCATTGATGCGACGGGTGTCTATTCGGTGAAGAGTTCGCTTTCCGACCTTGGCGTTCAGGTGGACTCCACTTCGTCAACCAACAATAACGTCAATGTTGAATGCCTTATCCATTTGAAAGACGCCTTGCTTAACCCGACCATATCCTTTGGTATGAGACTGCCCAATGCTACTGAGGATATATCACAAATGGTTTATTCGCTGATTGATACAACCAATCAGGCGGAAATGACCAACCAAGCTTTTTCTCTGTTGGTGCTGGGTAAGTTCGCCTATGCAGGTAGCGCTGCCTCGGGCGGCCAGAGCCTTATGGGTTTGGCTAATATCTTCGCCACCCAAATGCAGGTTGACATCACCAAGAATCTGAACCTCGGTGTCAGTTATCATTCTGGTAGGGAAGATACCTTCGATGAGTATCAGGTCGCTCTGCGAACCCAACTCTTTGAAGACCGCCTTACCATTGAGACCAACGTGGGCCTCATGTCGAGCAACAGCACCAGTGGCAATAGTGCTTCGAATATCGTTGGCGAGTTTGACCTCTATTATAAACTGAGCAAGGACGGTCGTTTGCAGGGACATTTCTATAACCATTCCAACTACAACAGCAATTTCAACAGCTTCTCCATCGACAGACGTGCGCCCTACACGCAAGGCCTTGGCCTTTCCTACAGCCGGTCCTTTGATAGCTTCCGTAACCTGTTCAAGAAGAAATACAACATCCAATCCGGTCAGCCCATCATCAACAAGCCGAGAAAACAACCGAGCACCAATGAGTAAAGCAACCTCTTTTAATGTCTACCAGGCCTCGGCAGGGTCGGGGAAGACGTTTACCTTAATCAAGGAATATCTGAAGCTTTGTTTGCAAAGCGAAAGCACTATCGACAATTATCGGCATATCCTTGCCATCACTTTCACGAATGCCGCGGCCAATGAGATGAAAGACAAAATTGTCAATAACCTTTGCGAGATTGTCGGCATCAAGGAAGCCAAAAATGACAGCATGAAGGAGGCGCTTCTCAAGGATTTGGGTATCAGTGAAGAAGAACTGAAACGCAACGCACAAAGCCTTTTGACCCGTATCATCCACGATTACAGCAGTTTCTGTGTGTGCACCATCGACTCGTTCGTCCAAAAACTTTCGCGCTCGTTTGCCCACGATTTGGGTTTGCCCAACCAATATACGGTCAGCATCGACGTGGAAGAGGTGGCGGAGTCGATTACCGAACAAATAGGCTTGAAGATCAACGATCAAAACAAATTCCTGACGCAGCTTCTTGTCGATTTCAGTAATAACCAGTTCAGAAACGAGCGCTCCACCGCAATCGAGGAGAAACTTGCGGAGTTTGTTGCCAAGCTGATGACCGAGAAGGCCTACCAAAAGGAGGAGAAAAACGCGATTGTTAGCCATTCTCAATATAAGCAAACCCTTGATTTCCTGAATGGTAAGATATCTGGCTTTGAACAAGCCATACGGAACCATTTGGATGATTTTAAGCGTCTTGAGAGGCAATTTGGACTCAGAGAAGAGTATTATGCCTACGGGAAAGGCGGCTTTGTCTCATACTTGAGAAAGCTGTCGGCTAAAGAGTACGAACAACCTGGCGCTCGATTCAACAGTGTGATAGAAAAAGGCAACTGCTTCTCGAAAGAAGCTGAAAAACAGTTGGGTAGTGACCAAGTAAAAAGCATTAACTCGGCCATGCTGCCTTTGCTTCAGGCGATAAAGGACTGTATTGATAAAGACTTGGGGACGACTCTTTTTTATAGGTCGCAAAGGGACTTGCTCTATCTCTATGCGCTCCGTTCACAAATCAGGTTGGAGTTTGAGACCTTGGCTAATGAGGAAGAGATTGTGCATATTTCGGAGTTCAACAAGTTGCTTAACAAGGTGATGGGCGATTTTTCTGTCCCCTTTGTGTATGAACGTCTTGGTGAGCATTTCCGCCATATTTTCGTGGATGAGTTCCAGGATACCTCTGTTTTGCAATGGCAAAATCTCTTGCCCTTGATTGACAATGGATTGGCGGCGGGACAGATGAGCATGGTGGTGGGCGACGGCAAGCAGTCGATCTACCGTTTCCGCAGCGGCGAGGTGGAGCAAATCGTGAATTTGCCTGAAATCTATGCCAAACCCCAAGGCAATGCAGCTTTCCAGCAGTTTGAGCAGAATCTGAAGGACAATTTCATGTTCAAGAACTTGGATACCAACTATCGGTCTTTTGCTCAAGTCGTCGAGTTCAACAATGCTTTTTTCGAATCGGTTTACACCAAATTGTCGCCAGAGTTGCAAAAGGTGTATGTCTCGGTAAAACCAGGCACGGATGAAAAAGTGGGCATTGCCCAAAAGATTGATAGTAACGAAGAAGGATTGGTTCAGGTTGAGCTCTATGATGCTGAAAACCAGCCTGATTATCGATTCAGTCGGGTAGAGGAGATTGTCCGTGAACTCACTGAGACAAAAGGCTACCAATATTCAGATATTGCCTTGCTTGTACGTAAGTCGGACCTTGGATCAGAGATTGCCAACTACTTGAACGACCATGGAATTCCCGTCATATCACAGGATTCGATTTTACTCAAGTCTTCCGACAAGGTGCAGTTGTTGGTGAACACCTTGCGTTATCTGATTAATGGCGACAACGAGAGTATTGTCGCCAATATGCTGTATTATTGGAAAATGACGCAAGATCCTGGCTTTGAAGGTGATATTAGTTGCCTTTTCGGTGAGGTAAAAGCCGTTGCCAAAGGCGATGTACCGATTGAATCAGTGATGGGGTTAGGTGAGGTAGGCATATTGCAAGCCGCCCTTGCCAAGGCAACTTGTCTTTACGACCTCTGCGCCAATTTGCTCCGTATCTTCGGTTTCGATACCCTCCATGATGCCTTCATTAACTTTTTCATGGAAGAGGTGTTCAATTCGCAATTTGGCATTAAAGAAGGCATTTCAGACTTCTTGACCTATTGGGATGCCAAGCAAGACAAGCTTTCGGTGAAGTCGGTAGGTGGCAATGCGGTGAGAATCATGACGATACATAAGTCGAAAGGCTTGGAGTTTCCTGTGGTCATCTATCCCGAGGCCATCGTTGACTTGGACGAAAAGTTGAATGCCAGCAAGGTGGCTGAGGAATGGCTGCGTCCCGAGGATTTGGGCTTTGAGGCCATCCCCAATTTGGACAAGGTGCTGTTTAGGTTGGATAAGAAAGTGGAGAATATGGGTGAAAAGGCGCTGGAAAAGCTGAACGAGGAGAATAATAGCAACCGACTGGACAACCTCAATTTGCTTTATGTAGCCTTCACTCGTGCCGAGCAGCGACTCTACGTCATCGCTAAGCAGAGCAAGGCCGACAAACCCAATGTCCTACGCGACTTCCTTAGTGAAAAGGCAGAACATCAAGTGCAGGGAAACGATGCTTTGGTGTACCGTTTCGGGAGTCCTGATTTTATGAAACCCCAAAAGGAGGAAAAGGACAAGGTGAAGGCACTGACGGCCGAGTCGGTGGCAGGGGATTGGTTTGGTAGAATCAAAGTCGATGCGGAACCAACCAAGCTTTGGCAGGCGGAGAGTGAACGTTTGTTGCCTCGCGAATGGGGCGAGAAGGTGCATGAAATCCTTTCACGGATTCGTTGTCGTGAGGACTTGGACACTGTTTTGAGGCCTAATGTCGCCGATGGAACCCTCGACCAAGCGTCAGCCGACTGGATTCTCGATAGGTTCAACCAGATGGCGTCACATCCTCTGGTTGCACCAGCCTTTGGGCCCGATGCCAAGGTGAAGACGGAGTGTGAAGTTTTGTATCAAGGCGAAATCCGTCGTTTCGACCGTTACGCCGAACTTGATAATATCATTTATTTGATTGATTATAAGACGGGTAAGCCTAACAAAAAATACAACGAACAAGTGCTTCAATATGCAAATGCCTTGAAGGAGATGACCGACAAACCCATCAAAGCTTTCTTGGTGTATTTGGACGATACCATCAACGTGGAACAAATATAAAGAATAGAGCCTCCGTTTTCCGAAGGCTCTCAATCTTTAAATTTTGAATACTGAATCCAAAATTACTTGCAGCGTTCTTCCTCGATAGCGGCTTGGGCAGCGGCCAGACGTGCCACGGGCACGCGGAACGGCGAGCAGCTCACGTAGTTCAAGCCGGCCTTGTAGAAGA
>CAMUYT010000007.1 GCA_947164955.1 uncultured Bacteroidales bacterium | reverse complement strand
CTTATTCGGTCATCCTGTTGGATGAAATCGAGAAGGCACACCCCGACGTGTTCAATATCCTGTTGCAGGTGCTTGACGACGGTCGTCTGACCGACAACAAGGGTCGTACGGTGGACTTCAAGAACACCATCGTCATCATGACCTCCAACATCGGCGCTAACATCATTCAGGACAACTTCGCCCACCTGACCGACGCCAACGCCGAGGAAGTGTTCGAAAAGACCCGCAACGAGGTGATGGAGCAGCTGAAGCAGTTCATGCGGCCTGAGTTCTTGAACCGTGTCGACGACATCATCATGTTCAAGCCTTTGGACGAGAACCAGATTGCCGACATCGTCAGGATGCAGTTCCGCAGTGTGCAGAAGATGCTGAAGGCCAACGACATCAGCATCGACATCACCGATGCCGCCGTCGACTTCATCGCACGCCAGAGCTACAACCCGCAGTATGGTGCGCGTCCTGTGAAGCGTATGATGCAGCGTGAGTTGCTCAACTCGCTCTCGAAGATGATCCTTGCCGACAGCGTCGACAAGACGAAGACCATCATCGTCGACGTGAGCGGCGACAGCTTGATTTTCAGGAATTAAGCTTGAGTTAATTCAAGGCAAAAGCCAAGGAGCGCGAAAGTGCTTCTTGGCTTTTTTTATATAGACTATCAGCTTACGTTATGACGTTATTTCTTTTTTTAAGTTCTTTATCCTTAACTAAATGCTTGGTGAACCCACTCAACATAGTCACACCCCAAACACCTCCTTATAATCGACTTTCTCGAATTCTATTGTTTTATAGCTTCTGTCCGAATGCTTAAATAGCCTGAAATAATATTCAGGTACAATTATCCTTTCTCTTTTGCCGAATAACTGTTGGAGGATATTGAACTTCTCCGTATTGTACCAGCCATTAGCGTCACAGATGAGTTTATAATATCTCATATCAGGACCTCTATAATACCCTGTTTCTTTCTCGGTCACAGATTTCCAACCTTCTATATGGCGTTCAATGATATCCTCTGGACGTGCAAAATCAAGGCTTAAAGCTTCCCTGATGGCGGGTTTTATCATGTCTTTGTTTAAGGCTTTTTCGTTTCTAACATAATGTTCCTCAATGCCTGCCACAACAAGGCCGATGCGCTTGATAAAGAAGTTGATGTCGTCGGCTGACTGTCCGTTGTGGTTTTGGGTGTTGGACTTCACCAATTTGTTTTTCTCATCCCAATCCGTTTTCTTGACGGAAATGCCCAATGTGGTCTGAAAACGCTGGCCACCGAAACTCCACGAGAGCCTGATGGGGCACTCCCCATATTTGTTGGTCCTATTTTCCAAGGTAAATCTTGCTGTCATATTGATAGGTTTTTGCTTGCAAAGATAGTGATTTTCTTCTGTTGCGCACAAATATACGCACGGGATTTTAAAAAATTATATAATTGTATTTCAACGATTTGCATAAAAATTTCATTCGTTGCAATAATCCCAATCGTATTAGGTGGCAGAAATTTCAAAAAAACCGTTCTTTAAAATCAAGTAAAAATGCGATTAGGAATCGTTGGATCAAGGGAGTTCTTGGACTACTCTCTGCTGGCTGCCACGGTCGACAGCTTCGTGGAAAAAACCAAGATCAAAGTGGAGAAAATCGTATCAGGTGGCGCCAAGGGCGCCGATTCGTTAGCCGCCCGCTACGCCTCGGAACACGGCTATCCGCTCGAGGAGTTCAAACCCGATTACGGCAAGTACGGTCGCGGCGCCCCGCTGAAGCGAAACACCGACATCGTGGAAAACTCCGACATCATCCTCGCCTTTGTGACGGCCTCAAGCCGAGGCACTTGGGACACCATCAGGAAGGCGCAAGCGATGAACAAAATCGTGAGGATCTACAACGTCTGAGTCCCTTCGGGGACTCGGATTCCCCTCTAAATCAAAGTGTAACAAAACAGAAAGAAACATGACAACTTGCGAATGGTGCGGGAGACGCTTCCCCGATGGAGAAGGCTACAGGGGCGGCCCGCGATGGAACAGGCGATACTATTGTTCCAGAAAATGCCTTCTCGAAGGCGAAAACAACTTGTCGAGCGCCGATGAAACGGAGGACAACTTGACCGTCTTCCAGAGGGCCGGACGATGGCTGAAAGACCTTGTCATCACGGTCGTCGTTATCATTGTCATCATCATTTTAATCGGGCTAATCTTATGAAAACGAACAACAACTTTGGGCTTGATGCTGAAGAGGCGAATCTTCGCACGACCTTTGTTTGCGACAGAGCAGCGGCACGTCAGGGAAGGAGAAAAAGAAAAGACTCTTTGGACCATGGAACAGACGGAATATTGGCTTAGGCCATGGGCAAAAAATGAAACTTAGCAGTTGGATTCTTGTTTTACGCACGGTTTACGCACATAAAATATAAAATTTATTTCATTGTGTTATAGTGTTTTACAACTTCTTTGAGTCCGTTGCATTTCGTTCAATCGTATTATATGCCGAAAACCGACAAACAAACACACAATGAGCACCAAAAAATCGCACAAGCAACAAGAGAGAAAAAGAAAAGAGCAACTGCAAGCCCGCGCCAACATCGACGCCTTCCGCACCCAGCTCGAAATGAAAATCAGGGACCGCTTCCCGGAGCTGGGCACCGACCACCCCGCCGTCGTCGCCGAAATGGACGCCATTTGCGCCGCCGGACTCGCCGAGGGGATGATCGTCCTGGGCAAAATGGTGACTGGCATCCGCACCGAAATGGGGGTGAACCCCGAGGCCGACAAAGGCTCGCTCATCGGCGCCATCGTGCCCTACGTGCTCGGCATCACCATGGAAAACCCGATCGAGAACGGCCAGCTCGACACCTCCTTGTCCAACGCCGCCGAAATCAAGACGCCACTGCAAGTGAGGCTCTACTTCGATAACGAAGTCCGCAACCAGGTGGTGGAATGGGTGAAGGCCCGCTACCCCAACGTGACCACGCGCCTCGGCCAGCCCATCGTGAAACTGCCCAACGTGGTGGCCGAGTTCAAGAAAGTAGTAAAAGACCCTGATTTTCAATATCTTTTGGAACAATAAATCAAACCTAATGAACAAACATAGCTTTAACGGCATTCGGACCATTGTGGTAGTGGCTTCAGACGCCCCTGATGACCAATGGATAATTAAACGATACAACCAAAATACAAGGCGTCCTCTGCTCTCAATCTTTAAGAGCAGTGGCTACGCCTGCGCTCAAGCGATGGAAAAATTCGGAAACTTTTATCGCCCATGCGCCATATTCAACATGTCTGTTGACGCGGCGAAGAAGATCTGTGGCAAGTACCAGCGAACCTCGTTTGTGTTTAGTGTTCTGAACGAAGAGGGCGTGATTCACAGCGAGTATTATATAAAACAAGAACAAGACCCAACACTCCCGTATAGCAAACAAGCCAATGACTTTACCAAAAACGACGAATGCGCCACTTTGGTAGATACGTCTAATCCAGATGGTAATCTTATGGTAATTGGTAAAAAGTTCAAATATGGTATTCCGTACCAAACGCTTAATACGGTAAATGAAACAATCTGTGAAAACCTGAAGAGAATGGTGGCTATTGAAAAAAATCGTGGGAATCATTCGATTACGGAAGTAAGGGCGCTTGAATTTACGATTAAAAGAGTCGGTATGTCTCCGTATTTATGGCGAAAAGCAACAACAAAAGGACTATTATGACCCCAATGAACATCCGAATCGAGAAACAAGACATGCAAACCGCCATGCTCATCGAAACAGACCTTGACCAGATTGTCGCCGAGAATTTCGGCGACATCTGCGAGGCTTTGGCAAAACACATCAATGCTTTGGTGGAATTGCAAAACCTTCAATACCAAAATATTAAAGCGGATAACGTGATAGAAATAATTAGAAAAAGTGGCGATGCCAATGAAGCCGCTGAGCGTCTTTGCCAAAAGCTCAACATTAGTGTGGCCGCAGCTCAGCTTGTCCTAAAAACTCCTTTAAGTGGATTGGATAAGATACTTGATTCCAGTTATTTGGACTCGAAAATCGAGCAACACATGGGTAGTATACAAGCTGTAATTTGGCCCCTGTTTTCCTATTAATTGCCGGTAAAAGCGATGATGTTTTTAAAATACTCGAGAATGTGGTTAGTTTTGCAGGGTGAAAATAGAAGTTTAACCCTTTAATAATTTATAACTATGAAAAGGTACACAGAAAAAGACCAATTGTTTATCGAAGAACTTATTGTTGATACTTTCAAAGAAATCGACAAAGTTTACAACAATTCGTTGCAAAAAGAAAAAACGGATATTGTGGTTTCTGGGAGCAGGCTTGTTTTCCCCAAATACTCGTCTTCAAACCAAAGCAATCCTGATAAATTGCGTGTAAGTGAACAAGAACTGAGATTTACTTTTGTAGAGCTTTTTAGCAAAAAGTGCGAACAACAAAAAACAGACTATCATTATTCTGTTGAAACTCCTACTGAAAAGAAATATGTGTTTTCGGAAAAGGTTTACTCAGGCAAATGTCGGCCAAGAGTGGCGGGACAGGAGGAAAAGGGCGAATCGGCCAGATTCGATTTGACAATTTACGATTCAAATTTCAATGCCATCTGTCATATAGAATTCAAGAACAACGATAGTAACTATGCCAATTATGAAAAAGATTTCTTGAAGTTGTCGACAGAAGGGACGGATATGCTTTGCTATTTCATTGATTTAATTGAATCATCGGATTCGGGAACTATAAAAAATGGTATCAAACCAAGGTTGCAAAAAGTCAGCCCCCAATACTTCTCTAATGTCAAGTATATTGCTCATTGCATTAACAATAGAGGAAAAGTCGAGAAAAAAGGATTTGACACAGTATACAAAGGGCAGATAATGTATAAGCCAGATGATTGGAAACCTTTGATGGTTGATAAAAACTCATTAAATTGCAATTTAAAAGCGGAAATGGTTTGAAAAATTCTAGCGTGGGGTCATTTTTGCAGGCTGAAATTTGTAATTTTGCATTGTTATGAACACTTTAATATTAGATATATGAAGAATAATAAGCGTCACCTTGACAGTTCTTTTCTCGAATTGTTTAAACCTAAAGGGGAGTTTTATGACATTACAGTATTAGCGCAAGAAGACCCTTACCTTAATTTTGAAATGCGTGGGAATTCCGTTGAAATCTATTATAGAGGCGGTAGATTATTGTCTATTAATAATTTAGGGGAATTGAACGGATTGGATCCTCAATATTCTCTCAGCTCCATTCCACAGCCCGATTTACATAAAATCCAGGAGTATATCAGTAATGCAAAACATATTATTGATAGATATGTGAGTACTGTAAAGAATCATCTTGGCGAAAAGGAAATACAGCAAAGAGTAGTATATGAGAATAATCTCTCTGTAAATGCACAAGACACTGATTATTTCATTGTTGATACAGAATGGCAAAACGCCTCCCTTAGAGGGCGCGCTGACATTATGGCATTTAGATGGTTGAGACCCTCACCTCGGCGTAGAATAAACGAGGTTCAATTAACCATGATTGAAGTAAAACAAGGAACAAAATCATTTAAAGGCAAGGCTGGTCTTCAAAAACATATTTCCGACTATGAGCTAATTTCGAAAAATTCTGAATACATGCAAATGGTCGCAGAAGACATGCTAGATATTTTAATCCAAAAGCATGAGCTTGGTCTTATTAAAGGATTGGATAAATATTTAAAAAACGATAGTAAGCCTCGCATCAATCAAGATGTTGAATTTGTTTTTCTTCTAGCCAATTACCATCCTTACAGCAAGATACTCGATCAAATAGTTCATTCTCTGCCAATTAACAGCAAGTTTTACATCTCATCATTCATGGGATATGGATTGTATCATGATTTTATCAAGACAAAAGATGAAATGATATCTATGTTTCCAAGTGTTTTTAATTAGTTTTTTCGAAAACTCAAAATCATTATGTCCCAAAACAACATAACCTTCACCATCCACCGTGGTTCCCACCAAATCGGTGGGAACTGCGTGGAGCTTGCCACGGCAAACACCAAAATCCTCGTCGACTGTGGCCTGCCTTTGGATTTCGAGGAGCAACCTGCTGAGGTTCAAAAGAAGATCCTTGTAGACGCAAAGGAATGGACGCGCGATTGCGACGCCATTTTCCTCAGCCACTACCACGGCGATCACTACGGTCTGCTCCGCGAAGCCCCCGAAGGCACCAAGGTCTATGCCACAAAGGAAACGGCCAACCTGATGAAAGTGTCGGGCGTGTTTGGCGAAGACCTTACGAAACATCTTGATGTCCAACCCGTTGCCGACACGGTGACGGTCAAAGACTTCCGCGTCACGAAATACGACGTCGACCATTCGGCCTTTGGGGCTTGCGCGTTCCTCTTTGAGGTGGGCGACAAACGGATTCTCTACAGCGGCGACATCAGGCTGCATGGAAAGAAAGGCGTGTTGTACACCAATCTTCCTCAAAACGTGGATTACCTCTTTCTGGAAGGCACCAACCTGGGTAGGGGAGCGAGGCAGAAGACGGAAAAGGATGTCGAGAACGCGTTTGTCGAGCAAATCTCGTCGAATCCCGACAGCCTGCACTTGGTGTGGTGCTCTTCGCAAAACATTGACAGGATCGTGGACTTGTATAAGGCATGCCTGAAGACCAACCGGATTTTGGGCGTCGACCCCTACACGGCCTACATCTTGGAACTTGTTCACCAAACTCATCCAAGCATTCCAAATAAGGGATATACCGGTTTTCAAATCTATTTCCCTTGGTATTTTACGAAGAGGATGATTGAAAAAGACGAACAATTGGTATACGGTTTGCGCAAAGGGGCGGCTAAATTGGAACAAGAGGATTTGCGGGTGAATCCGTCGAAATATGTGTTGGTTTTCCGTCCGAAGCTGCTGGCCGACCTCAAAAATCATCTTGCCGATACGAAGGTATGTCTCACCAACTCCGTCTGGGCGCAATACTGGGAGCAGGACAAGCCTGAAATCAATAGCATGAAAGCTTGGCTGGCGGAAAAGCCCGAACTGAGGAAGAAACTGCCCGACATCCATACCAGCGGACACGCCGACATTGCCTCGCTGCAACAGATTGTTGAGCACATTCAGCCAAAGCGAATCGTCCCCATCCACACCGAACATTCGGAGGACTTTGGGCCGCTTTTTCCAAACAATAGTGTGATGGAGGTTGCTGACGGAATTCGCTATTCATTGATAGATCCATCAATTTGGAGGTCCACAAAGAGTTTTGAGGATTTGGAACTCGGCTTTTATATGACCCATGTGTTGCCAAAGTTTTCGTCAATCGTCATTACTGCTTTTTTCAAGAATCCTGGGGTTTCGCCAAGAATCATGTTGACCGAAAATACACGCTGGTATGAATGGACTGAGGAAAGAACAGTTAGTATTACTCTGAGCAAGAATCCTGTCGTGATTGAGGGTGAGGAAAATGAGATACCTGCCGAGGTCATAGAAAAAGCAAAAAAATGGGTTGTCCTAAACTACGAGTTGCTGATGAAACACTGGAACGGCGAGATTGATTCCAAGGAATTGCTTGACAACCTCATAGAAATCTGATTGTAAAAACAACTTAAACTTATGCGAATTATACATATCTCTGATACTCATGGAAAACATGAGCAGTTAATTGATTTGCCCGAAGCCGACATCATCGTCCACACGGGCGACTTTACCGAGGATGGCACCGAGGAAGAGGTCAAGGACTTCGTTGAATGGTTTGGTGGTCTGCCGTATAAGCACAAGATTTTTATTGCGGGGAACCACGACTTTTGCCTTTATGGCGCCAAGTTAGAAGGTCTGCCCGACGACGTGCATTATCTCTGCAACGACGCCATCACCATCGATGGTGTCAAGTTTTACGGCGTGCCCATGTTTGTCCAGGACGATTTGGAGGGTAACTTTCCGGAATTGTTTGGCCGCATTCCAAACGATACCGACGTGTTGCTCACACACCAGCCACCTTTGGGTATCTTGGACGAGCAAGATGGCATCAATTATGGCGACTATTACCTGTATAAGAGTGTGATGAATGTCAGGCCCCGATACCATCTTTTCGGTCACCTGCACCATACTGAAGAAGTGTATCAGGTTTTCCGCAGGGTTCGTTTTTCGAATGGTGCGAGCTGTTTGAAGGGACATTACGCTGTTTTGAAAGTTTAAGTTTTTTTGGGGAGACCAAATGTCAATGTTATTATGAAAGAAACTAGTACAAAAGTAGATATAGCCTGTGTCAATAAGGAAGAGACGGAAATGTTTCCTTGCAAAGAGTACAGAATCACCATGAACAGTGCTGATGACTATGCCCATCCATGCATTTACATTGAGTCTTTTCAGGATGACTATTGCGTTCAAGCAAGCATACAAGGCAGCGTCACCAAGGTGATACGATGCGGTCAAAAAGAAACGGAGACGGTTAAAGATGTTGAGGAACGCCTTTCGCTGTGGCTGCCGAAATTGGCAAAAAGTGCCCTTGCCGATGGTAAAACCAATTACGAGTTTATGGTTCATGTTTGGGAAATAATCCATTGATAATTGATTGTTTTTTTCCCTCCATCTCCGCCGCATTGATCTCGTCCAACACTTGCATTGTTTTACACCAACCTCAGCGAAAACGCTTCTGAATAAGGAATGATCTGGTTGCCGACGCGGTAATGCTTCCAAGCGTCTTCCTCGTGGCTTCGGTCTATCACCTCTTGGGTGCTAATGGGCTGGATTTTGGCCAAAACAATCCAAAGTGTCCTTAATATAATACTAGTTTTAACTCTTTTTCGGAAAAAATGTGTTTTTTAATGTCCTAATTTTCGGAAAAAGTGTATTTCTGCCACACAAAATCATCGGAAAAAGTGTGTTTTTTAGATATGATTATTAAGGAAAAATGTTAATTCAATGTTACCCAGAAAGATAGAAAAGATTAAATGAGAATTGGGTCTTCACCGAAGAAGGGATTACTTATTTGCCTGTCTATTATGTGATGTTTTTGTAGGGAGAGTCCGGTTATTCCCCTTCCATCTCAGCCGCATTAATCTCGTCGAGCAGCAGCATCGCCTTGTCGTAGTCCTTGGCGAAGACGAACACTGAGGCGTCGCCTTTGATGGTGCCGGCGGCCCATCCGGCCACGAGGCTTTCTTCCTGGAAGTTGCGGATGAGGAACTGGATGCCGTTCTCTTCCAATACGCTGCCGATGAACTCGGCATTGATCACCGAGCCTGAATAGATCCGTTTGATTTCGTTTTCCATGGCGTTACTTTTTTTGATGATGCTGCAAAGTTAATCAATTTCTTTGGATTATGTATTGCTTTCTACATTTAGAAAATAACCTAAAACAGCGCTTCGGGCTTCATCTGCAAAAAATCCTCGGCTTTGAGTCCGCCATCGCCTACGATGATGGCTTTGGCGTTTGGGAATTGTTTTCTGAATTCTCCTAAACCCGAATTGCTGTCGTCGGCATTGCTTTTCACCTCGATGGCGAGTAACTGTCCATTCTTCTCCAGCACATAATCCACTTCCTTCCCCTTCGCATCGCGCCAATAATAGGTCTTATAACGCCCCGCGACCGCTCCGTTAACGATATAAGCGCCAATGGCTGACTCAAACAACCTGCCCCACAAGCGCAAATCGTCGAGCGCTTCGGCAAAATGCTTCCCGCAATAAATGCTTTTCAGTGCATTGTTGAACACTTGATATTTGGGAACGCTATTCCGCTTTCGTGCGCCATCAATGGCATATTTGCTCAGTGTGCGCACCAATCCTGCTTCGCCCAACAGCTCAAGATAAGCCGCCAAAGTGGTCACGTTGCCGGCGTCTTGTAATTGTCCCATCATTTTTGTCAGTGATAGCTCCATCCCTGAATAGGCTGAGGCCAACTCAAATGACTGTCGCAGCAAGGCTGGTTTCATGATTTTTGTCCCTTGCAAAATGTCTTTGTTAATGGTGGCCTCAATGATGGAACCTGTGATGTAGTCCAACCATCGGTTCTCGTCGGAAATCAGTGGTGCGGCTCCTGGATAGGCTCCAAAGTATATGTATTGTTCCAAACTGAAGCCAAACGCATCCCGCATTTCAGTATAGGACCAATGCGGCATGACGATACGCTCGAAACGTCCCATCAGACTGTCAGCCAATCCGTAGTCGAGCATCACGCGCGACGAGCCAAGCAATACCACCTTGATGTTCAAGCCGTTGAATGTGTCGGCATCCCATTCTTTCTTGACTGCTTCGCTCCATGAGTTCACCTTTTGAACCTCATCAATGACAAGGATGTGCTCAGAAGCGCCTTCTGCTTTCATTTTCCGTCTTACGGATTCCCATATCCCACTGATCCAATGAATGTCGCTTGCGGGCACCGCATCGGCTGTAAACATGGAATAGGGTAGTGTGGAGTCGGCCAAAACCTGTCTTACCACGGTGGATTTGCCCACTTGACGTGGCCCCATCACCACTTGAATGAACCTGCGCGGCTCTTCAAGTCTACTTTTTATTATATGATATTCAGCTCTTTGAAACATATCTGTCAATTTTACTCAATGGGTTGAGTAAAAATACTCAATAGATTGAATAATTTTAATGCACGGGGCAAAAATAGGAAAAATTCCGTTATCTTGTATGGTTTTGGCTATGTTTTTTACTCTTTTTCCGCATTCAGCATCACAATCGCAAACAGCATCACGGCGGCGGCAATCCATTGCACAGGTGAATAATGCGTGTCGTTGACGAAATAGTCCAACACCACGGCGGTGATGGGATACATCAGCTCAAGGAAGGTGGAAAGCGAGGCTTTCACATGACGCAAACCGTAGTAATACAGGAAGATGGCTCCCGAACCCGTGGTCAGGCCGATGAGGGCGATGAAGAGCCAGTTGCGCGGCGTCACCTGCGAGAAGTCGCCGAGATGTCCCGCAAACAGCACGATGACAAACATGATGGCCGTCGTGAAGCCATAGCGGAAAAACGTGGAGGTGACGAAGGAATAGTTGCCCAAGATTTTTTTCGAGAACACCGTGGAGCTGCCAAACGAGAAGGCGGCCAAGAGCGACAGCAAGGCGGCATAGACCGTGGTGATGCCGTCGGTGCTGAAGTCGGGGAGCGACCAGCCGAAAGTGAGGAAATAACCGCCAATCAGTGCGATGGCAGCCCAAAGCGCAAAGTGTCGTTTAATCCTCTCTTTCAGGATGATACGTGCCAAGATAATGGCAAAGACGGGTTGTAGTTTTTGCAGCAATACGACAACCGAAAGGCTGTTGAAGTGCAACAGAAACAGCGACTTGACGATGGCCAACGTGCCCAAGGCGCCGCCAAAAAGGGCGATGAGGGTGAAATAAAGCAGGTCGGAGCGCGACATGGTCCTCAGATGCTTGTATTCCCTGAAAAAGAACACGTTCATCAGCGCGAAAGGGCAGAGGTGGATGACGAAGACCACGAAGGCCGTGTTCAAATTGTAAAGTTGCGGCGTGAGCAGGATGCCGTCGACGCCCCAAAGCATCGCGGACAAGGCTACGGCCAATGCTCCAATGGTTTTTGTATTTTGCTGGTTTTCTTTCATTTATTCTTTCTTTAATCAATAGTCCATAGTCCTCCGTTTTCCAAACAACGAATCATTCGCAATCGCTTCCTTCTCCCACCTTACGCACATGATGATGGAATTGACCAGATAAACCACATACATCATCGTTATCGGGAAGTTGCCGGCCTTGACATACATGAAGATGCTGACGCAGTTGATGGCAATCCAGAGCCACCATTGCTCGCTGAACATCCTCACCATCAATATCATGGCTACTACCTGCATGACGGCTTTGGCCGAGTCGGCGAAAGGCGCGAGGTCGTTGGTGAAGTGCTTCATCAACAGGCCGAAGCCGATGGTGCCTACCACGATAACTGCAAGGCTGATGAGTCGCGACCTGTTCGTCATGTGGATTTTCATCACCTCGTGGGTCTCGTGGTTCATGTTCTTGGCCCAGGTGAAGAAGCCAACAAACTGCATTACGAAGTTGTAGACCGTCACACCGAAGTCGGCATAAAGTCTGGAAATCAAGGTGATGTAAAGCATTAGACAGCAGTGGATGAAGCCGAAAAGGTAGTTGGAGAGCTTGCCTTTGCCGCCCAACACCACATTGATGATGCCGCAGGCCGCCGCCACGATGTGGATCCAATAGAAACGGTCGGTCGCGCTGTCGTATTTGAATAGGATGGACATCACGGTGATGACGACGCTCACCGTTACCAACCAAATGATATCGAAAGGCTTCCAGCCTTTCAGTTCGTCTTTGAGTATGTCTTTGAATTTCTGCATATTAATAATCAGTTTTTATATCATTTTGAAATGGTGCTTGCTATTTCCCTAACAACTTTAAAAGCAGCGGGTATCGGGAACATGGCAAAAGTGTGGAACATGCCTTCGTATTCGTAAAAATGTCCGGTTTTACTTGCTTTCTCGTAGGTTTCCTTGAGGAACAGCGAATCGGGCTTGAGGATTTCGTCGGAACCGAAATAGACGCTGAGATTGTCGACACCGCTGAAGTCGCCGAAGACGGGACTGACCCAAGGGTGCTTGTCCGACAGCTCGCCTTGCCAGACGGCGTTAAGGGTGATGACGCGGTCGAGTTGGAGCATCGGGTCTCTCTCTTGCAAAGCCCTCATTTCCTTCTCTTTGGTGTGGCTTAGGTCGACGCAGGGGGAGAGGAGGGTCGTGGTGGCGGGTCGTTGCCAGCCGTTTTTGCCCGCTTCTTGAGCCACGACGAGGCAAAGATGCGCCCCTGCCGAGTCGCCAACGAGATGGATTTCTTCGTATTGCCTTGATTCCGAGAGGCTTTTGTAGAAATCAAGCACGGCTGGGACAGTGTCGGAGCAGGTGTATTCGGGCGATTTGGGATAGACGGGTAGCACCGCATCGCAATGCGCACGCAAGGCGAGGTCGTGCAGGAAGCGCCAATGGAAAAACACGGGCGGGTAGATGAACGCGCCACCGTGGAGATAGAGGATGAGCTGGCGTGACGGCTGAGTGTGCCGAAACACCTGCATCTCAAATCCTTTCGAGGTGGTGAACTTCTCTGCTTCCTCGAAGAAGCCCCTGAAATAGCGCGGCACGCGCACGGGCCTACGGTTTTCTCGGCGGCAATGCTCAAGCTCTTCCATCACCTCGTCGGGCGTGGCATCGCGCAACTGCTTGAACATCAGTTTCAAATATTTTTCCGTAAAGACTCTGCCTGGGTTCATATACTTTATTATGGGATTTGTAGGGTTGCCACATTGTGACCGGCTGCCACATTGTGACAGCCCTACAACTACTAATGCTTCTGATAAATCTTCAGGTCAAACATCGGTGCAGCTGAGATGATATGATCGAAAATGTCGCTTTGGATGTCCTCGTAGTTGATCCATTTCTTGTCGCTGCTGAAGGCGTAGATTTGCAACGGCACGCCAAACTCGGTGGGCTGCATCTGGCGCACCATCATAGTCAGGTTATGGTTCAGTTTCGGGTTGTTGTTCAGGTAAGCCTTGATATAGGCACGGAAAATGCCGAGGTTGGTTTGTTGCCTGCCGTTCATGATCTCGCTCGTGTCGATGCGGTTGGCCTTGTTGTATTCGAGTATGTCTTCCTCTTTTTGAGTGAGATAATCCTTGATGAGGGAGTAATGCTTGTATTTCTCTATCATCTCGGGCGTGCAGTAGCGGATGGTGTTCACGTCGATGTTGATGGTGCGGGCGATGCGTCGTCCGCCCGACTCCGACATGCCGCGCCAATTGGTGAACGGGCTAGAGACCAAACTATAGGTGGGTATGGTGGTGATGGTGTTGTCCCAATTTTGCACCTTTACCGTTGTGAGATTGATTTCCAGCACGTTGCCGTCGGCGGCGCCAACGGCTATCCAGTCGCCGATGCGAAGCATGTCGTTGGCCGAGAGCTGGATGCTGCCCACGAAGCCTTTGATGGTGTCTTGGAAGACCAACATCAAAACAGCCGACATGGTGCCCAAACTGATGAGGATGGTGCTGAGCTTGGTGTCGAGCAAGTAGGCGATGATAATCAGGCTGGCAACGACATACAGCACGATCTTGATGACTTGCACCAAGCCCGTCAAAGGCTTGAGCTTGGCCATCTCATGGGTGTTGTAGATGTCTTCCAATGTCGTCACTATCGATGTGAGAATCATGGTGTAGACAATGATCTCGAAGATTCTGACCAGTTTGCCTAATGACGCTGCGGTCTCGGGGTAGTAGGGGAGGACGTCGGGCAGCAGCGCTCCAATAAGTAGGGCAGGGATGAGCAGACAAACACGCCCGATGACTTTGTTCTTGATGAGCAGGTCGTCGAATTGGGTCGTGGTGCGTTGGATAATCTTGTATACGGTCTTCTTCAGGATCCATTTGACCAAAAAGAATAGGCCGATGCTGACCACAAGTAGACTCAAGGTGGCGATGGCTTCGGCAAGGCCTGTCGAAAGCCCGTCACTGAGGCCCATCTTTAGGTTGAGGTTCTTCAGGATTTCGATGTAATTCTCTATCATATTCCGCTGATTTTGGTTTTTGTGTAGCCTTTTTGCTGCAGCAAAGCCATCACTTTCTCACGGAAGTCGCCTTGCAGCAGGATCTCACCGTCTTTCACACTGCCTCCAACGCCGCAGGCCGACTTCAATTCCTTTCCCAGTACGGCAAGGTCATAGTCGGAGCCTTGAAAACCCGTGACAAGGGTCACTTTCTTGCCGCCTCTTTGTTTCTTGTCGAGCATCACGCGGAGGTTTTGCTTGGCGGGTTCGAGGGTGACGGATTCTTCTTCGCCATAATCGAAGACGTAATCGGGGTTGGTGGAATAAACGGTGCCGTTGTTATCGCTCTTGTGTTTCATGGATGGTGTCTGTTTCTATTCTTAATTTGTTGTTAATCATACCGTTGTTATATACTTGGATAAACCTGTATAGTTTGTCAAAGACATCGGGACACTGTAACCTGTCGACGAGGTTGTCGTTCAAAAGCGAGTCGCTGATGGGCTTGAAGATGCCAAACGGCTGCTCACCGTCGGATTGTACGAGATAGGTGCCGTCGCAATATTGGTAGGTGAGGTTGTAGTAACTCACAAACGAGGGCTCGCTGAGGGTGTCAAACAAGTTGCGACCCATGGAAAACAAGGTGTCGTTGATCCCAAGTGCGGAGAGGATAGAGGGCCCGAGGTCGATTTGCTGGGCAATCTCATTGCAACGTAACGGATTGATTTTCTTCGGGTAATAGAATGCTATTGGGATGGCGTACATGCCCCAAACATTACTGTATTCTGGCTGAAAATGCTCGCTGTTTGAATAGTCGGCAGTGATGACGAACAGGGTGTGGTCGAACCATGGCATCCTTGAGGCGGCCTTGAAGAAATCCCTCAAGGCGCAGTCGACATAGTAGATGGTTTTTTCGAAACCGGTCCAGAAATAACTCTCTTCGGGCAACGCGAAGTCCTTGGGCACTTTGTAGGGATAGCGCGAAGTGAGGGTGAAGATGGTCGTAGCGAAAGGCTCTTGCACACGGTTCAAGGTCTTGGCGGCGTATTGCAAGAAGGGGCCGTCGTAGATGCCCCACCGACCGTCGTAATCGCTGTCGTCGTCGTATTCGATTCGCCCGAAATACTTGTTGAATCCGGCTCGACGCGAGAAAGCGTCGAAACCTTGCATGCCGTTCTTCCCACCATGCATGAAGATGGTGTTGTAGCCGTGCTCATGCAGATGCTGGCCAAAAGCATCGAAGTCGTTGCTTGCATAGGGCGATCTGACGAAGTCGATTTCCATCATTGCTGGGATGCTGGCCAAAATGGATGGCAACACCTCAAGATTGCGCCTGCTGTTCGACCTGCCGTTGAAGGTGAGACTTTGGCTGAGGAGTGAGTCGAGGAATGGCGTGATTGGGTACCGCCGGTCGTGGCTGTAGTAGCCAATCATTTCCTGTCCCATATTCTTCAAAATGAGGACGACAACATTGCTTGGGATGCTGTCGCTGACGAGGCTGTCGGTTTCGATGAAACGATTGGGTGCCAAGTCGTTGTGTACTGGACTAAAGTCGCTTTGGTACACCCCTTTCCTTTCATCCAAATCGGTATCGCGGGTGGTGATAAGGCAAAAGGGTGTGTTGAGCAAAATGGGGGCGTTCTGAGGGTCGGAATATTGCATGGCGGTCTCCACGGTGATGGGTTCGGCCTGCAGTCCGCCACGTCCTGCAATGACGGTGAGCACCAACATGACAACCATGCTGATGGCTTGCTTCAGATGCCACCGAGGGTCTTCCTCTTTTTTAGGTGGGTTGATTTGGGTTTGCTGTGCCACAACCCTGATAATCAATACAAAAAGGACGAAAATAACCAAAAGGTACCAATAGTCGAAGAAGACGTGGCCTACTTCGCCAAACGACACTTCATCCGATTGGCTCAGCAATTTGATGAAATCGACAGTGAGATGCTTGCCAAAGAAATGGAAACAAATGATATCCAAGAAGTTGAGTAATATGGCAAGGGCGTTTGCGATGACGTAAACAATATCGACAAAAGCTTGAAGTCCTTTGTTGTAAATGAGGCGTGACGGAAGACAATAGAAAACGATCGTCGGGATGTTGATGGCAAACACGATAGGCAAGTCAAAACGCATCCCGTTGAAATAGAGGGAAGCTGCCTGTCGCAGGTCCAGTTGGTGGAAGAACTGGATGTTGAACAGGTAGAGCATCCAGCGGCTGATGCTGAGAGCCAGCAAGGTGGTCAGCAACCGATAGACCAACAACATGACAGGCGAGGAGAGCCAAGCCTGAATTTTCTCTTTTCTTGTTTGACGACGCATTGTTTTTGTCCTAAAATCGATGCAAAAATAGGAAAAAAGTGTATCTTTGCCCATTATTTCAAACAACAAAGATTCAATGATGATGAAATTGCGTTCTTTTTTGGTTTTCATGGCGCTGACGGTCGTTCTCTGTGCCTTCGCTCAGGACTTTCCGAAATACGGCAACCCTCTCGACATCCCGATTTATCTCTCTGCCACCTTTGGCGAGATTCGTCCCAACCACATTCATGCAGGTCTCGACATCAAGACGCAAGGCGTGGAAGGCAAGAAGGTGTATGCCGTGGCCGATGGCTATATCAGTCGTATCGGTGTTTCGCCCTATGGCTATGGTAACGTTTTGTATATCACCCATTACGATGGCTATACTTCAGTGTATGCCCATTTGCAGCGTTTTTCGGGCGAGATTGCCAGATACGTGAAGCAATACCAATACAAGCACAAGAAATTCGCCTCGCAGATCTATCCCGAAAAAGGCAAGTTCCCCATCAAGAAGGGCGACTTGATAGCTTATTCGGGCAATTCGGGTGGCTCGGGCGGACCGCACTTGCATTTCGAGATCCGCCACACGGTGAGCGAGAAACCTGTCAACCCGATGTATTTCGGCTATCGGATCGATGATGACGTGAGACCTCTCATCCAAGGCGTTTCGGTGTATCCTTTGGGTGATGAGGCCATCCTCGAAGGGGGCATCAAGCCGATGTATTTCTCGGTAACGGGCGGTGAACGCGGCCGTTATAGCTTGAAAGACAGGAATGTGGTTCATGCCAACGGCGAAATCGCCTTTGGCATTTGCACCTACGACCAGGTGGGCACGTCCACCAACAAGAACGGCCCTTATCTGTATGAACTTTTCCTCGACGACGAATTGGCTTTCCAGGTGGAGGCCGACAGCTTCTCCTACAGCGAGCCGCGCTATGTGAACAGCCTCTTGGATTACCGCCACTACAAGCAGAAGAAATCGAGTTATGTGCGCACAGAGACCGATCCGTTCAACAAGTTGCAGATGATCGAAAAGCGGAATGGCACGGTCACGGTGGCTGAGGGCGACACGGTGAATGTCGTTTTCAAGATTGCCGACTATAAAGGCAACACCTCGCGCATCGGTTTTAAGTTGGTGGGCGTGGCTCCCGTTGAGGTGGAACGTCCTTTGCGCCGACGCAGCGAGTATTTCGTGACGGCCGACGGCTCGATGAATTCGGACATCACCATCGAGCAATTCAATGTGTCGATGGAGAAGGGTACCTTGTTCCGCGATGAATGGATCCAGACGGGACAGCGCGACGAGAAAGGATGCTGTTCACGCATTTATCGTTTTGGAACTGAGGAAATGACGACCTTCAAGAAGTTTACGGTTCGTATTCGTCCAGAGGAGAAATGGGCGACCGACAGCAGGATGTTTATCGCCAATATCGACAAAAACGGCAAGGTCAGCTCGCTGGGCGGCAAACTCAAGAACGGTTGCGTGGAGACCACGACGCACACCATGGGAGAGTATACCATCAAAATCGATTCTGTGGCGCCGAAAATCTCGACATCCAACTTCAAAGACGGTCAAAACGTGAGCGCGCTCAAGTCGTTGCGTTTCAAGATCTCCGACGACATGACAGGCATCGAGACCTATGACATTTACCTTGACGATGTGTGGGTTTTGGGCCAATACGACGCCAAGAACGCGTTGCTCTATTACGAGTTCGACGAGAAAATGAAGAAAGGCACCAATAACGTCAAGGTCGTGGTGACCGACGGGGTGGGGAATAAGAAAACCTTGAAGGCGAGGGTGGTATATTAAACCGTAGAGACGCATCATGCGTCTCTTTTTTTGTTTATTCAGGTCTATATTGGTAAGCCCCTATATCGGGCGCGCCTACGCGCGAAACGCCATCCAAGTCAAACGGCAATTCGTTGCCGAAAAGTGGGTTGCCAGTGCCGATGACGGGCGAGGCGATGCTGTCGATATGGAAATCGTTTTGGATGTTGGCGAAAAATGGGTCTAAGTTGAAGAGGCAGTGGCTGAAACCGGCCATGCCGTTGTTGTGTTTCTCCGATTTGACGAGGCAATGGTCCAAAAGGTAGGTGGAGTCGGCATCGGGACCAAAGGACGTGACGAACTCGTTGTTCTGTTTCCCATAAACGATGCAGTTGTCCATCTCCATGTGGAAGGGGTAGTAGAAGGTCTCTTGCGTGCTGGCGTCGATGGCATAGTTTTGCACCTGTACGGCTACGTTTTTGGTGTGCTCGTTGGCGCTCCAATAGTTGGCGATGGTGCCGTGAACAAAGCGATAATCGCCGCCAAAGGCCCATAAACCGCCGTTGCCGCAGTTGGAGATGACGAAGTTCTTGGCCTCGACGGGATAGAGGATGGAATACAACCCATAGCCGCTTTGGTTCTCAATGACAGTGTTGTCGACACGCAGGGCGCATTCGGTCACCTTCAATGATGACTGACAGTTGAGCCCAATGGTGCCGTTGCGGATGATGGCATGGCTGACGCGATGGTCGGCACCGGCACGGCCGTCCATCATCAGGATTTGTCCCCATTGGCCAGGTGTGTCTTTGTAATAGGGCTCCAAGCGGTCGCCTTGGATGATAACGGGTTCGTCGGCAGTGCCATCGATGATGAGTTGTCCATCGCTCCACGAGAAGATGCCCCCGTCTTGGTGGCAATAGATGCGTGTGCCTGGCTCGATGCGCAGTGTGCCGTATGAATTGATAAGGGCCCAACCGTAAATGACATACGGCCTTTCTTTGGTCCAGACCGTGGTTTGCAGACTGTCGGCAACGATGTGGTAAGGATAGGGCACGCCGCCCAAGGTAACCATTTTGTCGGCCACGATGTAGTTGGCATTTTGCCCCCATGCCAACAGCTTGATGGTCTGTGTGTTGCCGTTGGTGACAAACTCCAATTCGTCTTCCACCACGAAGGGCGTGTTGAGGTCGTTTGGGTTGATGGTGACGCGCAGGAAGGAGAAGAGACTATCGCCAGCAGGGATGGTTTTATCGTAAAACTCAGTCTCACTCTCGCCGTCAAGGTTGAACCGGTAGGGCGATGCATCACCGTTTTTCAATCGTATCGAGCTGATTTTCAAGTCGCCGTCATGTTTGTTATAAATCCTCAGTTGCCGTACCGCCGAGCCCAAAGAAGTGAATACCGTGTCGAACATGACCGTGTCTGTCGAGAATTCAAGCTTGAGGCTTGGGTCGGTATTGATGGGCGTGGTTTTCTTGCAAGAATAGCCTGCTAAGAGAAAGAGGCTCAATATGAGGAAGATATGTTGAACTTTCATAACGATGGTTGAAAAAGCAAAAATAAACTTTTATTTGATACGAGCAGAAAAGGTTTTTATTGTATTTTTGCGCAAAATATCACGAATTATGAAACGTTTCGCAGTAATTGCATCGCTTTGTTTGATGCTTTTGGGCTTTGCAGGCAAGGCTTCGGCACAGTTTCTTCCCGATGTGCCGGACATGAAAGGGAAGATGATTTATGGCGGCACCTTCGGTGGCGGTTTGTATGGAAACCGTCTGAGCCTTTCCATCGCGCCTCAAGTGGGTTATCGTATCTTTAGCCCTTGGGAGGTAGGTGTGCGTGGTGTCTATGACCTGACTTGTTATTTCGATCGTCACCTTGGCAACACGTTTGGCCATTATTTTGGCATTGCGCCTTATACCAACTTTCAAGTATACAAAGGCATTTTCCTTCATGTGGAAGATGAGGTGATGTATGGCCTGTCGCGATGGAATCATGAGACGGTGGCCAGCAAATGGTACAATAGCGTTTTTGTCGGTGCTGGCTATAGGCGCTATTCCTATAATGGCAGCTTCGTCTATTTCCTGGTGCTTTATAACCTGAGTTGGGGCGGCATCCAAGATGGTGACAAGTGGGACACGCCTTACGCTTCTCCTATTTCGTTGCGTGTGGGTTATTGCTTCTAATACCTGTCCATTCGTTCCAACTCCCGCTTCGAGTCCTTGGTCTTCAGGCTCTCCCGCTTGTCGTAGTAATGCTTGCCTCGCGCCAAGGCGATGTCGAGTTTTGCCAAGCCCTTGTCATTAATAAATAAGGTGACGGGCACGATGGTGAAGCCTTTCTCCTGCACTTTGTTCTTCAGCTTACGCAGTTCGCGGTCGGTGAGCAACAGCTTGCGGTCGCGCTTGGGGTCGTGATTGTTGTAGGTGCCTTGGGCGTACTCTGAGATGTGCATCCCAATGACGAACAGCTCGTTACCCTTGAAGGAACAGTATGAATCTGCAAGCGTGGCCTTGCCGTTGCGGATGGACTTGATCTCCGTACCCGTCAGCACGATGCCCGCCGTCAGCGTTTCCACGAGAAAGTACTCAAACGTGGCTCGTTTGTTTTTTATCTTGATGTTGTTGGTGTTCTTTTTTTCCATAATGGCGGCAAAATTACAAAATTCTTGGCAATTATTGCTATTTTTGCCCCATGAATACCATAGGACATCACTTCAGGCTTACCACCTTCGGCGAGTCGCATGGCGCGGCCATCGGCGGCGTCATCGATGGCTGCCCGTCGCAGCTGAAACTTGATTTCGACTTCATCGACAGCGAACTGCAAAGGCGCAAGACGGCACAATCCGCAACGGGTTCCCAACGCGTCGAATCCGACAAAATAGAATGGCTTTCTGGCTTGCTTGATGGCATCACTTTGGGTACGCCGATTGCTTTTTTGGTGCGTAATGAGGACGCAAAACCTGCCGATTACGAGGCTTTGAAAGACGTTTATCGCCCTTCGCACGCCGATTTCACCTACGAACAGAAATACGGTCTTCGCGACTGGCGTGGCGGAGGCAGGGCTTCGGCACGGACCACGTTGCCCATCGTGGTGGCGGGTGCCATCGCCAAGCAGATCCTTGCCGACAAATCCATTGTGGTAAAAGCCGAAACGGTATTCATGGGCGATGCGGAACAGGCTCGCAAAGAAGGCGATACGGTAGGTGGCATTGTTGAATGTCGCATCACGGGTGTGCCGGCTGGTTTGGGCGAACCGATGTTTGGCAAGTTTTCAGCGGAGTTGGCCCATGCCATGTTCAGTCTGCCCGCCGTGAAAGGCTTTGAGATGGGTGACGGCTTTGCCTTAGCGAAGATGAAAGGTTCGGAGGCGAATGATACCTTTATTAATATGGACGCGAGACGCGAGTCTCGTGTCAATATCACCACTTTGACCAACCATTCTGGCGGCATTCAAGGCGGCATTACCAACGGCAACGACGTGGTTTTTCGTGTGGCCTTCAAGCCGATACCGAGCATTGCGAAGCCTCAGCAAACCGTGAATCGGGCAGGGGAGCGCTGCGAAATCGCCATCGGTGGACGGCACGACGTATGCGCCTTGCCGCGCGCCTTGGTGCTGGTAGAGGCTATGGCGGCTTTGGTGACGCTCGATGCTATCCTAATCCGCTGATTTCTTTTTGCTGATTTCCTCATACAGCACTGCCCCCGACACCATCCAGTGGCTGAAGCTCGTGCCTTCGTCCTTGCCTTGTGGGATGGCGATGCGAATGGTGTGCTTGCCTGGCTTCAAGTCGTTGAGGTCGAAGTAGACGGGATTGGTGGCTGTGCCGGGACACCAGCCCGAGCGTGAATAATCAGAAGACGACAGTCCATTCCAGAAGTTGCCCGAAACAGGGTTTTGATCGCGGAAGGTGGCGCAGTCGCAACGCCAGGGCGTGTGGGTGAAGCGTTTCACACCGTCGACATAAATCACGTTTTCTTTTGGGTTGAACTCATCGCCGCCGTCCCAACCGCCGTGACCGGTGCTGAGGTACCGCAGGCGAACGTTGGTGATGCTGTCGGGCAGCTCAAATTCCACTTCCAAGGTGTCGGTGGCGAAGAGACGCCCATAGTTTTGTCCGCTCATTTCCATGACGTTGCAGGTGTTGAACAACGGAATGGAATGTTGTTTTATGGGCTTTTTGCCCCATTTTTCATCACCTGGATAGGCGAGGAGGTCCAATGAAATCTTGTGGCCGCCTTTGTCGTAGTTGCCGATGAAGGCCCCGATGAGCACGTCGCCGCGCAGACGGTCGCGCAACTCGCTGACTTCCATCTTGTAGTAGTTTTCATCCGCCCATTCAAGGCCGTCGATTTGCACACGGTCGTTAAAATGTCCTGCGCCAAACGAGGTGAAAAACCTAACCAACTCGACGGGCGGCAGATAATCCTTTTCTGCCTTTATGCCTTGGTATGATTGGCCGTCTTTGCCGATGAACTGCGGCAATGCTTCGATACCCTGCGTCAAGCCGTCCTTGAAGCTTTTGGCTTTTTCCGTGGGGATGACGAAGACGGAAGCCGAGCGGTCGTAGGCGTCGCCGTTCGAGCGTTGGTGGATTTCGGCGAAGAGCTGGTAATGCTCGGGAAACTCGGGGAGTTTCACCCGCTTCACGATGATGGTGCCGTGGCTGAAATGTATCGTGGTGTCGAAAGGGATGTCGCCACTAAGCGGCTCGTATTCAGCGAAGTTGATGGTCTCGTCCTGGAAGATGGGGATGCGGACGATGACTTTCTCCTTGCGCATCTTGGTCAGTTCCTTCGAAGTCTTTCGCTCGCCTTTATGGTCGGGAATCATGTCGACCATGGCGTATTTCTGGTCTTTGACCAACTCCAGGTCCGTGACGTACGCCCCGTTACGCATGCAGCGCACCATCACGCCTTTGAGCCTGCCCAATCCTGGCATCGGGGTGGCATCAAAGCCCAGGCTTTCGGTCATCCATACCTCGATGGTGTTGGAGTTGATGCTGGTCTTGTATTTCTTGCACTTGTAGCCCAACACCTTTTCTGAGCCTTCCTCGCTGAAAACCACGTTGTTGTTTGTCAGGGTGCTGGTCGTGAAATACTTTCCGTCGACGAACTCCACGATGCTGTAAACCGAGTCGGCAAGGTAATCCACATAGGTTACGCTCTCGGCATAGCCGGGGATAGGATTTTTCATGCTTTTTTCGCTGTCGCTGATTTTCAAGCATTTCGCGTTTTCGCCGACGGTGAGGAAAGCCGTGTCTTGTTCGGTGACGTCCTTGGCGTAGCTTCGGTAGGTGAGGAGGTGTTGCCCGAAGGCTAAACTCGACAGAAATAGTGCAAAAACAGAAAGAATAGTCCTTTTCATATCTATTTGAATTTTAAATCTTTAAATCTTGAAATGCGAAGCATTCGATGAAATCAATTTTGAATCCTACATCAGCCTTTCTGCCTTAGTTAATACGCTATAAACCCCACTACTCCAGAAAGCACTATCAATAGTATCGGGTTGGCCTTGAAAAAGTACGACGCCACAAAAGCCAAAACGCAGATGATGACGCTGATATTGTATTGCCCGCGACCGAAGTCTGGGAAGTTCTGCAGATTCATCATGGAGAGGCCGGCGGCGAAGATGAGTCCGGCGATGGCGGGCTTCAGTCCTTTCAAGGTGTTGTCCATCAATGCGTTGTTTTTCTTGCTCATGAAGAGCTTCAGGATGAGGTAAACCATGATGATGGACGGCAGGCAGAGCGCAAACGAGGCCAACAGCGAGCCGCCAAAGCCTGCCGTGGTATAGCCCACGTAAGTCGCCAAGTTGATGGAGATGGGACCAGGGGTCATCTGTGAAATGGCCACCATGTCGGCGAAGTCGGTCATGGTCATCCAGCCGTAGTGGTCGACCACCTCGTGCTGGATGAGCGACAGCATGGCATAGCCGCCGCCGAAGCCCAACACACCGATTTTCACGAAGACCCAAAGCAGTTGCAGGTAAATCATGACTCGGCCTCCTTTCCGTTTTGACTACGGGACTTCGAGACTTCGGGACTTCGGGTCGCCTCGCAGTCCCGCAGTCTCGTAGTCTCGCGTCTATTAATTATGAACGCATAAACAAGACTTCCTGCAATGGCGGTGAGGATGACGTAGGCAGGCGAGACCTTCAGCCACCAGATGAGGAACACCGTGGCAATGGGGATGATGGCGGTCTTCCACGTCACCTTGGCGGATTTGATCATGCGCAGGGAAGGGGCGAGGATGAGGGCCACCACGCAAGGACGGATGCCCTTGAAGATGCGCTCCACCACGGGCTGGTCGCGGTACTCGCGGAAGACCGTGGCCAAAAGCAGAATGATGGTGATGCTGGGGATGATGGCGCCGAGCATGGCGGCGAAGGCGCCTTTTGTGCCCGCCACGCGATGGCCGACATACAAAGCCGTGTTGACGGCGAACACGCCCGGCAACGACTGCACTACGGCAATCATGTCCCAAAACTCGTCGGTCGGGATCCATTTCTTCTGGTCGACGACGGCCTTTTCCACCATCGACAGCATGGCATAGCCGCCGCCGAGGGTGAAGGCACCGATCTTGAAGAACGACCAAAACAATTGAAGCGGTTTTTTCATGGGGCAAAATTACAAGTTTTTTGTTCATGTTTCAAAATAACGCTATCTTTGCGGTCATTATCTCTAATACTTGATAAAAATGACCTTTCTTGACACAACCGTAACGACCTTCAACAGCCCCGAAGCCTGGCGCTGGTTGATTCAGTTTTGCATCTTGGCCGTTGCCCTTTTGCTGGGCAACTTGCTGAGAACCAATGTCCCATTTCTCAAAAAGAGCCTCTTGCCGTCGGCTTTGCTGGGCGGCTTGTTGTTGCTCATTTTCAAACAATTTCCTGGTTGTCGCGAGCTCATCAACAAGCCGATGATGGAAATCGTGACCTATCATGCCCTCGGTTTGGGTTTTGTGGCTTTGGCCTTGAAAAACAACAAGGTGGAGTCGAAATCCTCGCCGATGAAAGTGATTGAGACGGGTGCGCTGACGGCTGGCACTTATGTCATCCAAGGCATCGTGGGCCTGCTGGTCACCATCCCGTTCTTCCTATGGGGCAGGAAACTCTTCTACGCCTCAGGTCTGCTGTTGCCGATGGGCTTTGGCCAGGGTCCGGGTCAGGCGCTGAATTTCGGTAAGATCTTCACGGGTTTCGCCGCTGAACAGGGGATGACGTTCCCAGGGGCTGACTTCGGCCTTTCCATTGCTGCCACAGGCTTCGTGGTGGGCAGTGTTGTGGGCGTCATTTATATGAACATCTTACGCCGCAAGGGCATCGTCTCGAAGAAGAAAATCGACGAGGCGCAAGTCAACAAATTGGAGGATTACGAGTCGAAGGGCGAGATTCCCGATGCCGAGTCGATCGACAAACTCTCGGTGCAGATTTGCATGGTGCTGTTCGTCTATTTCCTTGTGTATCTGTTCACCAACTGGATCCAAGGCATGGAACTGGGCAAGTTCGGCGAAAACACGTTGAAGCCCATGCTTTGGGGCTTCAACTTCCTGACTGGCACGTTGTTTGGCGTCCTCTTTAAGTCGGTACTGAAACGTTTCAAGAAGGCCAATATCGTGCAACGCGAATACATCAACAACTATATGCTCAACCGCATCAGTGGATTCTGCTTCGACATTATGATTGTGGCCGGCACGGCGGCCATCAACTTTGAGCAACTTGGCCAGTTTGCGTTGCCATTCCTGCTCGTCATCACATTGGGCACCATCGCCACATTCCTTTATGTGCGCTGGATATGCAGGCACCTTTATCCAGGCTATGTCTACGAAGGTTTCTTCTCGATGTTTGGCATGCTGACGGGCACGGCCAGCAACGGCATGATCCTGCTCCGCGAGATCGACCCGAAGTTTGAGACCCCTGCCGCCAACAACCTGGTGTTGCAGACCCTTTCGGCCATTGTGTTGGGCTTCCCCGTGCTGCTGCTGATGGGCTTCGCCCCGCAAAGCCTCACGGCCACTTGGATTACCTTGGGTGTCTTGGTCGTCTTCTGGACCGCGCTGACGGTGTTCATGCTTAGGACGAAGATATTTAAGCGGAAGCAAAAGGAGGAATAGCTGGTTTTTTTATTTGCAATAATCGTTTCATAAATGAGAAAGCATGTCGGTAGTATTGCGTGTTTGTTGGGATTGGTGGTGATGGTGGCTTGCACCCCATCGGCCCAGGTAGACGAGCCCGTCGAAGGGCCGTCCCTTGAATTGTCTGCCATCGACAGCCTGATGTGGCGCCAGCCCGACAGCGCCTTGGCGCAGCTGCAGGCCTTCTGCCACAGTCCCGAGGCGGATAGCCTGGATGAGTTTAATGGGCACTACTGCCAGCTGCTGATTTCGGAGTTGCTGTATAAGAACTATGCGGCCCAAAGCAACCGCGCGGAATTGCTTCAAGCCGTGTCCTATTTCGACAGCCTCGTGCGGCTGACTCCCCCTTTGCAAAGGGGGCTGGGGGGATTAAAAAACACACTTCCCAACCCAACCCCCAACCTCGTATTCTTGGATGCCCGCGCCCACTACATCAACGGCGTAGGCTATTACGAAAAAGACAGCGTTGTGAACGCTTGCGCGGAATACCTGAAGGCATTGGAAGTGATGGAGAGTAGTTTCGCGAAAAGGGAACTGGTGCAGGAAAGGGCTCAATTCATGGCGTTGACATACACTCATTTGACAAGCCTATTTTCTGATCTTTATCTCCATGAGCAGGCCATTGATTTCGGGAAACAGGCTTTGCCGTATTATCAAAGGTACGATGCGATGCATTGGCATGTGGCTTGGATTCTTGATGAAATTGGCTTGAATTATGAGATGATGTCCTTTTATGATAGTGCAAATATATATTTCAAAAAAGGTATCTCAGCCCTTCCCGACACAAGCACTCTGTTATATAGGGATTTGACTGCTCACCGAATGCTTTTGTCATACGAAACTGACAAGGATCCAGACATGGTGTTGGACCAATTATATCAATTACTCGCTTTATCCGAGGGAGACAAAGAATTCCATTCACGTTGTCTCTCAATAGGTGGCATCTACTTCCATGAATCACAATTCGACTCCGCATACACATATTTAAACAAAGTGTTCATCAATTCCGAAAACATCAACTCAAAGAAGCAGGCTGCTGAATGGCTGGTGGAAATATGCAAAGCGCATGGCAAATACCCTGAAGCGCACGAATATGCTGATTTTTTGGTTCCTTTCGGTAACCTGAACGAGAACAACAGCCATCTGAAGTCGCAATTGGCTGAGCTCAGCAATGAATATGACCATTCAAGACAAGAAAGAGAGTTCCTTCGTCAACAGAATGAGACTTTGCGGATAGATGACTATATTATTGGAGGAATATTCTTTGCCGTCCTGATCTTTTTCCTTTCTTTGTCTCTTATCCTGAAGAGAAGGCGAGAAACCGAGCATGATGAGAAAACAAAGCCTGATGCCATTGTCAAACCGGCAGAAGCACAGTCTTTCAGCTTCGCGGAAAACTATGCCGACGAGCCTATTTGCCAGTATATATTGTCCGTATGCAACGACAATAAAAACCCCATTAAATCCACCGTCCCTTACTCGGCTTATTCAGGAATATCTCTTGACAATACGCAGATGGCACAGCTGAAAAATGCCGCCTACCATCATTATGGTACATTGTTTGAAAAATTGGGAAAAGAGCACCCTGAACTGAAAGTGAAAGACTACCAATATTGTTTTCTGTGTCTATTGGGTTTAGACAACGTACAGATTGCAGCTTTGCTTCAGAAATCCAATAGTACAATTTGGGATCGCGAGAAAAGACTACAAAAGATTCTAGACAGTAATGACAAAATTGCAGTCATTCTACAAGAGATAATAATACGTTTATAATTAGTTTATTATATAAAAACCGAAAAAACCGAATTCGTTTTTTCTTGACCAGATTGTGTGAGGTCATGTATTTTTGCATTGATTTTTAAAAGATAAAGTCATGAGATACACAAAATTCAAACAATTCATGCTTCTGCTCGGCGTGTTATTGCAGACAGCATTGTGCTTTGCCAATGGCACTCACCCAGCTGATGGTATAGGTCACATTATTATTAAGGAAGCCAAAGTTCAAGGTGCTCCCCGTGGCTCTTCCATTGATGCCTCTATTAATGGCCATATCCTTTCTTTAACCTTCAGCGAAAACCTTGGCCAGGTACAGGTTGAAGTGACCTCCGCCGCTGGTGCCTCGGTGCAATACACGTCAGTGCTTACGCCGAACGGCCTGCAAATCTACATCCCCAGCGCAGGGAATTACATTGTCACCTTTACCCTTCCCAACGGGGACGAGTATTATGGTGAGTTTACGGTAACGGATTAAGAAACCACTGAAACGATGAAGGAGCAGACCAAATTCATTCGATAAAGCATCCGAAGTGAGGCTATATATAATAAGGTGCTTGAAGAGCAAAAGCTTTTGTGGAAGATCGCACTGCTGGTCAAGCACCCGAAGCAAAACGAACTACGTTAACTGCGGGCGAATGCCAGCGGTATCCCCTGCCCGTTTTTGCGCTGCAAAGATAGGGATTTCCATGAGAAAAACAAAACCAACACATTAAACAAAAACAAGATGAAAAGAAAACATGTAATTGCAGCAATCGCCATCGCTTTGTTTGGCGTGAGTTTGAATGGCCAAGCCCAACAAAACGGCACGGTGACCTTTGATTATGACGACAACGGAAACCGCACATCACAAACCATTTCGTCAAACCAAGGTGGACGAAGCCGTATTGAAGAGAAACCCTCAGCCACATCAACCGTCCTCGATTTCTATGGAGACATGCGTGTGAACCTTTATCCGAATCCTGCAAAGGACAAACTAACCCTTACAATTCAGAACAAACCGGATGAACTTTCCCTGGTTTTCAAGGTAACGACGGCAACCGGTGTTGTTCTATACGAAAAAGCCATTACCGGACCAACCGAGAACTTCGACATGGCATCCCTGCCTCCAGGAGTATATATGTTCCAATTGATCGGTGGCGACAGGAAACATGTATGGAAGGTGATAAGAGAATAAAATAAGTTTAACGACAAAAAGCTAGAGCCATGAAAAGACTGATTTACATATTATCATTGTTGATGGTATTGCCCAGACTTTGGGCACAAGAGGTTAATGAAATCGAACCACCTGTTGAGGACGAAGTTGTGGTGGGGGCTATCGGTGGCACCGTCGACGTTTCGGCACTTGGCGGCGCGGTCTATTCCATCCCGATCCAAGTGCCGGAAGGCATGGGCGGTGTGCAGCCCAACCTGTCCATTGTATACAACAGCCAAAGCGGAAACGGGCTGCTTGGCTGGGGTTGGAGTCTTGGAGGCCTTTCGGCCATTACCCGTGTGGGGCAAACCAACTATCATGATGGCAAAGTGACAGGAGTCTCGCTCGATTACCGTGACCGTTTTGCATTAGACGGCCAAAGGCTCATGGTCCTTGACGGATTGACCTATGGCTCGAACAATGCAGAATACAGAACCGAGGTGGACGGAATGAGCAAGATTGTTTCGTATACGGAAAGTGGTTTCATCGGCCCCAAGTGTTTTAAAGTGTTTACTGCAGACGGCCTGGTTATGGAGTATGGCAATGCTGTTAATGCAAGAGTTGTTCACAACAACGATGTTGATTCTCAGACCGTTGTGATATGGCTGCTGAATAGGGTGGAAGACCGAAACGGGAATTATATGGTATATAACTATATAATAGATGATGTTGGCCACAATTACAGGTTGGGCAACATACAGTATTGTGCCAATTCACATGTTCAAGATGCTGGCCAGATGGAGAGAGGCACAAAATATGGGATAGATTTCCATTATTACAGCAATCGCATAGACAAAGAGAGTATGGCCATTGGCAACCATCTGCTTTATCAACCTTGGCTGCTAAGTGATATAAGCATCTATCATTGGAACCAACCTTTGAGCAAATATGAGTTTGTGTATGATGAAAACAGTGGGCAGGTGAATTCATACAATTATTACAATCGGCTCGTTAGGATTAAATATGAGTATGAGGATTTGTCTCTTAATCCGACAATAATAAACTGGGGAGAATACCCTGAAATTAACAATGGTAGTAATAACATATTCTTTTCCGAAATTGATGAGATGTATGTTTCACCCATTAATTATTACTCCCATGGCTCAGTAACGACAGATGGTGTAGTTAAATTCGCGGGAGATTTTAATGGGGATGGACTGCAAGACTTGATATGTACCGTAAAAGACAATAATTGGGTTGAAGATAGGTCAATAACCGATTCTATTGGGATGGATAATAGAGGGGTGCATAGAGCCCATGCTTTTATAAACAAAGGGCATACAAAGACTGATGACGAAGCAGGAGAACTCTATTTTGAACAGATAGGGACATTTGAAATACCGTATAATCTACGCTGGATTTATGTTTGTGATCTTGACGGCGACGGCATTGATGAGGTACTGTTCGTTGGTGAGAACACAGACCCCAATAATTTATTATCTCGAGCGAATTATGATGTGTTTAAGCTATGCCAGAACACCAGGGATACAGTTAGGAACGAATCGGAAACAAGGAACAATGATAGATATGCGGTGAGTTATACCCCTAATGACAATTCAGAGTTCACCTTTTCTATTTTTGGGTATGGTAGTGAATACATTTGGGAGAACGGAGATGTGTTCGAGTTTAGAATAACAAAAGACAAGAATTATTCGTTTATTGTTGGGGACTTCCTCGGTAAAGGGCACTGTGACATTATTTTTGCTTTCCCGTATAAACACTATGTATACTTGTACTACGATGAACAATCTCATAGTTTTAGGCAAAGGACAAGTGTCACTGACTGGAATGGGGTGAAATATGTGCCGGGCGATTTTGATGGAGACGGAAGAACAGAAGTGTGGTTCGACAATGAATTTGACACCGCACCAGGTGTAATTGCTAAAGTCTATATTGATATTGAGGGAAACTATTCTTGGTTCCCAGTGGCCAATATGATGGATAAATGGAACAGGAATTACACGGGCGATTTCAATGGTGATGGACATACCGATTTCCTTACTTTTCGGAAAGACACCAAAACATGGCAAATTCTTCTTTTCAAACAAGACTGGCATTCATATCCCGTCTTTGATGTTACAGGAATCATGCACCAATATTTTGGAGACGAGGACCCTAATGATGCGAATTATTCCATAGAAGGGAAAGAAGGACTGGATTATTATATTGAGATAGTTGATGTTAACGGTGATGGAAAGTCCGATGTGATGTTGCGAAACAAGTTGGAGACGAGCAGCTGCAAGTTCGCTGTTTTGTATGGTCCACCTATCGGAAACGGCTTTTCCAGAATAGAAGAGTTTGATGCTGAAGACATTCTAATTCAGCAGGAGTCCACGCCTGGTTTGTGTGTTGGAAATTTCTTGGGACAAGAAAACATGGCTCTTATTAGCAAAGGGAACTTATATTCTTTTCCTCAGCATTCCATCTATTACAACGTCAAAGACATCACCGATGGCATGGGCAACCGAGCATCCTTCGACTATGAGTATTTGATTCATAACCCGATGAAAAACAATAATATATATACGATAAATAGTATCGGGCAAAATCTCGGATTTGAACTATACAACACCCCAATGCCAACCAAGGCAGTGAAGTCGCTAAGTTCATACAATGTCAATTTGGCGACACAAGCCCATGATGTAGCCCTGTTTTCCTATGCCAACGCCATCATACACAGGAAAGGCAAGGGCCTTCTCGGCTTTGCCAACACCACTCGCGATGTTTGGCAAATCATTCCCACCAGCAAGGAATCACAATATAAAAGACACCAGAGCAAACTGGAACGCACATTCAACTTCGAACCGATGAAAGAGCACCGCGCTCTCGTACTCGAATCGGAGGTGGCCTATCGCTATAAGGATGACGAGGAGGAGGTGGAAACACTTTCGACCAACTATGAATATGCGAAAGGCCTTTGCCAGCGCGACATGAATAGCCTTGGCGTCAAGGTGTTTATCCCCTTGGCTGTCAAGACGATAACCGACGAGTTCAACCTGCTTGGCGAAAGGACCCATCTGCGCCGACGCATAGCGGAAAACGAATACGACGGATCGCAAGCGGCTACTGGAACTATCAACTATCAAAATGTTGTCAGAGTCGTCGAGGTTCGTAATGGAACCGATCCAGGGCTGGTTGGGACAGTGGCAAATTGCGAGTTCCAGAACTCCTCACACACCGTATATGCTCCAATACTGAATAGCAGCACCCTATGGGTGCCCAACCGCCCGCAATCCGTTCTCACGAGGTCGACACGCAGAACCACTGGGTATGCCGATTCACGGCTGCTGACCGTCTATTTCTATGACAGTGACAAACCCTACCTGCCTACGTTTGTCAATACCTACCCCTCGGGCGTCGAAGACGAACATGACCCTTTGGCAATGACGGCATACTACACCTACTACCCCACTGGCCGCTTGAAAGATGAAAGCCATTACCCCGTTGTTGGGAGGTCGGAAGACGGATTCAAGACCATGTATGAATATTCCACCGATTACCGCTTCCTCACAAAGAAAACCGAGGAGTACGACCTGACCCACACCAAGGATTATGAGACGTTATACAGTTACGACAATGTTTACGGTGAAATGGAAACCGAGACCGACTGCAACGGCTACTCCACATATACCGAGAATCCCGATCATCTTGGACTGACAGTAAGAAGCTACAAACTCGACAACGATGCAAACCAAAGCCGGATACCTGGGACAGAGACCGTGACCGCTTTGCGATGGCTCGCTGGCAGTGCCTATCAAATCCATGCTGAAGGCCTGACCTGTCCAAAGTATTTTTCATGGAAACAACGTTCTGGCAGCGCCGATGAACTCATCATCTATGATGCCATGGGGCGTGAGTTGAGGACCGTGTCGCACGGACTGCCCGAAAACGGAGTCGACAAGGTGATATACCAAGACAAGCAGTACGATGTGTGGGGACGCTTGTACAAGATTAGCGAGCCGTACTTCAAGGGATTGCCCATGGGACAGCGAAAATGGACGACCTATGCCTATGGTGACTTTGACCGTATTGAGGTTGTGTATGACCCACAATTCACGGTGGATAACCAGACGATAGAGCCGTATACTCGGTATGACTATGATGGTTTGGTAACGAAAGTCACCACGGGCGTGGCAGGCAATGCGCAGACCCATATCACCCAAACCACGTTCAACATTATGGGATGGACGGATAGCAAGGCTGAGACAATAGACGAAAGCGGCACCAACAACGTGATTACATACGGCTACAACGCCAACGGCAGTTTGGCATGGACCAAGGTGAACGGCATGGAAACCACCAAAGTGTCCATATCATACGATAATGCTGGCAACCGCACGGGACTCGTCGACCCCGATTACGGCCAAGTGACAAGCCAATACAACGCATTCGGGCAATTGGTGCAAACGGTTTCACCCAAAGGCGATGTGACCGTTTATCAGTATGACAACATGGGCCGGAAGAAACTCATCATAGAGACCGATAACAACAACGCGAGCCAACCTGACAGGATCACGACATGGAACTACTCGGAAGCAGCGGGGAGCAAAGGACTTCTGACGAATGTTTCATTGAGAGAGGGCGATGTTGAGAAGCAAGTAGTTGCATTCAATTACGACGCACAACACTATAACCGACAGGCTTCGACAACGGAAACGCTGTTTGGCACGACCTACACAACTACCTATTCCTATGACGACCAGAACGGCTTTCCGCTTCGCGTCAAGGAAGTGACCTATCCCAGCGGCTATGCGATAGAGAAAGGTTATGATGCCACCACAGGAAACGTGACCGAAATTCGTCATAACAACCAACTGCTGTGGAAGACCCATGAAGCCAATGCCTTGGGACAAATCACCCATTACGAGATGGGCAATGGCGTGCATTCCTATTACCAGTATGACGATAGGCACTTGCTTTCTGCACAACAAGCCAGCAAAAACGGGAACATTATCCAAAATTTTGGCTACAGTTATGATATTTTTGCTAATTTAGCCGCTCGAACGGAAGACAAATTCGCCATGCCGAACACCGAGACCTTCACATACGACTACCTGAACCGCCTGACGACCGTTACCCTGAACGGGACGACCGACAGCGACATGACGTATGACGACTTGGGACGCATCCTTGCGAAGGAAGCCGATGGGCAGGCGGTGTTCAGCGGAGCGCAATACAACACCTACGACCAACACGGCAACTTGAAGCCCCATGCCGTAAGCTCGGCAACCATGGCCGGGAACCCGTTTGCCTCTCCGTCGCTGGATATTGCCTACACGATGTTCGACAAGGTGAAGACGCTGAGCCAATACGACGAGAACGAGAACCTGGTTGGCCAAGTGGCCTACCAATACGGCTACGACCACGAGCGCATCCAAATGACCCAGGGCAACTCATACGAGAAGCTGTATGTGGGCAACTGCGAGCTGATTACCCAAAACGGCAATGCGCAGTGGAACACCTTCATCAGCGGCCCCATGGGGGTGTTTGCTGCGGTGACGAGTAACGGCACTACCGAATCCCTGCGTTATATCTACAAGGACCACCTCGGCTCATGGACGACTCTCACCGACGATCAGGGCACCGTGCTTCAGGAGTTGAGCTTCGACGCTTGGGGCAATCTGCGTGCCTCCGCCTCGTGGAGCGGGCAATACAACGGCGTGCTGCTCTACGACCGTGGCTTCACCGGCCATGAGCATCTTTTCAGTTTCGGCCTGATCAACATGAACGGCCGCATATACGACCCCGTGATGAGCAGCTTCCTTTCGGTGGACAACTATGTGCAGGCTCCCGACTTCTCGCAGAGCTTCAACAGGTATGCATATTGCTTGAATAACCCGTTGAAATACACCGACCCGGATGGGGAGATTGCCTTGACAACATTGGCCATGGTCGGCATTGGGATTGCAACAGTCATGGGTGGATATACGGGTTATAACATTGCAGTTTCGAAAGGTTATGGCTTCGACGATTGGCAAACCTACGGCTATATACTCGGCGGTGCGGCAATTGGTTTCGCGGCGGGATATACGGGAGCATATCTTGTCGCTGGAGGAGGCTTCATGGCCAATACGGCAGGCATCTATGCCAGTTCTTTGGTGAATTGCACGGGCATGACGATGTTGAGCGGAGGTTCTTACTCCCCACCTATCAGTTTCGGAGCGGTATCTTACGATCCCATGACAGGCGAATGGGGATATCTTGGCAAAAAAGGTAATTCTCCTTGGCAAAACATCGGTTATGCATTTGGGGCTTTGGCCAACTTGCAGGATGTTGTGGCAGGGGTTAACGGGACTAATATTGATGTGAAAAGTAGGCCCAAATTATTTGGACATAGTGAACTGGGCGATTATTCTAAAAATGATATTCTTGTTTCAAACCGTCCAAATTGGGACATTGATGCTTATAATAATCTGCCATTTAAAGAAGAAACAGGGGTGTCATTAATAGATGACTATAATTGGGAAATGACCTTTGTTAAAGAGCAATTTAAAGGGAATCCGTTTCCAGGTAAGAATGCTTCAGTTATTAAAACAAGAGAACCTGTAGTCAATGTGTCACTTACTAATGTTAATGGTAAAATAATGAGAGCTATGACCAACAACCTGAACAATGGACGTAACCTGCTGAATATTGGTAATCTGCAATACGGAATTGGGTACGGTTGTGTCAATATGACATCGCGTGCTTTGCTGTATTCAGGTGTGATAAACGCTAATGCCTTTTTACCTATAACATCTCCTTTGTTTTTGCAAGCTGAACTTGCAATTCGACAACTTGGTATCTATGCAAATCCTTATTTGATACAAAAAATCTAAATATATACTTATGAAGTTTTCACGTTTTTTACTCTCAATCATAATACTGATGAATGTGATGTTCACGGCAATTGCACAAAATAATAAGGAATTTGTTTTTGATTCAAGTAATTGTTTTGATAGTTTGATGGATAATGAAATAAAACAAGACTTATCTTGTTTTGTGCAAAACGCACCTAGCCAAACTCAAACTTTAAAAAAAATCCCATTAAATCGTTACTATTCAGATTTAGAGAAAGGGGGCAGCTCGGTATTCTTTGATGAAAGAAGCGTGCTTTCTAATTGGGGCATTTCTATTTCTTTGCAAGCATCTAAAAATGGTGTTTTTATTGAGGAGATTAGAGGTTTTGTACACGGTAAAGTTGATTTTTATCTGCCCAAAGAAACAATAGAAGACATTCCCAATCCATACTTTTCAATAGTGAATGCACCCCATTGGCTTACAGGTCGCTCCAGATTGCGCAAACCTATTGTGGATAATTGGAAAGTTTTCAAGTCGAAAAGAAATGATTACTTATATATTTACTTCAGGAATGAAAAAGATGGCTATGAGGTGACCTGGGTGATAAAAAACTATCGCGAATATATCACTCGAGTTATTGACAAACTTGAATGAAGCACCCCAATCCACGTTCTCACTGGGAGAACGGGAGTATCATCTTGCCACGAAAACGAAAAGACATACAAACATTAACTAAATCTATATCACCATGAAAAAGTACCTACTTGTCGCCCTATTATTGGCGGCGTTCAGCGTTGGGGCGATGGCACAGCGAGAGCCTAGCCCGAAGAA